>JAILEX010000054.1 GCA_024687185.1 Bacilli bacterium | reverse complement strand
TAACGACGATCCCGTTTGCCCTTAACGATAAGGTCTCGTCCGAAATCTTTTCGCCAAAGACGATCCTAGTGGCGTAATCATCTCCTAAACCAGTTAAAGCGGCATTACCAGGAAGGATACCGAAGTTATAGTCGGAAAGGGAGATGGCGAGGTTGCTTTCTTGGATGCAGGTTAGCTTGCAGTTATTATAGCTATCCGCGAAGGTGACTTGGCTATTGGGGTTAGTGGTATTGAAGGTCGTGAAAGCACCGTCTTTGTAGCAAGATTCGCTGATGCTAGAGATAATCCCGTTATCCTTTAATAACAACAAGGCCCTTTCGATATTGGTGACGTCATTGACGAGTTCGATGGTATCCCCATTTGCAACCGTCTTATGGGAGGTATCGGAAGCATAGAGGCAAAGCTTTTCGAAGTGGGCCTTGCAAACCATCTTTAATGCGCCGCTTTCGCCGGCTTCCGCGTTATAGGATTCTAGATATGGAAGGTGCTGGAAGTAATTGGCGTCATATTCCCCGCGTGCCACGGCGCTATTTTGTTGGGTCCACTCCAAGGTGGTGACGGATAAATCAAAGCCCTTCTCCTTCAATATGGGGGCGATGGCTTCCTTCAATATTTTGGCATGGGGAAGCTCGCTGGCGGCGATAGTGATCGTGGTGGCACTATTGGAGCCTCCACCGCAAGAGAATAGACCAAGGGTAAGAATCGAAGCGAATAGTAGTGACTTTTTCATTTTGCAAATCTCCTTTTGTCGGTCCTTTTGGCTAGGAATAAGCCAAGTTCCTGAATCGCCTGGACCAAGACGACGATTAGGATGAGGATGAGCCAGATGTCTGGACGGGACAGATAGTTCATAGGGTAATTGTGGTAGATGCTATAGGCCCTAGCGATAAGTCCACCTGCCCCGAAGTCATAGGCGAATGCGGTATAGCCAAGGATCGATACGGTTGAGATGGCCACTCCTATCAATAAGGAAGGGCGCGCCTCTTTTAACAAGACCTTGGTGATGATCTGGAAGGTAGAGGCGCCCATGCTTCTAGAGGCTTCGACGACCCCAGGATCCACTTCGTTAAGGGAGGACTCAACGACTCTACCTACATAGGCGAACGATGCGAAGAAGAGGGGAATGATCATCGTATACCATTCTCCCGTCGCCCTACCGAATACGCCTTTAGTTAGAGGGATAAGAACGATGATGAGGATTAGACAGGGCACACTACGTAAGACATTGGTCAAGAAGCCTAGGACCAGGTTCAGCCATTTGTTCGGCTTAAGCCCTTTCTTACCCGTGCTATATAGAAGTATCCCTAGGGGCATCCCCACGAGATATGCGAGGACAGTGGCAATCGCGGTCATGCCCAGAGTTTCCGCGAACGCCAAGAAGAATTCACTCCACTCCAATTTTCTTCACCTCCTCATACTCCACGTGATGGAGTTCTAGATATTTCTTAAGTTTATTCTGATCGGCGACTTCCTTTGGCCTTTTTATGACGGTTTGGCCGTATACCTTACCGCCTATTACCTCGGTGGAGGCATAGACGACGGATACTAGGATCGCGCAATCTTGGACGATATTGGCGATAAGGGGTTCATCGGCGTTGCCGTTAAATAGCAACCTGATGAAATGGTGTTCGTTTAGCGCCGTATGGACGTGGTTGGTGTAGATAAGCGACTTAGCGATATCGGTAGAGGGATTAAGGAAGACGTCGGAGAGGTCCCCTTGTTCCACTAGCCTTGCCTTATCTAGGATCGCAACCTTGTTGCAGATCTGTTCCACTACGCTAAGTTGGTGGGAGATCATGATGATCGTGATGCCTAGTTCCTTATTGAGGTCTTTTAATAGCTCAAGAATCGACTCGGTTGTCTCTGGATCAAGCGCGCTAGTGGCTTCGTCGCTTAGGATCACCTCGGGTTCCAAGGCTAGCGCCCTAGCGATGGCGACCCTTTGCTTTTGGCCTCCTGAAAGGCTGCTGGGATAGGCTTTTGCCTTCTCCCTAAGCCCGACTTTTTCAAGGCAGGCATAGGCGATTTCTTCTCTTTCCTTCTTTCCCTTCACCCCTTTTATCTCAAGGGCCAACTCAACGTTTTTGAGCACGCTTTGCTGCTCCATAAGGTTGAATTGCTGGAAAATCATCGCGATTTTGCGGCGTTTTTGAGGTTCGATCCTCTTTTTGTTGGAGCAAAGGAGCTCGCCTTTATAATAGATTTCGCCGCTATCTGGAATCTCTAATCCGTTGATGCAACGAACCAAGGTCGACTTGCCCGCGCCGCTAAGTCCGAGGATCCCATAGACATCGCCTTTTTCGATATCTAAGGAAATGCCGTCGAGCACCTTTTTGCCATCGAAGGATTTCTCTAGGTTCCTAATTTCTATTTCGGCCATCCTTCTCCTTTCCGCAAGGGAAGAAAAAACGCCTCTCCTTGCTCATATCCAAGGACGAGACGCTACTAGAGACCCGTGTTACCACCTTGATTCGTCACCATGTCACCATGATGGCCTTACTAGGTACTCCCATTATCGGATATACCCTCGCGCTTTAACGGGCGCCCCCGGCTTAGATTACTTAGTTTCGCCTAAGCGGCTCTAGGACCATGTTCGGTTCGTCTTTGCCCATCCCCTTCCAGCCAATGGGGGATTTCTCTTTTGGGCCGGGGTCGAACTTACTCTTTCCCTTCGTTGCCGATGGGCAAATATTACGTGAAGGAAAAACAATGTCAATAGGTTTGATTTCTCGCCAGGGAAAGTTTAGTTGAGATGCACGGCTAGATATTGGACGTAGCAAGCGCTAGTGATGTTGGTGATGGAAATATAGACCCTGCCCGTTACTGGAGCATCAAGCATTGAGCCTATCGCCACGGCGGCTTTGGCATAGCCTAGGGTAAAGTTGCCTATCAAGGTATCCCCGACGGATATGGAAACGGAATAGCTCTTTCCGCTTGCGGCGGCCCCGCTTAGATACACGCCCATGACATTACTTTTGCCACCATAAGAAAACGCTTCGCTAGAAGTAAAGG
>JAILEX010000083.1 GCA_024687185.1 Bacilli bacterium | reverse complement strand
TTGAAGTCATAGAAGTTCTTGACGTCCTTGTTCATGTGGAAGATCGGGGCGGGATGCTGGGGCTTGGCGATGACTTTCTTCGCGAGCTCGATGTGGCGGTCATAGAGGTGGGCGTCGGCGATGACGTGGAGCAAAGTGCCGGCCTTGAAGCCGCTCACCTGCGCGAACATCATCAGAAGGATCGAATACTGGAGGACGTTCCAGTTGTTCGCGGTCAGCATATCGTTGGACCTCTGGTTCAAGATGCCGTTCAGCGTATCGCCGGAGACGTTCAAAGTAAGCGAGTAGGCGCAGGGATAGAGGGCCATCTCATGGAGCTCATCGAAATTGTAGAGGTTCGTCATGATGCGGCGGCTCGTCGGGTTGTTCTTGAGGTCGTAGAGCACGCGGTCCACCTGGTCGAATTCGCCTTCCGGGTAGATGTGCTTCTTGCCAAGCTGGTACCCATAGGCCTTGCCGATGGTCCCGTTCTCGTCGGCCCAGGCATCCCAGATGTGGGAATGGAGGTCGTGGATGTTATTGGACTTCTTCTGATAGATCCAAAGAATCTCATCGATGCAGTTTTTGAAGGCTGCCCTGCGGATGGTGATGATGGGCAACTCCTTGGAAAGGTCATAGCGGTTTACGATTCCGAATTTCTTAATGGTATGGGCTGGTGTGCCGTCTTCCCAATGGGGGCGGACCTGAAGGTGTTCATCACTGACTCCGTTAGTTAGGATGTCGTTGATGTTATCGACGAAAACTTTATCGGCATAGGACATAATTGGATTCCTCCCTTATTGAATACGATTATACTATAGGGAAGATTTTGGGGGAGATGGAACTTCAAAATAACGGCTATATTTTTGCATACGAAAAAGAAGGGAAAAATCCTTCAATTTCAAAAGAAAAACCGGGGTTTTGCAGGTTTTATGGTGATTTTTTGCATAAAGCGAAGGGGTAAGAAACCCCCTATTCCCCCTATCCTTTCTCCTGCATACTTCCATGGCGTTGTGGTAAACTTTCTCTATGAACTTCAACGGCTGGGAAAAACTCTCTTTGGTGGACTTCGATGGGAACATCTCCACGACTTTGTTCACAAGCGGTTGTCCCTTCCGCTGCCCCTATTGCCATAATAGCGATTTGGTCCTACGCCCAGAGTCTTTGCCCGTTATCCCCTATGAGGAAATCCTTTCCTTTTTAAAGAGGAGGCAAGGCATTTTGGAAGCCGTTTGCATCACCGGTGGCGAACCTACCCTAGGCGGCGATGACCTCATCGCGAAGATGAAGGACATCAAGGGGTTAGGCTATAAGATAAAGCTAGACTCCAATGGCTTCCGTCCTGCCTTATTAAGGAAGATCGTCGATGAAGGAGTGGTGGACCTTATCGCCATGGACATCAAGAACTCGCTTAAGAAATACGGCATGACCATCGGTATCCCCAATTACGATACCTCCAATGTCGAGGAATCGATCGCTTTCTTAAAAGAGGGAAGAGTCCCCTACGAATTCCGCACCACGATCATCGACGAATTCCATACCGAGGAAGATATCGAGGAGATTGGAAGGCTAATCGAGGGCTCGCCAAGATATGCCATGCAGCTATATATCGATAGCGAAGGATGTATAGAAAGGGGCTTCCACTCCGTCTGCGGAGAGAAAGCCCATAGGTTTTTGGAAATAATGAAGCGTTATGTCCCTAGCGCGAAGCTTAGGGGCTATGACGATTAAAGGGAATTGAGGTAATTCGCGCAGGAGATTCCGGCAATGGCACCATCGCTTGTGGCGGTGATGACCTGTCGGATTTTCTTTTCCCTGCAATCGCCCGCGGCGAAGATGCCCGGGGTTTTGGTGGCCATGCCTTCGTCGGTGACGATGAACCCTTTGGAAAGATCCACGAATTCGGCGAAGGGCTCGTTATGGGGAACCTGCCCGATGCAGATGAAGGCGCCATCGCAGGGGAAGGTCTCCCTTTCCTTGGTTTTGGTGTCTTCGAATAAGACGCCGGTTAGGGAATCTTGGCCTAGGAATTCAACCGCGTTTTTGTTGTGGTAAATGGAAAGGTTAGGCAGTCCTTTTAGCCTTTTCACCAAGATATCGTCGGCAAAGAAGCGGTCGAATAAGGTGATGAGGGTAAGCTTTCTTACGATGGGGGATAGGGCGATCGTATATTGCAAGGCCGTATTGGCGTCGCCGATGACGATGACGTCTTTGCCCTGGAAGAAAGAACCATCGCAAGTGGCGCAATAGGAAATGCCTTTGCCAACGAGCTCTTCCTCCCTATCCAGACCTAGTTTGCGGTGGTCGCAGCCGGTGGCGATGATGATCGATTTCGCTTCCTTATCGCCATAATCGGTATGGACGAGGAAGTCGTTTTCCCTCTTTTCGACGCCAAGGACGTTGGCGATATCGAAATCCGCACCGAGTTTGGTGACCTGGTCGAATAGTTGGTCGCTCCATTCCATCCCGGAGATCGAGATGGTGGTGGGGAAATTCTCTAACCTTGGGGAGCGGGCGATTTGTCCTCCGAAGGATTCCTTTTCGAGGATGAGCGCGGATTTGCCAGCGCGAAGGAGATATAGGGCCGCGGTCATTCCCGCGGGGCCACCTCCGATGATAATGGCGTCATGCATGGTTGTTTCTTCCTTTCGATGGGGGTTTCTAAGAAAGAGGCTCCCCTTTCGAGGAGCCTGCTTAGGGTTTGCGGTGAAGCTTAGTCTTTCTTATGGGTGCTTTCGATGTAGCCTTTGATTTGGGAGGCGTTGTCGTAGGCGATATAGGAGGTGCCGTTAGGAACTAGTAGCGTCGGGGCCTGCTTGATTCCATAGGCTTCGGTTAGCTCTTTGTTCTCGATGGCGTTTAGCTGGCGGTAAGCGATGCCTTCGCGGTCAAGAAGCATCTTGGCGGTCTTGCAGTTGGGGCAGGTGGGGGAGGTGAAGAGCATGAGCTCCGTGACCTTCGGGGCTTCCTCAACCTTGGTTTCGACCTTGCAGCAAGAGCCTTCTTCGACTTCGGGCTGTTGGGAATCGTTATAGACGTAGGTCTTCCTCATTTTGAATTCCTGGACCTTGCCGGCATTCCAGTTCTTGACGGGACGGTAGTAGCCGGTGATACGGGAATAGACTTCGGTTTCCTTGCCGCAATGGGGGCACTTCCACTGTTCGCCCGTGAGGTATCCGTGCTCGGAGCAGACGGAATAGGTCGGGGACATCGTGTAATAGGGAAGTTTGTAGTTCTCGGCGATCTTCCTGACGAGTTTCATGCAGGATTCCCAGTCGGGAAGCCTTTGGCCAAGGAAGGCGTGGAAGACGGTGCCGGAGGTATAGAGGGTCTGGAATTGGTCCTCGATCTCAAGGGCGGAGAAGATGTCTTCGGTGTAGCCGACGGGAAGATGGCTGGAATTGGTGTAGTAGGGGGTCTCGCCGACCTTGGAGGCGCAGATGATGTCGGGGTAGCGCTGCTTGTCGTGCTTGGCAAGACGGAAGGCGGTGGATTCCGCGGGGGTCGCCTCTAGGTTATAGAGGTCGCCGTATTTCTCCTGGTAGTCGGAGAGCTTTTCCCTCATGTGGTTGAGGACTTCGACGGTGAAATCCTGGGCCGCTTTGTTGGTGAGGTCGCATTTTAGCCACCTGGCGTTGAGGCAGACTTCGTTCATACCGACTAGGCCGATGGTGGAGAAGTGGTTGTTGAAGGAGCCGAGGTAATGCTTGGTGTAGGGATATAGGCCGGCTTCTAGTAGCTTGGTGATGGTCTGCCTCTTCACGGAGAGGGAGCGGGCGGAGATGTCCATTAGCTTGTCCAAACGGACATAGAAGTCTTCCTTATCGGTGGCGAGGTAGGCGATACGGGGCATGTTGATCGTGACGACGCCGACCGAACCGGTGGATTCGCCGCTTCCGAAGAAGCCGCCGGATTTCTTGCGGAGCTCACGAAGGTCTAGACGTAAGCGGCAGCACATGGAGCGGACATCGCTCGGCTTCATGTCGCTATTGATGTAGTTGCTGAAGTAGGGGGTGCCGTATTTCGCGGTCATCTGGAAGAGAAGCTTATTGTTCTCGGTGGGGGACCAATCGAAGTCGCGGGTGATGGAATAGGTGGGGATGGGATATTGGAATCCACGTCCGTTGGCATCGCCTTCGATCATGGTTTCGATGAAGGCTTTGTTGACCATGGCCATCTCCTCTTTGCAATCGCCATAGGTGAAGTCCATTTCCTTACCGCCGACGATAGCGGGCATGTTGATCATGTCATCGGGGCAATTCCAGTCCAAGGTGATGTTGGTGAACGGAGACTGGGTACCCCAACGGGATGGGGTATTGACGCCGAAGATGAAGGATTGGATGCACTGCTTAACCTCTTTATAGGTGAGGTGATCGACGCGGACGAATGGGGCTAGGTAGGTATCGAAGGAGGAGAACGCCTGGGCGCCGGCCCATTCGTTCTGCATGATGCCTAGGAAGTTGACCATCTGGTTGCATAGGGTCATAAGGTGCTTTGCGGGGGCGGAGGTGATCTTTCCGGGGACGCCACCAAGGCCTTGCTGGATGAGCTGCTTTAAGCTCCATCCGGCGCAATAGCCGGTAAGCATGGAAAGGTCATGGATATGGATGTCGGCGTTGCGGTGGGCGTCGCCGATTTCCTTGTCATAGACCTCGCTTAGCCAATAGTTGGCGGTAACGGCGCCGGAATTGGAAAGGATTAGGCCGCCGACGGAATAGGTGACGGTGGAGTTCTCCTTAACGCGCCAGTCGGCGACGCGTAGATAGTTGTCGACGACGTTTTTGAAGTCCAAGGAAGTGTTCTTGACGTTGCGTATGGCGCTGCGCTTCGCGCGATAATCCATATAAGAACGGGCAACATCGACATAACCGGTCTGGAGGAGGGTCAATTCGACGGCGTCTTGGATGTCCTCGATGCCGATGATCTCGTTTTTGACCTTATCGTTGAATACGCTGGTGACGCGAAGGGCCAAAAGCTCAATGATATCGGGATTTACTTCTTTGTGTTCTGCGGTGAACGCCCTCTCTAGTGCGTTCTCGATTTTCTTTAGGTCGAATGGGACTACGGATCCATCTCTTTTTGCTACTTGTAACATACTCTTTACTCCTTTCGTTTCGACTCTGAAGAGGCTAATAAACCCAATCCAGGATGCGTCGCTAACCTTGCAAGATCTGGACGAGGTCAATGTCCAAAGCCCAAGAAGGGCATTTGTGTCGATTATTCTATAGAACTACGTAATAATTTCAATTCCTTTCTTTAGAAAGATGAGAAGGGATTTTTTCATGCGCAAAGTAAGTTTGGTTAATCTTGAAAAACTATGTACGTACTCGCGTTTTTAGTAGTTTTCTCGTAGAAAAAATAGGCGGGTTTTTAATCGTGAAAGTGGATGAAAACCGTGAAAGATTTATACAGTGTACAAAGTTTTTTCAATTTATTGCTATGGCGCTAGTTTTCTCCCGCGTTACGCGCGTTATATATAAAGAAAAAGAATGAGGCACGTCCTCATTCTTTTTAGGAAAATCCTTGAAAAATCAAATTGATGATGCGCTGCTTGTAGCGCTAGTGGAACTTGCGGTAGAAGACACCAAAGACAGAAACCAGTTGAGTAGGTCTGAGTATCCAAAGTTGATGTTGATGAAGAATTTGCCAATGTTCCAATAGCTATCGTTTTCTAGCTGCATGGAGTTATTGACGAAGTCGTTGAAGACTGGGAAGGCGGTCATAAGGGATTTGATACCGATGGAGGCGCTCCAGCATATGATGAAGGCGTATCCTAATCCGATGACGATGCCAAGGAGCCTATTGCCAAAGCTTGGCTTCTTGCCAGCGAGTTTGCTTGCGCGGGAGAACAAGGCGATGATGATCATCCCGACGATGAATACCGCTAAGAATATGGTGAGGAAGCCAATGCCTATCAAAGCCGCGTTTGCGACGTTGGTGGAGATGATGCTTGCGAAGGTGAAGGTGGTGGTCAAATCGGTTTCGGCGGGGATGCCGGCGAGGATCATGTTATCCAAGGTGGTGTAGATGCCGCTTGGGATATACATGCTGGAATAGCCCTGGTGCAAAAGCTGGACGATCATGTCTTGCTTGGTGCCCACGTTGCCTAAGGCGATCCAGCCAGCATAGGCGGTATCCAGCTTTGCGTTGGTGAATTCCGTCGCAAGGGCTTCGTTGGATTTGCTTAGTGTGTCATAAAGCGCGTCCTGGATGCTTTTGCGTAAGCCCAAATCGCCCATCCAAGCGCCTACGACTTTGCAAAGGGCAAAAGATAGACCTACCGCTGCGGCGACGATTATGATTTTCATCAAGGTCTTGAAACCGCCGTTCCAGAAACCCATGATGACGCGAATGCCGACGATGACCCAGAAGGCTATGGAAATCCAGTCAAAGGTGGCCGGATCGAATGCAAATGTAAATAATCCGTTCATATTTTTATGATATAAGCGGACTCTGGATTTTTCTAGATGGCTTTTAAAGCGAATTGAAAAAAGTTGGGATATAGCACTAAAAAGCGTGCAAAACTCCAATATTGTGGTTGGATTTTGCGTTTTCCCGCGTTCAAATCTAATCCCTAAAGAAATAATGAATAAGGCTAGATACAACCTAAATATATATGTATGCGTCACGCGTATATGTAAGCGGCTTACGCTATCTAGTTCGTAGAAACTTAGTGCCCTTCGATGTTTTTCGAAAAAAATTTGCTCTACCTTGTTGTGAAATTCTCAAAGATTACTAAAATTAAAGCGCTTATGTTATTAGGAGGTCATTAAAAATATGGCAAAAAACAAAGCACTAAAGAAGGGCGCAGGCCTTTGGAAGGAATTTAAGGAATTCATTAACCGTGGCAATGCGTTCATGCTTGCCGTTGGTGTCGTCATCGGCGGTGCGTTCTCCGCAATCGTCAATGCGTTCGTTAGCATGCTAACATCCTTGGCTACCTGGCCGGTACCTGGTGGTCTTAAGGGTTTGGTTACGGTTTTACCCGCCGTTACCGATGCGCAGAAGGGCGCTGCCTTCCTACATGGAGGCGAAGTCATTAACCGTCAGTTCTTCACCACTGCGGAAGCCAATGATATGGTTATTGAATTCGCTGCCGCCCAAGGCAAGACCATCACTGTTGAATCTACCGACTTCATTCAGTGGAAGAACAGCCTTCTTAGCCTCTACGATCTACATGGCACCACCTTTACCTCTAAGATGTCCGCCATCGTCGACTGGGGCACCTTGATCAACGCGATCATCTCCTTCCTCATCATCGCCCTTGTCCTCTTCATCATCGTCAAGGTTATGAATACCGCGGCTAGGAAGAGGGAAGAACTCGAAGCGAAGCGTCTCGAGCTCTACTACGAGAAGCATCCCGAAGAAAGGCCCGTTCCTCCCGAACCCGGCAAACCTGCCCCCACTCAGGAAGAACTCCTCACCGGCATTCTCGAAGAACTCAAGAAGGCCAATGGCGAAAAAGCCGCCAAGGAATAACCTTTCCAAAAGCAATAGATTGGGCGTCCAAATGGATGCCCTTTCTTTTTGCCTTTACTCCCTCCTCTATATTAATATTTGTGGCATGGCAAGAAGAATTGTATTTAATAACGTAGAGAACTTCCGTGACTTGGGTGGTTATCCCTGCGATTTCGGGACGACCTCGTTTGGCTATGTCTATCGCTCGGCATCCTTAGCTAGAGCCGATAGGGGCGATTTGGATAAGATGGCTGAGATCGGAATCAAGTCCGTGATCGATCTAAGGGGAAAGAGGGACCAGGAATCCGATCCAAACCCCTGCGCCGCCGATTCTAGGTTTGAAGTCTACCATCTCGAGGTCAACGGGAATGGCCGCATTCCCCAAAACCAAGAGGACCAATACGATTCCTATTTCGAGATGATTGTGGATGCAGAAAGCGCGAGGAAGATATTCCGTACCTTCATTTCCGCCAAAAAGCCGATGGTGTTCCATTGCAACGCCGGCAAGGATAGGACGGGTGTGTTTACCCTTATCCTTCTTTCTTTGGCGGGAGTCCATATCGACGATATCAACGCGGACTATATGCTTTCCTTCCCCTATCTTCCCAAGATGACGAAGGAAACAAGGGAAATAAGGAAATACGTTCCCGAACTCGTCTTGACCCCTAGAACCGAGTTCATCCCCGAATTCTATAGAAGGTTTTTGGAACGGTTTGGATCTGCTAGGGAATATTTGGAGGCCATCGGCCTTAGGGAAGATGAGATCGATTACCTCGCCAACATCCTCGGCGTCCATGAAAAATCATGTGGTGCGGTCGTATTCCATAAAGGCAAGGTCTTGGTTGAGCATATGGCAAAGGGCCATTATAGCGTGCCCAAAGGACATGTCGAACCATATGACAAAGACGACTACGACACCGCAAGAAGGGAAATAAAGGAGGAAACGGGATTAGACGTCTCCTTTATCGATGGCTACCAATATGACATCAACTATTCCCCTAGAACAGGAAGGGTAAAGAGAGTCAGCTTCTTTTTGGCAGAAGCCAAATCCACGGATACCACGGTCCAGAAGGAAGAGGTCAGCGATATCTATTTCCTTACCCCAACGGACGCGCTACATACGCTTACGCATGAAAGCGATCGTAAATTGGTGTCGGATGCGGCAACTTTCTACATAAAAAACGCAAAATAATTTCAAAAAAATTTTTATTTTTTGTGTAAATATTACAAATTATTTAGATTTTATCGAATGTTTTCGACTAAAAATATTTTTTTGAAAACCCTTGACAAGTATCAAAAAATCTCCATAATTATGCTCCTGCCGCTTGAAAGGGCGACAGCCAAGAGCTAAGGGCTCCCCGGAAACGGAGAAATCCCCGCTAAGCTCTGGGATCTGGAATTCGATCCCAAGAACCCCGCTTACGAGTCGAGTCGAGCGGAGGCCGAACCGCAACGAGGTCAAATCCTTGTTGTCAGAAGCTAGGGCAACCGAGAAATCGGTCGGAGCCCGTCAAGCTTCAGGGTCTGGAAATTCGACCCTAAGAAGATCCGAGGATAATGCGGATCGGGAGCGAACCCCTCGCAGCGATGCGAGCGCCGGATACCGGTCGATTCGAGAGGATGGATGCGGGCACAATCCGGAGCACCTTGCTTGGGTGCTGAGAAGGGGTAGGGGAAACCCGAGCCAAGCCAAGCAACGTCGGGCAACCGACGGAACCGGAAGAGGGCAGTCAGGGCAACCTGGCCGGACCTGCAGAAGCCGGAGGACCTGGGAATTCGGTCCTAAGAAACGCTGGGATGAATGCCAGCGAGTCGAACCTGGGGGTTAGGTAGAACTAACCTGAACCGTATAGGGGCGTTGCCAAAAGGCAGGGTTCCCGCAAAGACGGGCGGTCTCGCGTAATGTCGGCCGCAAGAAGGCGCACCGCAAGGGGTGCCGATCGGAGCCGTGAGAGAAATCTCGCGTTACTGGTTAGGGAAGCCGCGATAGCATCAAGGTTGAGCCCGATAAGCCAGGCGGAATGACTTCCTTCCGCGAGAAGGGCCAGAGACGAAAGCCTCGGTTCGAAGGGAAGCGCACCTCGCGCAAGCGATGGTGGACCGGCTAGGGTACCTACTCACGAAGCAGGCAACCCGTTAAGTAACCGGGCGGCAAAGGAACCCCGCCGCAAGAAGGGTGATGGCAAAGACGTCATCTGGAGTGGTCCGCCCCTTAGGTAAGAATAAGGGTGTCCGGCTAGGGAAGTTCCCGCGAGGGAGTTCTCCTGCAAAGCCGGGGGCGATCCTTCCGAAGCGATTCGGGAGTACTACTCAAGAAGGTGGATTGTTGACTAGATCCGCCACCGTCGGACGCGAACGGGAATCGCGCCTCTGACCGGAAAGGGAAAGGCCGAGGACAAAGGCCCTCTCCTGGAAGCCGGCGCTGGTCACCTAGCGAAGAAGGAATAAAGCGTAAGCTCGATTCCATGGGTGAGACAGGGAAGCCACCTGATCGATTGGCTTGGGAGGTGACCGGCAAGGTCGCCTTTTTTTATTTTCCTTTGCCCTTTATCCATAAAGAAAAAGCCAGATTGAGACGTCTGGCTTTATCGATATTTGTGCTTATTTCTTTTTCGTGGTTGAGCTCTTTTTGCTGCTAGTGGCTCTTTTTTTGCCACTAGAAGAAGTGCTTTTGCTGGTAGATTTGCCAGCTACGGTTTTGGCGATGATCTTCGCCGCCTTTTTGGCCGATCTTTTGCCTCTGGTGGAATAGATGACGAAGATGACGACGATCAAGACGAGCACGACGATGATCATGACGATGCCGATCACCAGGAAGTTATTGCTGCCCTTAGTGATCGTCAATCCTGAGACCGTGACGGTTTTGCTTACGTCCTTATAGGTATAGGTGCCCGTAACGGAATGACTGCCCTCGCTTAATTCGCCCCAAATGACTTTGCTCGTCACTTCTTCCGTAGTCCCATCGTTATACCCCGCGGTCACGGTTAATCCGGTTGGATCGAACGTGTCTCCGGCGGTATAGTCGACCTTACTGGGCACGCCTTTTACGCTTAGGCTAGTCAAGGCAAGGGGTTCGGTTACGGTGATTCCGTTAACTTCGACCTGCAACGAAACCGAACCTTGGGTATAGGTGCCTTTGATGGAAGTCATGCCGACTTCTAGGGAAGGCCACTTCACGGAGGTTGTGACGTTGGCCGTGGAAGCATCGTCATAGGTGGCGGTGATGGTTAGCCCCGTGGGGTCGAAGGTTTCGTCGGCCTTATAGGAGATTTTGTTCAAACTGCCCGATAAGGCGAGGCTTACTAGGGTTTTCCCATTGATCGAATCGGTCGAGGGCGAGGCTTTTCCGCTAGGGGTATTGTCATAGGCGGTTACCTTATGGGAAGAGGAATCGTAGGTGGCTTTGCCCCAAATGGCCTCAACCCAATCGGGGAAATCGATGAACGGGTTGCGGTTATTGGTGTAATTCCTATAGGCGAGGTTATTGCGGTGGATTTCGTAATTGTCGACCGGGTCTAGCTCATGCCAGGCGACTAGGTCCTGGATGATGCCGATACTAACGGGGGTAGAGGCGGTGGAGGTGATTGTATCGGTGTTGGTGTCGCTGCTTAGGAATAGGTTGGGATTGCCGGAATCGATGGTGTCGTCGTTTCCCGCGAGGTTGTTATACCTAGCGACCATATAGAAGCAGGCGCGGGCGATATCGCCTTTGTCGCTATCCTGCGGTTCGAATACGTTGCCGCTTCCTAGCGTGGCGGAAGTACCGACATAGTTGCCTTCTAGATAGGAAGCGTAACTTGCCCCGTCTTTGCTGATGTGGTCAGGGTTAACGAAGCCATAGGAGAGGTTGTTGTGGAGGTAGGAATTGACGCTATGGTCGCCGCTCCACAAATGCATAATGTCGCCCCTAGCGCCATATTTGCCGGTCGCATCATCGTCGAAGCCCCTGGATTTGGGCCAGATGTGTTCCCTATCGGTCCCACCGTCTTTGCCATGTAAATCCCATGCTTTGACGTTGCCATCGGCCTCGCCGCGATTATGGTAAAGGGTATGGACATAGGGGTTGCTGCCGACATTGGAGCTTCCCGTTCCATATTGGTAATTGGTGATGGTGTTGGTTTCTGCGTCATAATGGCCCGTAGTGGTCTTATCCGCGGGAGAAAGATCCCAATCGCGGTCGGTGATCTCATACATCTTCCAGATGTCGGCCCCGCCGCTAACGTCGTAGCTATGGTATTTCTGGCCGTTGCTAAGAATCGGCTTAAGGGCCTTAAGAAGATCATTGCCGTTAAGGTTTTTCCCATCCAAATCGCTATAGTAGGACCTGATGTCGCTTTCGCTAGAATCGTCTAGGTAAATCGTGGAGGGCAAAATGGACTTTGGGTAATCGGAAGCATAGGTGACGTCTTGATTTGGGCCATCGATTAGGCCAAGGGCAAATCCGCCAAAGGCGATGGCGGGTAGTAGGGTCAAGGGAAGTAATTTGAATAAACGCTTCTTCATAGGTATTTAGCATATCAATATTGGGAAGCCTTTTGAAACGTCAAAAGCAAAAATTTTTCGTTTTTCCTTAAAGGAAGTCTTAGCATTTTGCGAGAAACTTATTACAATTACTATAACAACCATTTAGGAGGAACATTATGGCAACCAAGGTTTATCACGTCTCCAAGAGGGAGAAAGACGGCAAGTGGCAGGTCTTCATCCAGGGCAGCGACAAGGTCATCAAACTCTTCGCCACCCGCGCAGAAGCCGAAGCCTATTGCAAGGAAATGGCCAAGAACCAAGACGCCACCCTTCTCGTCCATAAATCCAAAGGCGAGAACAAAGGCAAAATCGACAAGGCCGTCGTCAAAGGCAGCAAGAAGTAATTCTTCTCCAAAAAACCTTTAAAACCTTAATATATTTTTCGAAATTGGCAGAACGGGGAGGCTTTTTTAGAAGCCTCTCTTTTCTTTTTGTTGGCTAAAGAAAAGACCGCGTTCTTTCTTGAATGCGGCCTATTCGATAAGGTTAGTCGATATAGATTTCCTTATATTCGTCGAAGTGGGCGATGCAATCGGGGGAGGGGTCGAGATAGCTTTTCGCCATGTCGCGGATGATTTCCTCCGGGACCCATTTTTCCTTTTCCCTTAGGTGGTTGCGCTTGATGCAGATCTCGTAATCGCTCACCTTAAGCAAGTATAAGGCATAATAGTCGAAGTTATTCAGATGCCTTCTGAAATAGAGGCGCCTTTCGTCATAGAGCATAGTCGTATCGAAGATCACGGTGACGGATTCCTCGCTTTGGCATATTTTCTCCGCCCTATCGATCATCTCGTCGTAGACCAAAAGCATGTTGTTGTTGGGTGGGAAGGAGCGATAGCTCCCATACATTTCCTTCCTAACCTCATCCGCGGTGATGATCAAAACCTTTTCTTCCGGATGGGAGGATTTATAGCCCTCGCTCCATGTGGATTTCCCAATGGCGGCGGGTCCGCATACCAAAATCAACTTTTTCATGGTGCCATTTTAGCCTTATAGGCCCTTTCTTCCAAACCTTTTATAATGCATGGAGAAAAAAGTTAATGCAAATTACTGGCTTATTATCCCCAAACGGATTAGACTCTTCTTATGAAAAAGCGCAGTGATAACAACGAACAGTTCTCGGGCTATACCGAAAGTCAGGAAGACTTTGTCGAAGCCCTATTGATGTTAGAGGAAAAAGGAGAACCGTTAGAAACGACCAGGGTCGCGAAACTGCTTAACATCTCCAAACCCGCCGTCCACCAAATGGGCCACATCCTGATCGACCGCGGCCTTATCACCCGCGAGGACTATGGTGACATGTATCTTACCGATGCCGGACGGGAACTCGCGAAGAAGGTCTTACACCGCCACCGCATCATCCATTCCTATCTTGTTTCATTAGGCGTAAACGAAGAAACGGCGGAAGAAGATTGCTGCAGAATAGAGCACATCATCTCCGAAGAGACCTTCCAGGCCTTCGTTAAAGAACTAGAGGCTAGGAAAAGTAAATAATCCCGATAAAAAAACGAGGCACTCATTCGATTTGAGTGCCTTTTTATCTACCTTTGGGGGTATGTCTTGCCAAAACTGGATCAAGAGAAGGGGAACCGAGTTTGTCGCAAAGCCACGAATTGGCCTTCATGATGGGAAGTAGGGCGAATTGCCGCACTTCCTCTAGCTTGATGGCCTTATCGAATTCCCTTAACGAGGTTTTGCTTAGGATATAGTCGGCGATGGATAAGAGGATGTCTTCTAGTGCCAAGAAGGTGGAAAGCTTTTGGATGAGGATCGGGCCTTCCTCCCTTTCTTTGCTTAGTTCAAATTCCTTTAGCAAGGATTCGTTATCGATATCTAGGCTCGCCAAAGGGGATAGGCCTTTTTGAAGGAAAGAGGAAAGGACGCGGTAGGAAATGAAATCCTTCGAACCGTCGATTCTATTTTTGGCGTCTAGAAACAAATTCATCTTCGCGGCAATTATAATCGCTAAAGGTTGAGGTGCATACCACCAACAATTTCTTTTTTTGGAGCAAAAATACCATTCCGTTTCCTTTTGACTCCATAAAACTGCTTATTTTGGGCCAAAAATAGGCGAATTAAGGGGCAAAAATCAAAGTTAAAGGAATTTGACACCAATTTTACTTCCAAAATTGTTTCGATGAATTCTAGATTTTGATAATTCAAAAGACAAAGTAGTTGCATTTTCACTCCGAAATATCATAATTTTTGCCATCAAAAACAAAAAACAGGGGTAAATTTATGCCAAAGTATACGAAAGCCGACATTCTAAGGAAGGCCAAAGAGGAAAACGTTGCCTATGTAAGGCTTCAATTCACCGACATCCTTGGAACCATCAAAGCCGTTGAGATCTCCGTTGTCCAACTAGAGGACGCCCTCGATAACAAGATCATATTCGATGGCAGCTCCGTCGAAGGATTCGTCCGTATCAAGGAAGCCGACATGGTGCTACATCCCGATTTAAGCACCTGGCTTATCTTGGACTTCGAAGATAGCACATACGGCAAGGTCGCTAGGCTCATCTGCGACATCTACACTAGCTATGGCAAACCCTTCCAGGGCGACCCCCGCTATATCTTGAAGAAGCAGATCAAGGCCATGAAGGATTTGGGCTTTGCCTCGCTAGACGTAGGTTTTGAACCCGAATTCTTCCTCTTCAAACTCGATGAAGACGGCAAACCCACGTTAAACGCCGTCGACGAAGGCTCCTATTTCGACCTCTCCCCTCTTGATGGAGGCGAGAATATCAGGCGTGAAATCGCCCTTGAACTAGAAAAGATCGGCTTTGAGATCCAAACCGTCCACCACGAAGTCGCCAGGGGACAAGAGGAAATCAATTTCCGTTTCGCCCACGTTCTTGAAGCCTGCGACAACGTGCAAACCTTCAAGCAGGTCGTCAAGGTCATCGCCAGAAAACGCGGCTATTATGCGACCTTCATGCCTAAGCCTATCGCCGGGATCAATGGAAGTGGCATGCATACCAATTGCTCCATCGCCGATAAAGACGGCAATAACCTCTTCTATGACCCAGAAGACCCGATGAAGCTATCGCTATTATGCAGAAAATGGATTTCTGGCATCATCAAACATAGCCGTGGCTTCGCCGCCATTACCAATCCGACCATCAACTCCTATAAAAGGCTGATCCCAGGATATGAGGCGCCTTGCTATATCTGCTGGAGCGACGCGAATCGTTCCTCCATGATCCGTATCCCCGCCTCTAGGGGAAGGGGAACCCGCACCGAACTAAGGAACGTCGATGGCACCGCCAACCCCTACCTTGCCCTAGCGGTCATCTTGGCCTCTGGGCTAGATGGCATCGCCCACATCAAGGAAAAGGACCTCGTCCCGCCGGTATATGACAATATCTTCACCTTAACCCGCGAACAAAGGGAATCCATGGGCATCCTCAATATGCCCGAGAACCTAAAGGACGCGATGAAGGAACTCAAATCCGACAAGCTCATGTATCAGACTCTCGGCGACCATTGCTTCACCAAATACTGCGAGGCAAAGGACATCGAATGGGAGCAATACCGTTCCATCGTCACCGAATACGAGATCAAGAAATACCTCTAATCGAATAAGATCGCCTAGGTTCCATTATCCGCCTGGGCGATTTTTTTGATTCCCAAAACCCGGGTAGCGCTTTCTTCTTATATATCCTTATTTATATAAGGAAGGGAAAAGGGAAGAAAATTCATCCCCTTTCCACTTTCTCAATCGAGGTTTCCATCCTACAATAAATCTATAATGAGAGTTGCGATCATCGGGGGTAGCGCGTCCGGTTTATATAGCGCCATCTTGATTAAACGGGCCCACCCCGATTTTGAAGTCGCCCTTTTCGAGAAAAACGATTCCTTCGGCAAGAAACTGGCCGCGACGGGGAATGGCCATTGCAACCTCTTGAACAAGAACCTAACCCCTATTGCCTACCATAATAACGATTTGGCATCTCGCCTAATCGAAAAATACCCCTATGAAAGGCTAGAGGCCACTTTAAAGGGCCTGGGGGTATCCCTATATGAAGTCGGCGACCTCGTCTATCCTTCTTGCTACCACGCCCCGACATACGTCTCCTTTTTACTAGAAACCGCACGCGGATTAGGGGTGGAACTCTACCCTTCCTTTTGCTTTAAAAAATACCGAAAACTAGGTGATGGGTACGCTATTTCCTTTGAAAAAGAGGAAATAGAAGTAGATAAAATCGTCTTTGCCCTAGGCGCGAAAAGCCAGGCTAGATTAGGGAGTGATGGAAGCTTTGTCCAAGAGCTTTCGTCGCATCGCTATAAGGTGAATCCCTTTCTCCCTTCCCTATGTCCCATTAGATTAAGGGAAAAGGTAAAAAAGCTTAGCGGCCTCCGCCATAAAGCCAACGTCAAAGCCTATATAAACGAAAGATGCGTCTATGAGGAAAACGGGGAGATCCTATTCAAAGACGACGGATTGTCTGGCATCGCCATTATGAATGCATCCTCTTATTTGGTCAGGGGAGATTCCAACAATTCCTATATCGAACTAGACCTATTCCCCTCTTTGCCATTAAAGGCAATGAAAGAGGAACTTAGGACGCTGTCCGCCAATAACCAAACCCATTTCCTCGACACACTTTTAATAAGGCCCTTAAAGGAATACCTTCTCTATTTCATCGGGGCAAGCAAGAAAGAGGTTTTGGATGAAAGCGACATCGATTGTCTCGCCGAGGCTTTGAAGTGCCTTACCTTCCATTATGAAGGCAACTATGGCTTTGACCAATCCCAGGTTTCCATCGGTGGCATCGATATAAATGAGGTTAGGGAAGGAAATGAATCCAAAAGGGAAAACGGGGTTTATTTCGTTGGCGAAATGCTCGACGTAGATGGCATTTGCGGCGGGTATAACCTTTCCTTCGCCCTAGCTTGTAGCCTAGAGGTGGCTTCCTATATATGAGGTATCTATTAGAGGGCATTCGCCTCCCCCTAAACGTCGATGAGGCGAAGATCAAGCAGACCGTCAGGGAGCATCTTGGCATCGGGTTAAGGAGTTTTCGTTATGAGACGATCTTCAAGAAAGTCGTCTATGAACCCTTGACGAAGAAGGCCCATCTGGAATTTGCCTTCGCCGTCGAAACTAGCGCCTATATCAAAGACACCTCCATCAATTTCGTTACCGAATTGGAGCAAGAGCATTACGCGAAGCTCGCCTTGCCTAATGGGGTGGCCGTGGTCGGAGATGATCTAAAGGCTTTGCTCATCGCCTATTTGATCTCCAAAGAAGGGTACCATGTAACTCTTTTCACTTCCGATAGCGTGCTTGCGAGGAAACAAAGGCAACAGGGGGCCTATATCCATTTCTCTTCCTGCAAAGGGAAGGAGGCCATCGAGGATCTTCTTATTTCCTTCCTTGGCGAAAAGGTCGGACTAAAAGGCGATTTGGTCCCCTTATCCCCGGTCGAATTCTCTAGTTTCGTCGATAGGATCATCGGCGAATTCACCAAAAACGGCGGCGATTTGGTCCATGGGGCCACTTTAGTCGGTTCCAAACTATTCCTAGGAAGATTAAAGAAGGTCTTCTATAAGGTTGGGGAAGAGCAAAAGGAAGCCAAATTCGACCGCATCGTCATGGTGGACCAAGGGAAGAGCGGCTCTTTCTACAATTCCATCAAAGCCAAGAAGACCAAAAGCCGTTATCTCCTCCGCCTATATATCGAAAGCAGACAGAAGGATGCCGAATCCGTCATCTATAACGACTATTCCCATCTCCCCGCCTTCTATGAGTCGAAGGTGGTGAGTGCGAAAAGCGGCAACAATATCCGCATCCGCTATCCCTTTGCCTGCGCTAGTCTTGCCAATTTGAGCAATATCCCGGTTTCCCCCGAGCCAAACCTAGTGATGATCCCCGATAGGAGAAGGCTTATCAACATCATGGTTTTGGACGCGGACGTGACTTCTGGCGAAGACAATTACCGTTCGGCCCTATCTTGTTGCAAAAGGATCAACCTCCCTGGTTCGATCCCCTGCCAAAAGGTAAGCGACTTTTTGCTTAGGAAAGAGTCGTTTAGGTTAGGGAACGTGAAGACCACCTATTCGGCCGGGGTCTATCTCGATAACTTCCATTCCCTGCTTCCCGTGGAGGTAAGCGACGCGGTCCAAAGCGCCTTGCTAAAGGTGAGGTCAGAGTGCCCATACCTATCTAGCGACGCCATTTTAACGGGCGTGGAAGGGAAGGTAATCCCTGGGGAAGTCTATATTCCCGAGAAGGTCTCTAATATCGTAAAGGCCTATTGGAATAGGTCTTGCGAGGACCTAGACCTCGTTCATATCGTCGCATTCGCGTTTACTTCCTTAGACGATTTCTTTGGCAAAGTCAGATAAAATAAGTGGGAATTGCAGGGTTTTTGTGGTGGAAATACCTCTAAAACCCTTTTTAATTTCCCTCTTACCCCCTATAAGTAAACGTTGACTTTTCTATCTATGATAGACTTTAATATTACCCGTCGCGCAGCGATAAGGTTTTCGTTGGCGCATATCGAGGTAACTCTTATGAAGTATTCATCCACCCCCAGATTGCTCAATGCCGTGGTGTTTGCCCTCCTATTTGTGGGATTCGCGGTCTTGGCCCTATTCTTCACGTTCTTCTATCTTCCCTTCCTCTGGTCGGGACTAGGCAGCGGACCGATTGAGAATTCGCTATCCGATGTCTCCGTCGCGCTAGTCGCCATGATCGGTTCCCTAGGCGTCGCGGGAGCGTTCATCTCCTGCATCGGGCTGATCCGCTCTATCAAGGCTTTGATGAATGGCAAAGATGACGAACTCGTCCGTAGGTCCTTCGATTGCTACTTCAGCCTTGGCTATGTCTTGGCCGCCGTCTTGTTCCTCAACGCCACCTGGCTCATCCGCTTGACCACCGCCAACTTTGGCGATGTCTCGATGGGATTCGTCATCGCGGTCTATATCATCGCCTTGATTCTCGTCCTCGTTGGCACCAACATCCCCCTCGTCAAGATCTATGAAGACGACCAAGAGGGAAAGAGCATGGCCCGCGTCCTTCTTCTTGCCAGCCTTTCTATCGGCGTTGGCGTTGCCGTCAGCTTCCTATATGCCGGCATCGTCACCCTTGCCCTAGGCGCTGGAATCTCCGGACAAAGCACGTTGTTACTAAAATACTTCACCCTCGCAATCGCTCCCGCCCTTGGCGGAATCGTCGCCGCCCTTGGCATGTTCCTTTCCAAGAAAGGCAACGACAAGGGCTCTTCCATCGCCCTATATTCTTCCCTTGGCATTTATGGCCTAGGCATCATGTATTGCGGATTGTTGTCCGTCTTGTTCAACAACACCACCAAGGATAAGTTCATCTTCATGGAGCAGACCCTATCCGCCCATCCGACCAATTGGCTCGTCAACACCGTCCTAGGATTCGTGATCGGCGGCTTAATTCTCATCGGCGCCATCGCCTTGGTCGTTATCACCGTGATGCCGAAGAAGGACAAGAAGACCGCAAGGTAATCCGTTTCGAAAACATTATCCGCAGCTAAGCCTGCGGATTTTTATTGAAAGAACATAAGCAAAGACAAATGAAGAAATTTATCATCCTATCCGCCATTCCTGGCTCCGGAAAATCCACCTGGGCCAAGAAGTACGCCCAAGAGAATCCGAACACCAAGATCGTGTCCTCGGATGGTTTAAGGGAGGAATTCGGCGGCAGGGTCAATAATTTCGAGCACGAAAAGGAAGTGTGGGAGACGTTTTTGAAACGCATCCACGAATATGGCAAGGAAGAAGACGTCACCGTCATCGCAGACGCCACCATGATCTCCAACGCCTACCGCAAATACTATTATGAGAATACCCCGGAGTTCGATAGGCATATCCTCGTGTTCTTCGATCTGCCCTTTGAGGTGTGCTGCTTCCAAAACAAGCTTCGCCATCATAGTGCCGTCGTCCCAGATTACGCCATGAAGAGGATGCACGAACAGTTCGAAAAGCCTAGTGAAGAGGTTATGTCCTTATATGATGAGGTGATCACGGTCACCTCCAAGTTCGTTTCCCCCGAATACAGCAAAAAACAGGGAAACTGATCGCCTTCGATTGTTGGAAAAACAATAAAACAATTCCAAATACATCTATTTATCTAAGGTTTTCCCACGGAAACTCCAATGAAAAATTGAGTATTGGAAATTTTTGTAATGATGTTATTGTAAGAGGTTGCACAATATGGACAATTTGCCCTTGCTTTTGTTAGAATAACAACATGCCAGAGGTGTTAGAGCTCAAAAACAAAAAATTCGTTATTGAGGAAACAAAGGCCACCCACCATGACCATACGACCTATACCTGTACTTGGAGTGGCCGCCCCTATTTAGCGAGAACCTTCAACGCGAAGGAAGATTTCGACGCCGCGATGGCCGACTACAAAACGCTAAAAAGGGCCGGCATCAACATGGCCAAGATCTGCTTCCATGACGATGAACAACATATCATCGTCTTCGACCTCTTCCCCGAGGACGATTGCTTGGTCAACCTTTCCAAAGGACCTTTGTCCGACCTTCATTTCGAGGCGCTATTCGCCTTATACCGTTTCGCTAGATTCTCCAAGATCTCATTGGATTGGGAACCCCAGAATTTTATGCTACGCGGCTCCCAGATGTTCTACCTTCCCACCAAATGCTTCCCGATGAACGAGGAAAACCGCTTCGAGAAAAGCGATGCCTTCCGCACCTGGTTTTTAGGGAAAGAAGGAAGGTCGCTATTAAAGCGCAAGGGGTTTGATGTCGAATCCCTGCCCGCTTTAACGGAAGTAGAGGTCAATAAGGCCGTTGTCCTTAATGCCGTCCGCTACTGGTAATTAGCCTCCCATGTCGAAAAACTTCGGAATCGAAATCCTCCATAAAGACAGTAGCTGTGCCGCAAGGTACGGCATTTTGCATACGCCCCATGGCGACGTCGAACTTCCCATGTTTATGCCGGTTGGCACTAACGCCACGGTGAAGACCCTTTCCCCTGAGCAAGTGAAGGCCTGCGGGGCTGGCGTCATCCTCGCCAATACCTACCATCTCCATCTCCGTCCAGGAGAGGAAATCGTCAAAAAGGCGGGGGGTGTACATCGATTTATGAATTATGATGGCCCCATGCTAACCGATTCGGGAGGCTTCCAGGTCTTCTCTTTGTCTTCTAGGAGGAAGATAAGGGAAGAAGGGGTCGAATTCCATAACGAGATCGATGGGGGCAAGGAATTCTTCTCCCCCGAATCCACGGTTGCCATAGAAGAGGCGATCGGGGCCGATATCATCATGAGCCTAGACGAATGCATCCCCTATCCCGCCACAAAGGACTATGTCAAGAGAAGCACCGATAGGACCATAAGATGGGCAAAACGCGGATTAGAGGCCAAAACGCGTGAGGACCAAGCCCTATTTGGCATCGTCCAAGGCGGGGAATTCACCGACTTAAGGGAATATTGCGCCAAAGAACTCGCCAAAATGCCCTTCGACGGCTATTCGATCGGAGGCACTTCCATCGGGGAACCCAAGGAAGTCTGCTACCAAATGGTAAAAGACGCCGTTAGATACCTCCCAGAGGACAAACCCCGCTACCTAATGGGGGTCGGCTCGATCGACTATATCCTCACCGGCATAGAAAACGGTGTCGATATGTTCGATTGCGTCTTGCCAACCCGCCTTGCTAGACATGGCGCCTTAATGACTAGAAGTGGCAGGATCAACATCCAAAGGGCCCAGTACAAAGAAGACTTCACACCCCTTGAAGAAGGGTGCGACTGCTATACCTGCAAAAATTACACCAAAGCCTATCTCCATCACCTCTATAAAGCCGGCGAGGACTTTGGGAAAACGCTTAATTCCATTCATAATATCCGCTTCCTCATCCGCTTGGTGGAGGATGCTAGGGAAGCGATCAAGGACGACCGTTTTCTTTCGTTTAAGGAAGAGACCCTGGCGAAATTCGGTTCGAAGAAAGGGTTTTAGCCATGGATATCAACCTATTCGATTTCTATCTGCCGGAAGAGCAGATTGCCCAATCCCCTTTAAAGGACCGCGATAAATGCCGCCTTATGGTCATTAACCGCGAGAAAGAGGGCTATGAGGATAAAAGGTTCGAGGATATCCTCGATTACCTCCATGAAGGAGACGTCTTGGTTAGGAATAATACCAAGGTCATCCCCGCGAGGCTACTAGGCATAAAGAAAGAGACCAAAGGCCACGCCGAGGTGCTTTTATTAAAGCAACTAAAGGAAAAGGACGTTTGGGAATGCTTGGTCGGCAACGCCCATTCCGTCAAGGTCGGTAGCCATATCGTCTTCGGAAACGGCGAATTGGAATGCGAATGCGTGAAGGTTCTCCCAGAAGGCATCCGCCATATGCGCTTTATCTATGAAGGCATCTTCCTTGAGGTTTTGGAGACCCTAGGCCAAATGCCTTTGCCGCCCTACATCAAAAAGCAATGCGAGGACAAAGACGATTACCAAACCGTCTACGCAAGCGTCCCAGGCAGCGCCGCCGCCCCTACGGCTGGCTTTCATTTCACCAAGGAGTTACTTGGGAAGATCGCCCTTAAGGGAGTGGAGATCATCGATATCACCTTGCAGATCGGTTTAGGTACCTTCCGTCCCGTGAAGGTACAAGATACCAAAGACCACGTTATGCATAGCGAGGAATATGAGATTAGCCCCGAAGCGGCGAATAGGCTGAATAAGGCCAAAAAAGAAGGTAGGCGCATCATAGCGATTGGAACGACTTCGGTTAGAACGCTGGAAAGCAACTACGCCAAATATGGGGAATTCACCCCCGTGACCGAGTCCACCTCGATCTTTATCTCCCCTGGTTACCACTTTGTTGCCGTTGACGCATTAGTAACGAATTTTCACTTGCCGAAATCGACTCTGGTCATGCTAGTTTCCGCCTTTATGGGCAGAAAGACCACATTAAGGAATTATGCCGAAGCCGTTAGGCTAGGTTATAGGTTCTTCTCGTTTGGGGACGCGATGTTCATCTATGGAAGATATCAAGAAGATAACGCAATGGATGATTGACGTTTATTCTTCTCCAAAGAAGAACTATCAGGCGTTAGCGTATCAAGAGATAGAGAAGTTTGAAAAGGAGGGTAGGCGCCCACGCCTTTTGCTGCAGGTTTGCTGCGGTCCCTGCTCTTGCTATCCCCTCACTTTCCTTTGCCCCCATTTCGA
>JAILEX010000078.1 GCA_024687185.1 Bacilli bacterium | reverse complement strand
TGCAAAGCCGTCACTAGTGGCGTATTGCCTCTAACGATAGGAGGAGGTATAGGCCAATCTAGGCTATGCATGTATTTTTTGAAGAAGCGCCATATCGGCGAGGTGCAATCTTCCTATTGGCCAAAGGAAATGAAGGACGCTTTGATCGCGGAAGGATTAGAGATCCTATAAGGAGTAGTCAGACTATTTCGATACGTTAAAAAGGGGCTCTTGATGGCCCCTTTTATCGCAACGAAGTAAGTAATCCAGATTATTTAGCGGGTTTAAGGTAATCCCTAAGCACGGCAACCCAACCCTTCGCGAAGAAGTGGGCGGCGGTATCGAGTTCCCTTTCGGCGGCTTCTAGTTCCACCCCGGCCCTAAGTTTCTGCAAATAGCGTTCTATGCAACCGATATAGCCCGCGAAGACGAAGGTGGCCACATATTCATAGGCGACCGGGAAGATAGCGGGATCCAAAAACTCGCTGACGAATTTCTTATAGTCGTTAAGCACGGCGGCCTTAACGATATCATAGGGCAACCCGTCTTGGGTCGTGAATACGTTATGGATCTGCAGCCCATGTTCCCTGCACCAGGAATTGATGTAGGAGATGGCCCTATAGACCCTATCCTCGTCATTTACCCCCGACAATAAAGCCTCGTCATCCCCGAATGTCGCATGGAAGTCGCGAGAGAACAGATATTGGAAGGATTTCGATAGGGCATCGTATTTGTCCTTATGGTATTTATAAAACGTCATTTTGTTAACGTTGCTTTCCTTGCAGATCTCCCTGACGGTAATTTTGTCAAAGCTCTCCTTGGATAATAATGAGAATAGCCCCTCATAAATAGCGACAATCGCCCTTTCGCTACGTTTGTTCATCTTTTCCTCCTAGGACAATCAGCAAAAATCATACGATGAATCCTAATATTTCCGAATCGCCCCTTGGGAATAATTTAATCACTAAGAAGGACTTTGGAAAACATTTTTTTCTTCATTTCCTTTATATAGTACATCTGCGTTTCAATTGTCCTAAGGAAGAGGGGAAAAGATATCGGTAAATCCGTATTTTGAACACCTTATTACGTCAATAAATGTAACCTTGTTACCATATATTTATCTTTCTTTCTCTCTAGGCTGCATCTAGGCTCAACATAAAGGGAATCTATAGTTTAAAAGTCATAGGTAAGGGGGTAATCTCTTACTTATATATGGCGTTTATATAACCTAGCCCTTTAAATAAGGAAGTAGTTTCCGCTTTTTCCTACTAGGAAAGAAAGCGATTTCTTCTTTACAGGTTTCCATATACTCTTTAGAGTATCGGGGTATGTTTTATTCTTTGAAGAAGAAAGTCATGATCTCCGCGATCAACAAAAGAAACAAAGACCGGACATTCTCTTACCAAAAGGCCGAGGGATATTCTATTAACGGCATAGAAGACCCCCTAATCAACAATTCCTATTATTTTAGCGCCCATAATAAGGAGATAAGCATCTTCGCTAGGCTTGGGCAAAGGGTCAATAAGGATGAGACTTGGCTTGTCATCTACCATAATGGCAAATCCTATTGCCTAGACAAACAAGAATATCCCGCTAGGGAAGGCCCCATAAAGGTAGTGAAGGAAGATAAGAGCTGGAAGTTGACCTTCAAGGATAGGATTGGCGAAGTGGAAGTGGAATTAGACGCTACCTTCGTTAGCGAGGCTAGCCCAATCGATTTCTCTAGCGATATGCCTAGTATCCGTATGGCGGTGGCGATGGCCAATGAGAAATGGAAGAGGGATTTCTTCTCTTCCTTAGATAAGATACAGGGCCAGGTCCATTATGAGCAGATCGGCACTTTGAAGGGATCCTTTAGGATCGATAGGGAAACCATGCCCTTTTCCTTACCCTGCGTTAGGGACCATTCCTTTGGGAAAAGGGAATGGGACTATATGAATAACCACCTTTGGCTAATGGGGGTAGAGGAAGGGACGCAGTTTAACTATTCCCTCGTCTCCTATCCCGTTATGAGCATTCTTGAAGTTGGCAATTATCTTCATAATGGCAAACAAAGGTTCATGCTTTCCTCTGATTTAAATCTTAGCGTAGTCGCGACTGGGAAAGTGCCGGAATCCCTTACTTTAAAGATAAGTTATGACGATAAAAGCGAGATGGAAGTGAAGGCGAAGGTAATAAAATCCTTCCCCTATTCCTTTGAAAACGGGAACTATCTCCTTTATGAGAACATCGCCGAATTCGAAATGGATGGACTCTCTTTCAGGGGGATCCTCGAAATCGGCTACAACAAGGATAGTGGCCGCTATTTTAACGCTAGACCTTTGGAAAGGCTAAAAAGAAAATGAAGATATTCGCTTTGGGAGAGATACCAGAGGAGCTTTATCCCTTTATCGGGGGTAAGGCGATGGGCCTAGATAAACTAAAAAAGGCCGGATACCCGGTTCCCCGTGGCTTTCTTATCACCGAGACCGAAAGGTTAGACAAATATCAGATCCTCGCCTACTTTGAGGATAATGGCTATAAACAGGTCTCCGTCAGAAGTAGCGCCAGTAACGAAGACGGGGTCGAATCTAGCCACGCGGGCCAATATGAGACCTATCTCTTCGTAAACGAGGATACGCTATTGAAGAGGATCGACGATTGCATCGCCTCCTTGAATAGCCTTAGGGCCTCTAGCTACGATTCCCATTTCGATATAAAGAAAGGGGAGAGCATGAATATCGTCGTCCAGGAGATGGTCGATAGCAAATATGCCGGGGTTATCTTCACCTCCTCGCCAAGAAATGGCTCTTGCGTATTAATGGAAGTGGTCGAGGGACAGGGGGAGAACCTGGTCTCTGGCTCAAGTAGTGCCTTCCAATATGAGATAAGCAGGAAGAACTTCCTCTATAAAAAGGGCGGTCCCTTAAAGGAAGAAGAAGTAAGGGCCATCTATGGTTATGCGCTAAAGATCCGTAAGGAATTCGGGGATATGGACCTAGAATTCGCAATAAACGGCGGCTTCTATCTCCTTCAGATGAGGCCTATTACCACCGAAACGATCGACCTAGAGGAATTCGATCGGGACGAAGACCTTTCGGGCCACCTATTCACCAAGCGCAACGTCGGCGAGATGATGCCTGGGGCGGTCACGCCTTTGACGTTATCGACCTCCACCAAGGCCATCGACTATGGCATGCGCTATATGCTCATGAAGGCCGGACACTATAAAAGGGTGGACCAGGTCGCGCCGCTAAAAATGATATCGAGCTTTTCTGGCCACCTATTCTTCGATATGGATCTACTTTACGCGATGCATACAAGGGTTGGGATAGCCAATCCCCAATCGATGAACCTATCGATCATGGGCGAATACCACGATTACCCTCCGATAAAGGAAAAAAACGCCAATTTCCTTATTAGGGGAATCAATTCGCTTAGGTTCCTCCATTACGTCTTCTCCGGGAATAAGGCCAACAAAAGGTTCGACGCGCTTTTCCCCAAAGTCAGGTTCGAGAATACCCTAGACCATAAAAAACTATACGACTCGATCACCTTCAACCTTCGTTACCTTGACGAAAGCCTGGTCTACCATTATGCCTCCTCCTCCAATTCCGGCAGCGCATCGAGCACCCTCTATATGATGCTAGATAAGCTTTTCCCCGACAAAAAGGAATACCAGGCCTTCTATGCCTCCTTGCTCATCAATATCCCCAATATCGAAAGCGCGGATATCCTCTATAGGCTTACCGAGATCGCTAGGGAAGTGAAAGAAAAATCCGGCAAAGTCGATTTCACTAACGAAGAACTGCTTTCCTTTATCCGTAACGACGAAAGACTACGCGCCAAATACGAAGGGTTTTTGGGCAAACACGGCCACCGCACCATCAAGGAGGCCGAGATGAGGAATAAGCCCTGGAGGGAAGACCAGGAATCCTTGATGCAATATATCCGCTCAATCCTTCTTTCGACGATGGAACTTAGCCAAAAGGGAGGGGAAGTCGATCTAAAGGAGAAATTCGCCTTCGTAAAAAACCCGCTTCTTAGGAAGATGGCCAAGGTCTACGCCAAAAAATGCAGGCAGGCTGTCGTGGATAGGGAATATACCAAATCGCGTCTAATCAAGATGATCGATCTGTTTAAGACGCAGTACCGTAAACTCGCCTTGCTGCTAGTAGAAGCGAAACTATTGTCTGACGAAGACCAGATCTATTTCCTTACGCACGAGGAAATAGGAAAGCTAATAGAAGGCGAATCCAACCTTGAGCATAAGGCAAGCCTAAGAAGAGAGGCATTAAAGCTACAGGAAGAGCTTTCCTTTGACGATACCTATATCGGTAGGCCCATCCCAATCTCCAGCGATTATGAAGAAGGGGATGGCTCCTTGAAGGGAGTGCCGATCTCAATTGGGGAAAGCGAAGGGATCGTCAGGATCGTCAGAAGCGTGGAGGACGCCAATAAGCTAAAGGAAGGCGAGATCATGGTGGCCAAGTTCACCGATATCGGCTGGACCCCCTATTATTCGACCGTCAAGGGGCTTATCACCGAAATCGGCTCCAGCCTAAGCCATGGCGCGGTCGTGGCTAGGGAATATGGGCTACCGACTATTGTCAATGTCGCTGGCGCCACCAAAAGGCTACAAGACGGCGACCGCATCAAAATGGACGCCACTAGGGGCATCATCTCTAGGCTATAGATCAATCGGGGTTAGAAGTAGCCCCGGTTTTTTCCTTTTTGTCTTTCCCCTATATAAAAGACCCAAGGATTAGAAACCCTTAAAAAGAATAGAAACCTAAACTTTATCGAGATGAAAATAGCAGCACCGAGGATCATCGATGCTGCTATTTGCGATTTTGTTGCAGCGGCTGGAAATGAAACAAAGGACCACTTTGTCTAATTGTGAACCACCCACGGTTAATGTCTTCTTTTAAACAATACTAATTCTGGATTTGCACCTTCGACACCATATGTGCAAATCAATATTATTTCATCATTTGCCACTATTCCAAAGCATCTATTATTATCCATTTCAAGTTGATTGCCTAAATAAGTCACATTATCATCTAAAAATTTGGCTTTCATACCTGAAGGTAAGCGATATTCGAGATTGACATATGCTCCCACAAGTGCGCTTAGACTTTCTAATTTTGGCATGCCTTCGATGTTTAAATTATTAATTTCTTCGATTAATTGTTTTTTAAATTCTTCGAATTTCCCATTATCACTCAGTTCTTTATGCCTTTTCCAATAATTGAGATTTGGAAGCATACCTCTCATATACTCTTTTGCTTGTTCTTCAGAAAAACCTTGAGCAACCATATGAGGAATGCAAACATTAATTAAATCATCCATATCGTTATATGTATAAGTGCCATCGGCATAACACCATTTGCAATATTCTTCATTCATTGAACCATCTTTATTTCTTCCGATGATTTCATCTTCAAGCGGCATCCCGCAGCATTGGCAAATAAGTTTGTCAGGAGAACCCAAAAGTGTGTTTATTGACACGTTATATAGCTTTGAAAGCAGTTTTAAAGTTTCTGTATTTGGCATTGTTTCACCCGCTTCCCAGCGTGACACTGCTTGTCTTGTAACAAAAACCTTTTCCGCTAATTCCT
>JAILEX010000060.1 GCA_024687185.1 Bacilli bacterium | reverse complement strand
GGCGCCGACGATTTCGACGATCTCGCCGATCAAAAGCAATATCTGCGAAGCTCTTTTCATGGAAATATCCCCCTTTTAAGATGGCTATTGGAGTAACTTTGAAAATTATTGCCATAATCGAGGCGATTTTCAATATATAGTGTGAAAAGTTAATTGACATTTATTTTTGCTGGGTGAATCATTAATCCGTCTTGTAAGGATAATTAACATTATGGCGAAAAAATACGTTGGGAAGGCGATGCTGCCTCATTCTAGATTTGTCGAATACCTCGATAAGATGGAACAAAGCGACCTCGATAAGGTCGCGAATAGGATCGATATCTACATCAAGGAAAACAAGGAATACTGCGATAAGGGCAATTACACCCATCTTACCAATATCTTCACCTGCATGGCTTTGTATTCTACCTTATTGGAATTAGGCAAGCGGGAAGAAGAAGCGGAGGATATCGTCTTCTCTACGATGTACCGCTATATGGAAAAGCAAAGCGAAACATTCAAAAAGCTCGCCAAAAAGGGTTGGTTTTGGCCTCTAATCAAAAAAATCGTGCCCGTTGGCTTCAAAAAGGGAAGCGGGTATGGCTGGAAGTACACCTGGTTTAAAAAAGGCGATCCCAAGCAAATATTCCGCTTCGAGTGCAATAGCTGCATCTATGCGCAGATCTTCAAAAAATACGGCTTCGAAAGGTTTGGGCCCAAATTCTGCCATAACGACATCATCATGTATGGGCATTTGGCCAGGACGGATTTCATCCGCACGGGCACCTTATGTAGGGGAGATGAAAAATGCGACTTCAAATTCGTAAGGTATGCTAAGGGCGAGGAATTCGAAAGAAGCATCTCGGTATAAAGGAAAACGCCGGAGGAGAATGGTTCTTCCGGCGCTTATTTTTTTCTTATCTACTTACCTTTTGCGGAATTCGATGTTGGCCTCGAAGGAATTGACCCCGCCGACTTCGCCTTTGACATAGGTTTTGTCTTCGCTTACGTATAGCTTAAGCTCTTCCCCTTCATGGACTTCCTTATTGAAGTTGATGAGAAAGCGCGAGATCTCGTTTTCCTTGAAGAAGCTGGTGGGATAGACGTCAAGGATCGCTTCGATGTATCTTACGTTATTGAGGTGGCCGTTGATGTCGATGTCGCTATGCCTGATGGTGCGGGAATAGGCGAAGGCAGATTCCTTGGAGACGGTTTTCGTGGGTAAGGGCATATCGTCTTCTAGTGGGCAACCATGGATTTCCCTGATGGTAGGCTTAAAGACCAGTTTTCTATCCTTGGCGGTGATTAGGGCCCAAAGAGAGGAGAAGTGGATCAGGTTATGCCCTTCCTTATCCCTAATCCTATATTGCCTAGGGAAGGCGAATACGCGGGTATCCAGGGGGTTGGTGAGTTCCTTGCATTCCTCAAGGAATAGGGGGTAACGCTCTATTTTGACCTCGATCCTAGTGAAGACCCAGCATAAACCCTTATCGGTGGTCTCCTCTTTCCCTACCCCGAGTTTCGCCGCGTCTTCCATGGCGCAGTCCTGGAAGGTTATGAAGGCGTTGGATAAACGCATGCGCCAATCGGAGTCGCACATGCTGCTTAGGATGGTAAGATTCTTTTCGGTCATATTGGGTTTCCTTCTTTTCGGATAGGGCTATTTTAACCTCTAAGGCTAGGGTATGGGTAAATAATTTACCCAAAAGGCGGGAGGAAGGGAAAAGAAAGCGCTTTTTGGGATAACGCAAATCGGTGGCGGGGTTTTCATTAAGGTGAGATAATGTCGCTACCTTAGCGAAAGGGGGTCATGTCTATAATGAAAACGGTCATCGAGAATAGGTCCTTCGACGAAGAAAGGGCCTTATACGGTATTGGCGATACCGTCGTGAGGAACTGCGTCTTCGCGGGTCCTTTGGATGGGGAAAGTTCCCTGAAAGAGACCAGGGATATAGAAGTATTGGATTCTTCCTTCTCCTTGCGCTACCCCCTATGGCATGTGAAGGGGTTTAGGGTTGATAACGTCAAGATGGACGAGAAGACCCGCGCCGCCTTATGGTATGACGAAGATGGCGAGATCTCCTCTTCCTATCTACACGGCATCAAAGCCGTTAGGGAATGTAAGTCCATTAGGATAAAAGGATGCGACGTCCTCAGCGAGGAATTCGGCTGGAAAAGCGACGGTTTGAGGATTATCGACACCAAGATCGAATCCGTCTATCCCTTCTTCGACTCCAAAAACCTCTATTTGGAGAAAGTGAACCTAAAGGGCAAATATTCCTTCCAATACGTCGAGAACATGGAGATCAGGGATTCTATTTTGGATACCAAGGACGCCTTCTGGCATAGCAAGAACGTGACCGTCAAAGATAGCGTCATCAAAGGCGAATACCTAGGCTGGTTCGCGGAAGGGCTGACCCTAATCAACTGCAAGATCATCGGCACGCAGCCCCTATGCTATTGCAAGAACCTAAAACTTATCGACTGCACCATGGAAGGATGCGACCTAAGCTTTGAATATAGCGAGGTCGAAGGCAATGTCATAGGACATGTCGAATCCATCAAAAACGTGCTTAAGGGCAGAATCGAAGTCGATACCTTGGGCGAGCTAATCACCTCCGGTTCCAATAGGGAGTGCAAGGGCGAAGTCGTCGTTAACCGCAAATAGGAAAAGGAAACTTTGCTTTTTTTCGGGGCTAGGGATACCTAGTCCCTTTCTCTTATACGTGATAACAACAAAAGTACATAATAATAGAAATCGATTTAATGGTAGTAGAATAAAATTTGCTTATGTTATAAGGTTTTGAAATAGCCCAAAACATATGAAAATTTGATGAAAAACTCGGATAAAATTAATCTATTCCTAAAAAATATGCCGATAAAAAGCCTTCTTTTCAATCTATCAAAACTATTATAAGATAAGTGTTGTTTATAATACCTTTTACGGCATCGCTTACGCTTTGACCCTATTACGTTTTGTTCCCGTATAGGAGAGAGGACGCTTTTTGGGAAAAGGCAAAACGGAGGTGGCCAAAAGGAAACTCAAGCGAAAAAGGGAGGTTTCCAAGATGAAACAGATGCACATCAATTATTTTTGCAGGGTCGCTAGGAGTAAGAGCATCACGATGGTCGCCAGGGAGTTGGGGGTTTCCCAACCCGCCGTTAGCTACGCCATCAAGGAATTCGAGGAGGAACTGGGGCTAAAGCTATTCTCTAGGGAGAAGAAGCGCCTTAACCTCACCCCTGACGGAAAGAAGATCTATAGCTTCCTAGGGCCGGCTTTGGAGAAGATGGACGCCGCGGTAAGGAAATCGGTCAACTATTCCAAATCCAAATCCATATTAAGGGTGGCCGTGCCGCAGGTTTTCGGGGCGATGTCCCTATCTGGGGCCATCAATTCCTTCCGCGAGCATTTCCCCGACTACAAGGTCTTGGCCAAGGAAATGGAATTCCAGGAAGCGAGAAACGCCGTCCTTAGCGGCGACGCCGATATCGCGATCCAGGTCTATCCCAAGGATTTTAACGATGAGGATCTCGTCCAGCTTAACGCCAACGAACCACCCCTATATTGCGTGGTAAACCGTTCCCATCCTTTGGCGAAGGCCGATTCGCTTAGGTTCGATGAAATCGGGAATACCCCAATCCTATTGCCGAATGAGAATTCGATCATCTACCAATCCGTCATCAGCGAATACGAAAGGCAGGGCATCATCCCCAACATCGTCTTATCCTCGCCCCAACAATCGACCATCGTCGAGATGCTAGGATATGGGGATGCGGCGGCGTTCCTATGCAAGGATTCCATCTTGGAAAGCAATCCTAAGCTTAAGTTCATCCCGGTGAAGCCCGAGATCAAGTTCGTATCCGGATGTTTCTACGCCAGAAGCAACGAGCTTAGCCAAACGGCCAAAGACGTCATCGCCTACGTCATGAAGGTGATGTCCGCCTATCGCTTTAAATAAGATAGTAGCGCCCTTCCTTTTCTTGTGGGCGTATTATGCTTATCTATTTGAAAAATAACTAAATGGGAATTGCTTTTTAAGAAGAAAAAACGCCCCGAAGCAAGAAAATAGAGGGGGCGTGTATCGATATTTAGGCCTTGCTTCTAGCGAAGCGGTCGTCTTTTATCTTTCTTATTTTCCTTTTGGCGAAGGCAAGAAGGAGGATGTAGGCGATCATGATAACCATGGTGATGCCCCAGACCGCGAAGGTCAGATATTCGGTGGTCTCGCTGGTGCTGATCGAGCCAGATGGATGGTAGTTCATGATCTCCCTAACGATAATCGCGATGGGCTGATGGAGGATAAGGATATACATCGAATTGTTGCCAAGCCAAGTGAACACAAACCTCAATGGTTTGACGTAGGAGAGCAATTTGCATAGGCCAAGGAAGGAATAGGTGCCCAAAATCGAATAGGCCAAGGTGATCAATACCTCCCATGCCCCATAGTCCCTCATGAGCTTGCCGCCCATGATATAGCCCGCGCCCTTAAAGGATAGGGCCATCCCAATATAGAGGGCATAGGCGACGATGCAGTTGATTATCCTATATTTCAACCCGCCTAGTTCAAAGACGTTATATTTCTTAAACATCGCCCCAAATAGCATGATCGAGGCTATTGCGGGGGCCTCGGCCAGGTATAGGGGAAGAGAGAAATCCAAGAACCCGAATACCATGGTGAAGATGATTAGCCCCGCGTTGACAGAGAGGAAGTTCTTGATGTCTTTTAACGCCCAATCGACCACCGCATAGAAGAGGAAGGAGGCGTTGAATAGCATGATGATGAACCAAGAGACCATGGTCGACCTATATATTTCCATGAATTTGTTCGCCATTCCCGCCTGGGTTGCGAATTTGCTTCCAAGCAAGGAATAGCCATAGGTCTCCATCGCATCGGCAAAGCTTACTTGTCCAGACAAAGTGAAATACAAGGTAAAGCCGATGACGATGATGCATACGTATATGGCAAAGGGAATCAGGATCTGCTTTATCCTTTTTACGATGTTCTCCTTATAGGTCCTGCCTGGCTTATAGTTATAGCCCGCGAGGAGGAAGAAGGAGGACATGATGAAGCCGAATAGACCTCCGGCGATATTAAAGGCGGTCTTTTCCAGTATCAATAGGTGCATCAAGGTGACGAGCAGTATCGCAAAACCCTTCGCGATGTCCTGTTCCACCATCCTTTTCTTAGGGGGCATCCTTATTTCGCTAGGCATATTATCGTTAGTGGTGGCCAACCTCTTTTCGCCTAGTTTCGTCTCGACTTCGTCCATAGGCTTCCATTATACATCCTAAGTCCATCCCATAGATATGCCTTAGGGGCGTGCTGCGTAATAAATGGAACCGGGTTTATCGAGTCCTTAATCACCTTTTTTGTTTCGCAAGACTTCGTGATAGACAATGCAAGGGATGATCCCAAGCAAGATCGAGGAGATAAAGACCACCGCGAAATCCCAATCGATGAAAATAAGGGTCAAGACGTATCCGAATAGCGCAGACAAAGCAATGGCGATGGAGGAAAAGGAATTGACCTTCTTCCAAGCCCCGTCGCTAGAAAGGGTGAAGTTGCTCCTAAACCCGAATAGGGGGTTACGCGCATTGAAATGGGGATGGGTGAATGGGGCTACGCTTGCAATTAGAGCCAATGTCCCCGCGACCAGAAGGTTCATTAAGGCCGTCGCGCCTAGATTATGGTCTTTGATCATCAATATGGACAAAACGGTGGCGACGGCAATCAAAACGATATCTACTCCTAAGGCGATTGACTGGACCATCAGCTTATAGGAGGAGTAC
>JAILEX010000058.1 GCA_024687185.1 Bacilli bacterium | reverse complement strand
CTAATAATTATTTTTGCCAGTCTCCAATTTAATGAATACTAACGCGAGAGCGCTTTTTAAAATAATCAGCGGCATTTATAGAAAATCCGAACACGTTGTCATCAACATAGACGTAGTTCTTCTCAAATCTCATTTGGTGGACCGATGGCGACTTTATGCGAACACCTGCCGCAATGGAAAACTGTTCCGATGTTGCCGCAATAATTTAAGCAAGCACTGACTCTGAAACCGTCATAAATATCAGATTTTCAACACAAAGATGGCCACCGAATAGATTTAATAATCCTTTCCAATTTATCTGAGTTGGCCTCACGCCTTGCCACTCGACGACAGTGAGCTTAAATCCAGCACTCCCTTTTCCTCGATTATGTCTTGGGCATGGAGGAACATCATCATGTAAATCGGGTAATAATGGATGTTCCCTCGAACGCTGATGTTGTAGTCCGAGAAGACGTATCCTTTGGCAAATCCGTTCGCGCAGAAATAGCTGAGAGCGGAATGCGATTGATAGTCCTTGCCGCTTTTGATTTCTAGCGGAAGCACATCGCCTTGGTAATCGATTAGGAAATCCAATTCCCCGTGTTTTTTGTTGTTGTAATAGTAGAGATCGAAGCCATGGGCCTTCAGTTCCTGGGCGGCGAAATTCTCGAACATCGCCCCGCAGTTGATGCCTTTTTCTCGGCTTAGAAGTTTCAACGCCGTCGATGTTCCATACATCGATGTGAGCATGCCGACGTCGGAGAGGAAGAGCTTAAAGAGATTGCTCTTCTTGCTCGCCTCCAAGGGAATCTCGGCCTCCGTTACATTATAGACTGGCAGGGCCACGCCAGCTTCGGCAAGCCAAAGGAAGCTGTTCTCATAACGATCGAAGCGCAGTTCTCCATCCAAACGGGTAAAGACATAACGCTTATTCTTTTGATCCAACTCCGACGGGATAAGATTATAAGTGTTGATAAGCTTAAGCTTCTTCTCCTTTTCATAACGGGTGAAGTCGCGTTTGTAGTCGCGTCCAATTTTGGCGTGTACCCTACGGACGAGGTTGTAATCCCCGGTATCCTTGAAGGTTTGCACCGCCTCAGGCATACCTCCAACGATAAGGTATTTGTAGAAAGCATCGATCAGGGTTTTGTGGACGAAATCGTCGACGGGAATCTCCTTCTCAAACCGTTCACGAAGAGAGACTATGACATCCTCGCCGAGTCCGTTGGCAATATAGAATTCCTCCAAGTCCATGGGGTACATATCGACCGTCGTCATGAAACCGACCGGAGCGGAACGCAGATCCCTTAATTCGACGCCCAAAAGCGACCCGCTCATGACATAGCGGTATTTGCCATGCTCTACGAGAAACTTGACGATGGTCACGATTTCCTTGCACTCCTGAATCTCATCGAAAAAAACTACCGTATCGTCCCGTAACACCCTACGCGATGCAATACGGAGATTCTCTAAAAACGTTTTTTCGTCCTCTTCCAGCGCGGGCTTGAAAATCGACAGCAAACCTGGTTGTTTGACGAAGTTAAATTCGACGTAATCTATTTTCCTTTCCTTGAGCAATTCGCGGATCAAATAGGTTTTCCCAACCTGCCTTGCACCGGCAACGAGCAGCGCATCTTTGCCCGATTCAATCCATTTCACGATTTCCTTTGAAGCTTTGCGAAACAACATAATCGCGATACCTCCTGCATAAAGTCAAAACATTTGTCCCGTTTTCCAATGAAATAATAGACTTATTTGTCCCGTTTTCCAATAGTGATATCGCCATTTTTGTCCCGTTTTCAAAAAGATTGAATGTAACGTGTAAAAAGAGGGAGCGTCACATTCAAACTCCCTCGATTTTCTTTCCGCGGTAATACTTGTAACCGAATTTGAGGCAGTTCTTCTTCATCAATTCAGTTGCATCGCGGGCAAATCCGACCACGTTTCTATCTATGTAGAAGTGTTCGCATAAAGTTGTTAACGTTGGTGGAACCGCGGGGATTCGAACCCCGGTCCGAAGAAGACTCCCTAGCAGCGCCTACAGTTTAGGCAAAGTCAGGTTTGATCGGCGACCAATGATTTTGCCCAAGGAATCGCCGACGGAGTTGCAGGTTTTTCGTCCGCCTCCCACAACTATAGGAAGCAGCTTATCGCCTTGTTATGGCGCCTTACCCGAGCGTGAGGCGAGGAAACCTCGGGAGACGTGCTTGTCCGCTAAACGCGGAACCCTATGTCGGGTGCTCTAATTAGGCGCAAGCGAGGACACGGCCGGTGTTGGCGCGCATCCAGGGTTTGAACTCTTTGTCAGTTCTTGTTTGTTGGTCTTTAGGTTTACCAGACCACTGCAACTGCTATTTAGTCACTTCTCCGTCGAAACCATGACGGTCCCAGTGATAAGAACCATTCCCCTCTTTCAAGGGGACAATATTATAAGGGTCTCTTGTTTCTATTTTCAATAACTCCGAAGTAGAAAATAGGCCCTCGTAGAGCCTAGTAAAATTCACTTAAATCCCTGCAAAAAGCGGATATTTTTATCGAAATGCCTCTTGTTTGCGGCGATATCTACGGCACAAACAATATTCTAAAACCGCCACGGCAATGCAAAGCATCGTGGAGACGATGGCTAAGGGATAGCCCACTCCCAAGACGAAATTGTTGCCGGTTAAGGAAGGGTTGCTCTCCTGCAAGATGATCCTGGAGAAGACAAAGAAACCAAGGGAGCAGATCGCGATGATAAGCGTTCCCAAAATCCTCGAGGGGGAGTTCCTAGCCGATAAAGCGAATAAGACCCCGCTGGCATTGAAGGCCAAGATGATGAGCATGGGCAGATTGAGGGAAAAGGAATAACTATAGACCACCCCATCGATAATCGCGGTATGCTCGCCGCCGATTAAGACGGTAAGCGAATTGAAGAAGATAACGTCCCCACTATCGACCCTTTGCCCGAAAGTAGGCAGAAAAACCGCCGCCATGGAGGTGATAAAGAAAATGGTGCAGATGTAAATGAGGTAACCTCTTTTTCTTCCCCCAGCTCGATTAGACATGGGGAGATTATCCCAACTCAGTATCGAACATTCAACAGAAATCATGGTTTTTTCGTAGAAAAATCCCACTTTTTGGGCTACAAAAACCCTTCTGCCTATTTCCCTAAAGGAAAAATACGTGTATCGTTGTCATTGCTTTGCAAAAGCAAACGTTTTAGGTTACATACATGGCAAATAGAGCAAAAAAGACAAATAAGGTAATCACGCCGAAGAAAAAGGAAAAGATGTCGGCGGAAACCAAACACAACCTCAAAGTCGGCTTTGGTACGCTGATTTCCAATAACTGCGTGGTCGAAGCGGGCAGGACCTTCCATTGGTGGATTCCACTTCTTCTTGGCATCCTCTCGGTCATCCTAGCCCTCGTCCCCAATTTCGTCATCGGACTAAATACCGACGTGGGCAACAACTTCATCGGTTCCAATACCTATGGATTCGAAAACGGGTTGGTCCAATTCGGGGATTATCTTGAAGACAACAAAACCGACGTCTCCTTCATCATCAAAAACAAGGAGATGACCGTCACCGGATGGGAAAGCGACTACTGGTATTCCTATGCTAGCGAAGCCCCCATCACCTCAGGCGACGATTCCGTGGTCGTCCAACCCACCTACACCTATGGCTTTGAGGTCTTCTATAACGATTCCAGCGTCACCGGCATCTCCGATACCGACTACCGCACCCGCGTTTTGAAGAACTGCAACCCCATCACCGATACCCAAAGGACCAACAATCCCGACGGTTCCACCACCTCCACCTATAGGACGAACTTCATCATCTTCAACAAGACCAACTTCGTCTATGGCAAATTCCCCCGCAACACCACAACCGCCGGTAGCACCTATATCGGCTACTATGACGCGGTTGAGGATGGCTATAACCTGCTTAGCCTATTCACCTTGAAGGAAGGCACCGCCTGGGGAAGTAGGGCCGCCACCGACGAAATCAGGGCCAACTGGAAAAGTTTCTTCACCAAATCCTATGAGTCCACCAAGATCAGCTCCGTCTGGTCGATGGCCGGCATCATGTTCGGCGTCAACACAGGCGTCATCCTCCTATTCGGGTTCGTCATCTGGCTAATGACCAGGGGCAAGATGAATCCATTCCGCTCCGTCAAGGTCGTCGAAGCCTTCTGCATGGCCGGATGGGCCGCGCCTAGCTGCGCCATCCTCTCCATGATCGGCTTCGCCTTAACCGGCTATGCCGCATTCATCTTCATCTTCCTATATGGCATCCGTATCATGTGGATGTCCATGAGGGCCCTCCGCCCCTATGACACGGGAAAATAAGGCTTCCTAAATCAAATCCTTCTGGACCGGTTCGCCGGTCCTTTTTCGTATCAAAAAAGAGGCCGAAGCCTCTATTGGTTGTTTTTCTTTTTAGTCCCCGTAATCGGAACCGCGCGATTTATCCTCGACGTAGATATTTAGAGGATCTGTGATATCCAAGATCTCGCGGTAGATGAACCCTTCCCTATCAATCCAGGGGTTTTCGAAGTCCGCGGTGAAGATGACCTTGTGGTATTGCTTCACGATCTTATCGATTTCTTCCATGATCTCATCGAACCTTTCGGGACGCTTTTCGGCAAACCCCTCTAATCCGCTATAGAAGCCAGGTTCGACGTAGAAGAGGTTTCCCTCCTCGTCTAGATAGGCATGGACGAGCTTATTATCCTCGTCCTCATACACTTTGTACTTGTTAAACTCGACGTAATCCATATAATTTGCGAAAAGATTTTAGCAGGATACTCTTGCCCTACAAATCTTTTTAGCAAAAAATATCAAATAAGGAAGGAGGAAAAGCCAATATGTATGATCCAAGCAATATCAAGATCGTATTCACCGATATCGACGGCACCCTCTATTCCCACGCCACAAAGAGGGTTCCGCCCTCTTCTATCTCCGCGATCCATCAGTTGCAAAAAAAAGGCATCAAGGTGTTCCTATGTTCTGGAAGGAACTATTACCTCATCCGCAAAAGCGGAGTGATGTCCTACTTCTCTCCCGATGGACTCGTCACGATGAATGGCAGCAACGCCATCATCGGCAATAACATCATCTACCGCTACCCAATCCCAAGCGAAGTCGTGGATAAGATGGTCATGTTCGCGAAAAGGCTTAAGTTCGGCCTCACCCTAATCGAGGAGAACGAAGGCCACATCAACCTAATAGATGAACGCGTCATACACGCGCACGAACAATTCGGCACGAGGTTCCCGCAACCCCGTACCTACCCAGACCATTACGATAGGACGGTCTATCAGATGATCGCCTTCATCGACCAATGGGAAGAAGACCTGATCGGTCCCCATCTAACCGGTTGCAAAACCGCGAGGTGGGATGATTACGCGGTCGACATCATGCTTAGCGATAGCGATAAGAGCAAAGGCATCCAAAGCGTCCTCGATTATTATGGCTACGACAAAGATAACGTCATGGTCCTAGGAGACGGGGAAAACGATGTCGAGATGCTTCAATGCGCGGGAATATCCGTGGCCATGGGAAAAGGCTCAGAGAAAGCGAAAAAAGCCGCGACCTTCGTCACCGACGATATCGATGAGGACGGTTGGGCCAAGGCAATGGTCAAAGCGGGCCTAATCGAAAGCTATTGATCGCCTACTTATGGTAGGGCTGATTATGAAGGATTCGGAAGCCGCGATATATCTGCTCAAGCAATATGACCCTCGTTAATTGATGGGGGAAAGTCAAATCGGAGAGGGTGAAGAAAGCGTTCGCCCTTTTTCTTATCTCTTCGCTTAGTCCTAGACTCCCTCCGATCACAAAGGAGATTTTGGAGCCGCCTTTTTCGAAATATCCATGCATGTCCTTAGCGAATTTAACCGAATCCACCTGCTTATGGCCCAAATCCAAAGCGATTAGGAAGTCATTTGGTTTTAATTTGGCACTGACTTGCCTGCATTCTTTTTCCTTTATGGCCTCTTCCTCGGCTTCGCTTGCGTTTATCGGGGTTGGGTAATCCGGAAGCTCGATGATGGAGATCTCGCTATAGGGGGTGATGCGCTTAGAATATTCTTCGACCGCGTTTTTCCAATAGGCTTCCTTAAGCTTGCCAATGCAATATATCGTGATATTCATCTTTCCCCTCCCAAGACGACTTCGCTTTGGCTGGTGCAAAGTACTTCTATCCCCTCTAGCGATACCTTTTCTTCCTCAAATACCCTATATAGGGTCTCCATGGCCACCTCATGGGTATTGCATTCGTCGCTTAGATGACCTAGGTAGATTCCCTTTGTGGCAGGACCGATAAGCCTAGTGAGGTTATAGGAGGCGTCGACATTGGAAAGATGGCCAAGGTCGCCCATGATCCTTTTCTTTAGGTATAAGGGCCTCCTAGAGGCGATTTCCATCGTCACGTCATGGTTGAATTCCATTAGGTAATAGTCCGCGTTTTCTAGTAAGGGGAATAACGATTCGTCTAGATACCCCGTATCGGTCACGTGGACATATTTCTTCTCCCCTTCGAATATCACAAAATTCAAGGGGTCTGGGGCGTCGTGGCTTACCGAGAAGGGAAAGATAAGAAGGTCGCCTATCTCTTCTCCCACTCCAGGAAATAGTGCCTTATCCGCCTCTTTATAGGTTTCTAAACTAGCGTAGACATCGCAATACTTCTTCATCATGTGGATGCTTTTGATGTGGTCGGTGTGGTTATGGGTAAGGAAGACGCCTTGGAGGTCTTCGGCTTGCTTCCCAATGGCCTCTAATCCTTCCTTAAGCACTTTGAAAGTCGTGCCCATATCGATTTGGATAAAGGCATTATCGGACAAAACCAAGGTCGCATTGCCTCTTGATCCCGAGCGGACGAAGGCGAGCTTCATATCTTATTCGTCGGAGAATCCGCCTCTGGCGGCTTCCATACGGGCTAGGTTCTCCTCGTATTCGGGAGAGGGGTCGTCGAATCTGGAATAGGGACGTTGGAACACCAGATGCACCTTGCCAACGCTGCCCTTACGGTTTTTGGCGACGATGACGGTGACATCGGATATGCCCCTATCGGCCTTCTTCTTTTCGGCTTCCGCATCCTCTTCGCTTTGTTCGGGCTCGTTGCCCTTGCCCTTCTTTTGGCCTACCTTTTGGCCGGTTAGGTCATAGTAGTCAGGACGGTATAGGAGCATGCAGACGTCGGCGTCGGCTTCGATGGAGCCGGAATCACGAAGATTGGAAAGAGAAGGTACCTTACCTTCGGTATCCTCGACGTGGCGGTTAAGCTGGCAAATGCAGATTAGGGGTACGTCAAGTTCGCGGGCGAGGGTCTTTAGGGCACTAGAGATTTCGGAGACCTCCTGCTGCTTTTGGCCGATATTGGCTTGATCGCTATATTTGACCTTGCCTAGGTAATCCAAAACGATTAACCCTAGGTCAGGATGCTGCTTCTTTAGCTTATGGGCTTTGGAGATGATGTCGCCCAATCTACCATTAGGGGTATCGTCAAAGAAGATCTTGGTGTTTGAGATATCGCTTATCGCCGCGCTGACCTTCCTTTTCTCGTTTAGGTTAAGCATACCCGTGGTAATGGAGTCGCCAGGGACCAATGCGCAGCGGGCAACAAGTTTTTCCACGACTTGCTCCGCGGTCATTTCAAGGGAGAAGAAGGCGACGGGCCTACCGCTACGCTTGGCGGATTCATAGGCTAAATTGATGCCTAAGGTCGTTTTGCCTACGGAAGGACGGGCGGCAAGAATGATGAAGTCGCCGTTTCTCCAACCATGGGTCATCTCGTTTAGCTTTTTATAACCGGTATCTAGGCCAACCAAACCCTTGGTGTCGCTTTCGCCGCTTTTCTTGATGTTGGCCATGACCTCGGCCGCGACCTCGGAGATATGGCGCATCGCCGAAACGGTTCTTTTCTGGCAGATGGAGGCGATTTGGTCGTTGCTGGAGGCGATGAATTCGGAGATGTCCCTTACGCCTTTGTTATATTCTTCTTGGATGGAACCGAACTTTAGCAAGAGTTCGCGCAAGACGGATTGGTCTTTGACCATCTGGACATAATAATCGACGTTATCGGGCGTGATCACGCTATCGACGAGTTCGAAGATATAGTCGGTGGTGACGTTATTCTCTAGATGGAGGCTGATAAGTTCGTCGATTAAGGTCTGTACGTCTATCGGCCTATTGGAAATCTGGAGGTTCTTCATCGCGCGGAAGATGAGTTTGTTGCGCGGTTCGACGTTGGAAAAATCGTTCTCGTCCAGAGAACCTAGGGCGATTTCAGCGGCGTCGGAAGCGATTAGCATCGCGCCCAAAACCGATTTCTCCGCAGCCACGTTGGCAGGTAAAGTGATGACCGATACCATTATTTTTCCTCGCTGACGTGGACGTTGACCGTGCCAACGACTTGTCCTTCGCTGCCCTTATAGAGTTCGATACGAAGCCTTGCATAGCCCAAGGCATTGACGGGTTCCTTATCGAGGAACTTCCTCTTATCGATCTTGATGTCCCATTGCTTTAGCATCTCGGATTCGATTTCCTTGGGGGAAATGGTGCCGAACATCCTGCCGTCTTTGCCAACCTTGGCCTTGAATTCGACGTTGATGTTCTCTAGGCGGACCTTGGTTTCCTCGGCCTCCTTCTTGAGCTGCTTTTGCCTTTCGGCCTCTTCGGCGTTATTTTTGGAAAGCTCCTTCTGAGTCGCTTCGGTAGAAGGCTTCGCTAAGCCTCTAGGGATAAGGAAATTGGAGCCATAGCCATCGGAAACGGTGACGGTCTCTCCCTTTTTGCCGACTTTCTTCACGTCGACCAATAAAATGACTTTCATGGTATATACCTCCTAATTTTAACTACGGGCATTGGGGGAGATCATGGCCTCATCGAGATGGTTCTTTAGCGCATCTAGAAGCAAGGTCTCACCAGCGCTGACATTGGCGCCGGGGAAGCTTGCGGCCGCCATGTGGAAATGGCCACCCCCACGGTTTTTGCCTGCGATGTTCTCGCAGATGATCTGAACGTTCACGCTCATTCCATCGCTTCGTCCGGAAACCTTGACGGTATTCGGGCCGGTTCTGCCGACGACGAAGCAGGCTTTGACGTCGGAAATATGGATCAATTGGTTCGCGACCTTGGAAATCGTTGCCTCGTCGACGATATCGGTATCATCGGCTAGGGCATATAGGATACCAGGACGGTAGACGCGAAGCTTCGAGGTGATGGAAGCGACAAGACGCACTTCCTCGAAGTCGTCGCGGAAGAATTCGTAGATCCTGTCGTTTTTCGCGCCATATCCCATAAGGATCTGGGCGGCTTCGAATGTCCTAGAGCCCGTCGATTTGCTTTCGAAGTTGAGGGTATCGAGGAAGATGCCGCCTAACATCATGGTCGCGTAGGCCTCGGGGATCTCGACCTTCGGGTTGATCGTCATGTAGTTGATGAGCTCGGTGATGAGTTCGCAGGTACTACTGGCGGTAGTCTCAACGATCGAAAGGACCGGGGTGTAATCGGTATTGGCGGCGACGCGGTGATGGTCGATGACGATGATCTTGTTGGCCTTTTCCAAAGCCTCCTTGCCCATGGCGCGTTCGGTCGCGTTGACGTCGACTAAGACGAATAGGGTGGTCGGGGTGATCTTATTCGCGGCTTCCTTGGAAGTGATGAGGATATCCTGAAGCTCTTCCTTGGAGAAGGAACCGAATACCGCTTCCCTGGTCTTCTTCTCCGTTCTATCGGCGTCGAAGATGATGCGGCACTTCTTCCCTAGGTGGTTACATAGGGCCTTGATGCCAAAGCAGGCACCGATTGCGTCCATATCGGCATCGGTATGGCCGGAGACCAAGATGTCGTCGCTAGAATTGATGATGGCTTGCAAGGAATCGCCAAGAGAGCGGAACTGAACGCGTCCGCTGCTTTCGATTTGGGCGGTTTTGCCACCATAGAAGGTCAAATCGTCGCCGTATTTGGAGACGACGACCTGGTCGCCGCCACGCGACATGGCAATGTCTAATGCGTTAGAGGCCATCTGGTTCAACCTAACGACGCTATTGGCGTTATAGGCGATGCCGATCGAAATGGTCGGGCGGATATAGATATCGTCTTCCTTGATGTTATGGACGTTATCGAGGATGGAGAAACGGTCTTCTTCCATCGTACGAAGCTTTTTCGTGGTGGTGATTAGATAATAGGAGTCGTTACGGAACCTTCTTAAATAGGAGTCGCGCTCGGTGAAATACTTAAGGATTTCGGCACGCACCTTATAGACGAGGTCACTGTTCTCGGATTCGGTTTTGCCGGTGATGTCTTCGTAGTTATCGATGATGACTACGCCTAATACCATCATCTGGTCATGGTAGTCGTCGGAGAGCTGACGGTGCTCGGTGACGTCGCGGAAGATATATAGCCTCGCACTTGATAGGTATTTGACTTGGTAGATGGCATCGTTATCTTTGATATCGACGGTGGTGTCATCGCTTACCTTGGCTTCGTGGAGGGCGTTTAATTCTGGATGCCATGCAAGGATATCGGTGTCTAGGATTTCCATGTGGCGTTCCCTAATTAACGGGGAAACCCAAACGACGCAGTTATCGTCATCGGTGACCACTAGGCCTAGTTCGCCGAAGTTATAGGCTTCCTGGACGTCGCTACCGATGATCCTGGAGGCGTCGAGGTCGTTTTTCTGACGGATATGGCTTAGACGGAGTTCGCCAAACCAAAGAAGCATCAAATCCGCCACCACTAGCGCGGCGGCCATATAGATCCAATATTCGGTCTTAAGCACGTCCTTGATGCCGAATAGGTCCAAGAAGAAGAAAGCGATGAGGGTTCCTAATCCGATGAATTCGAACATCATCACGCCGAAAGTCCAAATCCTCATCTTGCGAATCGCTTCGCTCATGGACGATTTGGAATGGCTTCTGATCTCCTTCTTGCGGCGGGAGGACATCCTGGGAACTGGTTTTTTGGATTCGGGTCTTGGCATGTGTAGACAAATTATAGCCTCCAACGATAAAGAAAAAATAGGTTGCTTACTAAAAAAGTAAGCATGAAGGAGCAAAATATAGCGTTGACGGCAATTTTGCCCGATTAATATTTTTCATTATGGGTTTTTATTCCTAATGGAGAACGACAAAAAGATAGGGAAAGCAGATAAATAAGTAAGGCCACTAGAGCCAAACGTACTATTTGTCCTCCTCGTTTTTGTCGGACTTGGAGTCGACCTTCGAGGAGATATAAAAGCAACTCGCAATGGTAATCGAGACGACGGCGATCAAGATGATGATGCCTAAGATCGTGGTTTTGGAAATTAGAACTGCCATAACTAAATGCCCGCATATCTTATCGCAAAAGCAATTAGATACAAGACAAAAAGGTTTTATACCAAAAGAAAACCCCTGCAAATTCGAGGAAAATATCCAGTTTTTGCAGGGATAATGTTAGCTAACGGTCTCAGTTTGGGCGGTTGGGGTGAAAAGGGAAAGACTCACTTTCGGCTCATAATTGTAGCCGCACCACGTCCCTTTGAAATACTCAAGATAGACGTTGCCCGACTTCAATTGGCAGTCCCCGTTCCCCTTATCGATTAGCGTCCATTCGTTGGAAATGGAATTGAAGGTCGCGGAAGATTGGGTACTCTTTACTTCGCTTTCGCTCTTCCCTAGGCCGATTGAATAATATGCCTTATCCTTGGTGCAGGTATAGCCATATAGGTAGTTATTCCCAGAAGAGATTGTGTAATTACCATTATCTAATTTCGTAAAGAGGAAGGAATCGGGCTTAGAGCTAGAATAGTAACGGGAATTCTGATAGGTTCCAACCAAGGCGCTTAGATACCAAGGGCGCTCTTCGGCGGAAATTTCGGATTGCATCGTCGAATACAAACCGCTTTGGGGATCGGAAGAACCGATCAAATAGCTATTGCCGCCAATAGTAGTCAAATCGGTTTGCTTTGCGTAATAGGTACGGGTCACCGTGACGTCTCCGCCTCCTCCGCCATTACCATAAGGAGATGTGCGGTATCCATTCGCGTCATAGATATAATCGGCGAATTCGGGATTATCGACGAAGGCGTTCCTTGCAAAGCCCATCGCATCATATCTTTCGTTTACGGTCTTCTCAAATTCCGTAGGCGCGTACGTGCGGTTCCATTCTAATAATGTCTTAAGCGTGCCCATGGTCCTTGCGCTAGTGGAATCATTGGGATTGTTGCTAAGATTCAAATTCTTGGTTTTGCGGTAGCAAGTGACGGCATAGAGGATAACGCGGGCGCTTTCTCCCCTGGCCCCTTCATATCCGCAGCTGGCGGGATCCCATTCTTTGGCGGAAGCGATGCCATAGAAGTTATTGCCGCGGCTAGAATTGTCCTTGGTTAAGGTTGGGCGAAGGACGACCGGATCGTTTTCGATATCGCCACCACCCCTGGAATCCGGCCAGGTATGCTCGCGGTTACATGCGCTTTGGGTCGTCGCATTGGCGCTAGTAGCCTCATGGTAAAAGGGGATGAAGGTCGAACTATTGGCGTTAGGATAGGCCGCGGCCTTCGCGCCAACGCTTAGACTTGCGCTTCTGGAAGAGGTTTTGCTACGGGTCGCGTTGATTAATTCCCCTAATCTTTCCTGGAAGGCCTCGCCATATAGGCTAAGGCTGATATTCCATTTATAGGCGTTAGGATCTTCGCTAGTGGAGACGCTGATACTGCTACTTGAGGATTCTACGCTAGAAGATTCTTCGCTAGATTCATCGCTTGTTGTTACGCTAGAGGATTCTTCGTTTGAAGTAAGGGAGATGGAAGAAGAGGAAGCGACGTTGCAAGAAGAAAGCACCAACGCGGCGGAGACTAAGAACAATTTATAGAACAGACGGGTTTTCATACGTCCATTATCCTACCTATATATCCTTTTTCCTAGAAGGAAAGCATAAGGGCTCATTTAAAAAGAGGGGATACGTCTAGTAATAATCGACCCTGTGGTCGGAATGGAAGATGGGGTTATAGAGGTTTTCCTTCGGATCGATCCCAGCGAGGCGACATACCTCGTCATGGACCCTAAGGAGCATATCCGCTTGGGCGTCTTTCCCTTCTAGCTCTTTATTGGGGAAAATCGGCTCGCCGATATGGAGGGTGAAGGTCGCAAGTTGGCCAAATGCCTTTCTGATAAAGCCGATTGGACGATAGGAAAAGGCCATTGGGAGGATGGGTTTATCGTTATTGACCGCGAAATAGGCGGGACCGACCTTAAAGGGACGGATGGGCTTATAGTATTCCCACATGCTCCCTTCCGCATAGATTTGAAGTAATCCTCCGGTTTGGAGGAAGTTATTCACGTCTTTTGTAAAAACCTCGGTGGCCTTAAAGTCCCCTTCTGGGATAGGGATACCCCCGACCATCCTCATCATGGGCCCGAATTCGCCAGAGATGTTCTTCTTCCAAACAAGCACGCCTACCATCTTCCTTTTTAAGGCGCTTCTAATGGCGAGGTAATCCCACATATGGACGTGGTTGGAGACCATGATGGCCCCTTTGGAAAGGACTTCTTTATATTTCCTAAGGTTTTCTTTCCCTTCTATCCTTAATCCCAATTTGATTTTGGTCATCGGATAGACGATAAAGCGGAGCAAGAAATTGCCCCATCCCTTCTTCCTTTTCCCTTTCTTCGAATTATCGACATAGGGATAAGAGGAATCGAAAACGGTCCCATCGTCCTTCTTCACGACAAGATAATGCTCATCGGTATAGGAAGGGAAGGGATAACGTACCGGTTTAGGATCGTAATACGGCTCTTTTTTCATTGTCTTATGGGCAATATCTTATACTTTTATGCCTAAGGTTGTGAGAGCGAGTTGATAAAACCCTATAGACGGCAAAGGCCTTCCCCATCGATATGGTCGAAGGCGCCCTCTTTCTTTTCAAACCCAGAGGAGGAAATGAATCCGGTTTGGGTCATCTTGATTTTCTTAACCCCCTTGATTTGGCTCTTTTCCTTTCCAATAACGTCCTCCCTCTAATTCCAGGGCAATATCGAATTCGCCGTTTTTCCTTTTTTCCTATCATCATAATAATAGGTCCCGATGTCCCCAATGCCTTCTCTTGGATTCACTTTAATAACAAGCCCAAAATAAGTGTGACAGATCTCTTTCATAACCCTGATGTGTGGTCTAGACAAGATAAGGGAGACGTTCCTTAGGTGGTTGCTAGCGAAGTAAGAAAAGCTCCTACGCGTTTTGCGCATAGGAGCCAATTCTTCTTTTCGTTAAGGAATTACTCGCCGAGGAGTTCTTTGGCAATGGCCGCGGCGGCCTTTTTGCCAGCACCCATCGCGAG
>JAILEX010000012.1 GCA_024687185.1 Bacilli bacterium | reverse complement strand
TGAAATGCGTCGACGACGCGGTCGACTTCGCCCTTGTGAGGCCTAGCGCGTGAGCAACATCAACTTTAGGAACTCTTCCTTTCTGACTTCCATGGATTCCTTCCAGAAGGAGCCGGAGAAGACCCTTCCTATGGTGATGCTAGTAGGGAGGAGCAACGTCGGTAAGAGCTCTCTTATCAATGCCCTCCTTTCTTCTCGCCTTGCTTTCTCAAGTAAAAAAGCCGGCAAGACCAAACTCGTCAATTACTATACCGTCGATAACAGGTTCTATCTTCTTGATACCCCTGGATATGGCTCCACTAGCTACGCTAACCTAACTACCATCTCCTTTGCGAAGATGATGGAAGACGGCCTAAAAAAGCCTAATCTAAAGGCAATCGTCTTACTTCTTGACCTTAGACGCGACATAGGCAAAGACGATTTGGAATTCATCCATTATCTGCAACGCAGCGGCAAACCCCTGATCGTGATCCTAACCAAAGTCGACTCCATGAACCAAAAGGAGAAGTCCCTTGCTAGAAAGCGCGCCGAAGAAGCGGGCATCTCCCGATACCTAGAAAGCGAGCTGACTGGCAAAGCCAATGAGAAGATCAGGGAAGTCATCGCTAGCTATATCTAAATAGTATCGATAATAACTAACAAATTAGCCAACCACATAGGGAAACCTAGGTTGGCTTTTTTTGTTAGTTAAAGAAGAGATCTACGCTACAGTTTTGATGTTTCTAGTAAAAGTGTAGCGATGGTCGCTACAAAAATGACGAATTTGGTAAAACTGTAGCGTAGCGCGCTACAAAAATGTTGATTTTAGTAAAAGTGTAGCGTTTACTATATGTAGAAAGAAAAAAACGGAGGTGATCACGATGGTCATCAGAGAACATTACTTAGCCAAAATCAGAGGTTTCTATGAGAGTGATCTCGTCAAGGTCATTACCGGGGTTAGAAGGTGTGGAAAGTCCGTCATCTTGGAAACCATAATGAATGAATTACGCACGAAATCATCCAATATCATTTATCTCAACTTTGAGAAAAGTGCGGATCTGTTAAAAGCGGGTAACGCGTCTGAGCTTATCTCCTACGTCAAAAAGAATAAAGGCGAAGGAAAATGTTATTGTTTCTTCGATGAAATCCAAGAAATCGAAGATTGGCAGATCGCGGTAAAAGACTTAAGGCTTGATAATTGCTCCATTTTTATCACGGGCAGTAATTCCAAGTTATTATCAAGCGAATTCTTAACTCTACTTAGCGGAAGGTTCGTTTCCTTTAGGATTAGACCCTTCGTCTATAAGGAAATAAAGGAGTACTGTAAGGAAAAAGATAAGGAAATAGACGTCACCGATTACCTTATTTGGGGAGGATTCCCAGGAAGATTAGAGGCGAATAACGTAAGCGACACGAAGACCTACCTCACCGATCTAATGGCCACGCTAGTTATCAACGACCTAATAAAGCGCTACAAGATCAAGAAGCAAGTCGAGTTCAAGCGAATCGTGAATTTCATCTTGGAAAGTAACGCTAGAATCTATTCGATCCGTTCGATCCATAAGGCGTTAAAAGGGGATTTCGATGGACTGGCCGCGACGACCGTCGCCCGCTATATCGATTACCTAAAGCAAGCCTATATCATCGATGAAATCCCGCAATTTTCTACTAAGACCAAAAAGGAACTCCATTTCTATGGGAAGTCCTATAACTGCGACGTGTCGCTTAATTCGCTATTAGTCGAAGGAAACCGCTTTGACCTAGACCATAACATGGAAAACGTCGTCTATAACGAACTCCTATATATGGGCTATGAACTTAGCGTATATAACAATAACGGCAAGGAAATCGACTTCTTAGCCAAAAAGGATGGGAAATCCTATTATGTCCAAGTCGCCTATAGCGTTATGGACAATAAGGCCTATGAAAGGGAGATGTCCGCTTTCGATGGGTTAGATCAGCGTAACCAAAAGGTTTTGATCACGACTGACCCCATCGATTACTCGACTTCCTTAGTAAGGCATATAAACCTAAACGACTTTTTGTTAATGGAAGAGCTATAAACTCGCACCCATATACGCGAATTCACCCCTTTCTTTTCTTGCGAATAGGCCTATATAATATGCCCGTCTTTCGATGAGTTCGGAGGGATTGCCATTAGCCTCTAGGCAAAAAGAGAGTCGGGGTAGCTGAAAACCGATGCCGAGGCCGGCATGAGTCGCCGAAGGAGAAAGAAAAGCAAAACCAAAAAGTGCCGGGTTAATCTAGTTAACCTGGAATTCGGGTGGTACCGCGCGCCGCGCCCTGAATTAGGCTCGGCTTTTATTTTATATGCCGAGAAAGGAAAAAAGGCTATGTTAGATAAGCATTATGACCACGCGTTGGTCGAAGAAGGGAAATACGAATCCTGGAAAAAGGGCGGCTATTTTACCGCTGGGGATAAAAGTAAGCAGCCATTCTCCCTTGTTATCCCTCCCCCCAATGTCACGGGCAAACTCCATCTAGGACACGTCATGGACACGATCCCCGACGACATCATCTGCCGCTATAAGAGGATGAAGGGCTTTGACGTGCTTTGGGTCCCTGGCATGGACCACGCGGGTATCGCGACCCAAGCGAAAGTAGAGGCCAAGCTTCGCGAGCAGGGGATCTCCAGATATGACCTAGGCAGGGAGAAATTCCTAGAGAAGGCCTGGGAATGGAAGAAGGAATATGGCGATACGATCCATGAGCAATGGGCCAAGATCGGCTTGTCCGTAGACTACAGTAGGGAAAGGTTCACCCTTGACGAAGGGCTAAGCGCCGCCGTCAAAAAGGTATTCGTGACCCTATATAACGAAGGCCTTATCTACCAAGGCGAGAAGATCATCAACTGGGACCCCGAACTCAAAACCGCGCTTTCCAATGTCGAAGTCATCCATAGCGACGACCCTGGCGAATTCTATTATTTCAAATATAAGGTAGTGGGAAGCGATGAGACCTTAACAGTCGCCACAACGCGTCCAGAAACCATGTTTGGCGATACCGCCGTTTTCGTCAATCCAAAGGATAGGAGATATAGCCATTTGGTGGGCAAGGAATGCATTAACCCCGCCAATGGCGAACCCCTACCGATCATGGGAGACGAATATGTTGATATCTCTTTTGGCACAGGCGCGATGAAATGCACCCCCGCCCATGACCCCAATGACTTCATCTTAGGCAAGAAATATGGCTTCAAGTTCATTAAGGTTTTAGATGAAACCGCCCATATGAATGAGCTTTCTGGCAAATATAACGGCATGGACCGCTATGAATGCAGGAAAGCGCTGGTGAAGCAAATCGAAGAAGAGGGAAACCTCGTTAAAATCGAGCATATCGTCCACTCCGTCGGCCATTCCGAAAGAAGCAACACCGTCGTCGAGCCAATGCTATCGAAGCAATGGTTCATCAAGATGAAGCCCCTTGCCGAAAGAGTACTTGCCCAACAGAAAGACAGTGAGAACAAAGTCGAGTTCCTCCCGAAGAGGTTTGAAAACGTGTTGCTGCGCTGGATGAACACGGTCGAGGACTGGTGCATCTCGCGTCAACTATGGTGGGGTCATAGAATCCCTGCCTACTATTCAAAAAAAGATGGCAGCGTTCTTGTCAGCGAAACTGAGCCCGACATGAAAGAATACACCCAAGACGAAGATGTTTTGGACACCTGGTTCTCTAGCGCCTTATGGCCTTTCGCGACCATGGGTTGGCCAAAGATCACCCCAGACTTTGAAAGGTATTTCCCAACCGACGTCTTGGTCACGGGATACGACATCATCTTCTTCTGGGTATCCAGGATGATCTTCCAAAGCGAGCACTTCACCGACAAGCGCCCCTTCAAGAAGGTCTATATCCATGGCCTTATCCGAGATGAATTAGGAAGAAAGATGTCTAAATCATTAGGTAACGGGGTCGACCCAATCGACGTCATAGCCAAATATGGCGTGGATGCCCTTCGTTACTTCATCACCACCAATAGCACGCCCGGACTCGATATGCGCTATAGCGAGGAGAAGCTGCAATCAAGCGAAGCCTACCTCAATAAGATCTGGAACGCCACCCGTTACGTCGAAAGCGTCTTGGGCGAGGACTTCGAACCGGTTTCCCTCGATCCCAAAAAGCTTGGGACGTTAGAAAAGTACATCCTCTCTAGGTTAGAGACCACCATCAAGAAGGTCGACGAGAAGATGGACGCCTACCAATTCGGCGCCGCAAGCGAGACCCTCTATAACTTCGTCTATGACGATTTCTGCAGTTTCTATCTAGAGATGAGCAAGGTCTCTTTGCAGGATGAAAGCAAATCCGACACCGTCAAAACCGTCCTCTATAAGGTCATTAGGGAAATCATATTGTTACTCTACCCCTATACGCCTTTCATCTGTGAAGAGCTCTACCTTTCCCTTCCCTTTGCCAAGAAGTCCATCATGGAGGAGACCTATCCCGTCTATGAGAAGAGGCTCCATTCCCCCGCGGCGGAGAAAAACGGCAAACTCCTCATGGATATGATCAAGGACGTCCGCGGCTATAAGAGTGCGAAGAAGATGGCCCCCAATGCCCCCATTAACCTCGCCTTGTCTCCAAAAGCCCCCTTCTTGGGCATCGAGAACTACCTATCGAGGTTCCTCTTCGCGAAATCCGTCAAATTCGAGAAGGAACTCGGAAAAGGCGATATCTTCGTCTATGGCGGGACTTCCCTACTCGTGGAACTCGATATCGACGTCGAAGAGCTTAAGGATAGCCTAAATAAGGAGAAGGAGACCCTTCTTAGCGAGATCGCCCGCGGCGAGAAGATGCTCAATAACCCCGGCTTCCTCGCCAAAGCGCCCAAAGAGAAAGTCGCGGTGGAGCAAGAAAAGCTCGCCTCCAACAAAGCCAAACTGGAAGAAGTGCTCTCTCGCCTTTCTAGCCTATAATCCTTTTAGGACAATTTAACCCACTAAGCCCATTTCTACCTTTGAGATGGGCTTTTTTGCTGATAGAAACCAAGGTTTAAAAAAGTCCAAAACGATATGATTGCTCTTTTTTCCCTTTTCCCTGTCCGTTTTTTCCAAAAAAAGCGAAATAGATAAGTGTAGGGGCAAATTCGCAAAATCCAAGAAAGGAGGTGAAGAAGAAAGATGATAGGAGAACCATTATCGATCATGGAGGCCAGCTCGATACACGTGGGCGAGGCACTGACCCTCGCCACCGTAATGCTAGTTTTCACAGTCGTCATCTTGACGGTCGTCGCATGGAAGCTATTCGTAAGCAAAAGCGCGCAGATAACCCTTCCTAACGGCTACAAGTTCGAATGGGCGAGCGCCACCGCATAGGCTCGACTTAGTTTGCCTTCCCCCTTGCCTAGAACCCGCTTTTCGGGCAAGGGGGGACACAGGACAAGATAACCATAAACGGGAATAGGGCCACCCTCGATGGCGCCTATATCCTTTCCCTGGTCTATAGCGACATCGCCTATTACACCAAAAGTAGGGGCGCCCTTCTTGGCAAGGGGTTCGTGGCTAGGGTGATGCTTGAGACCCTGCTTTTGATTTCGATCTCTTCGATATTCGGCCTCTCGTTTATCGCCAAAATCGCCTTAAGGAAGAAGGAGCCATCGAACTAAGCCACCCTCTCCCCTTAAGGGGAAGAACAAGTTTTGCTTCCCTTTTTGCATAAGGAAAAGTATACTTACCGCGTTGTCGCCTCCCCTTTCCAGGCGCAACCGCATAAAAAAGGCCAATAAAGTCCGATGGAATCGGCGCCTCGATAGCGAGTCATCAAGATTAAAGGAAAGGCAGAAATATAAGGAGGAAGACACATGTACGCAATCATCGAGACCGGTGGCAAACAGGTCAAGGTCGAAGTTGGCGATCGCGTCTACGTCGAAAAGCTCGACGGCCAGCCCGGCTCTGAGCTAAGCATCGACAAAGTCCTCTTCGTCGGCGGAGATGCCAATAAGGTCGGCACCCCCTACGTCGAAGGCGCCAGCGTTACCTGCAAAGTCGAAAAGCAGGGCAAGGCCAAGAAGATCGACATCTACAAGTACAAGAGCAAAGCCAATGAGCGTAAGCACATCGGCCACCGTCAGCCCTATACTTGCCTCGTCGTCAAGTCCATCAACGCCTAAGTCCTTCACTAGCTTAGGAAGGAAGGTCCAACAGCATGATCAAAGTCGAAATCACCTATGAGGGGAAGGGGCTGAAATCCCTGCTCATCAAAGGCCATGCCAATTCCGGGCAATACGGCAAAGACCTAGTCTGCGCCGGGGTAAGCTGCGTCTCTATCGGCGCGCTGAACGCATTAGAGGAAGTCGACGACTACGAAATCGAAGTCGAGGAAGGCAGAATCTACTGCAAGTTCCCAGAAAAGCTAAGCGAGCATGACGAAACGGTGATGGAGGTCATGATCCTGCAGTTGAAGACCATCAAGGAATCCTATCCGGGATTCATCGACATCAAAGAAAGGAAGTAGCACCAATGAGATTCACACTAGATATACAGCTCTTCGCTTCCAAGAAGGGCGTTGGTTCCACCAAAAACGGCCGCGACTCCGCTGGTCGTAGGCTTGGCGCGAAGGTTGGTGACGGGCAGTTCGTCACCGCCGGCAGCATCCTCTACCGTCAGAGGGGCACCAAGATCTATCCGGGCGCCAATGTCATGAAAGGCGGCGACGATACCCTCTTCACCACCATCGATGGCACCGTCAAGTTCGAGAGGTGGGGCAAAGACCGCAAGAAGGTCTCCGTCTACCCCGTTGCCTAATAGCGATAATAGCGTAAGCGAATAGAACCAATAGCCTTCCTATGGGTTAAGCCCGGGAAGGCTTTTTCTATTGCCTTTTTAGGCGATTCTAGAAGATAGGGGCATAGGGACAAGAAGAAGTAGGGGGAATAGGGCCAAGCAGTCCTAGAGAGGCTAAAAAACCTTTTTGGCTATCAAAGCCACCTAAAAGGGATCGACCTCAAAAAAGGTGACATCCCTATCCTTATATATAATATATAGATATGTCGCTAAGTTACCTTTCCCTTCGAAAGCCATAGAATGAAAGGAAAATGAAAAGCAGGAAAACATCAATCAAAATATTTGTAAAATTTTCACCATTTATAGTTTTCACACTTATTTCCATATACGAAAAAGTTACGATTAAAACTGGTATATCGATAATAATCTCGGGGTTACTTGACAATATCAGCAAAAATCTTGTAAGCGCTATCAAACGCGTTATAATAATGGCATATCGACTTAGATTTCCTTCGTCCGTTTTCAGTTTAAGAACTTTAGGGGCAAAGGAAGTAGAGAAGTTTCGGTAAAAGAAAGGAAAAGAAGATCAGGATGAAAAAGGCCATAGCGTTAACTCTAGTCGCCACCTTCCTCGCCTCTTGCGGAGGTAATTCCTCTAGCGCAAGCTCTGTTTCGGTTAGCGGAACAATGGAAGAGACCTCTAGTAGCGCAAGCTCCATCAGCAACGACAAAAGCGGCCTTCAGATCCAAATCGGCGGCGACATCGCCA
>JAILEX010000079.1 GCA_024687185.1 Bacilli bacterium | reverse complement strand
TATCTATATTCTTCTTTGAAGGATTATATGGTTCGTGCCTATATTACGCTGAGCAACTAAAAAACAACAGGGACGAGAAAAAAGTTAAAGAAGATATCAAAAAGCTTTGCCGTTTCTGGGCTAAGCTTATAATGTCCATCACAAAGGAAAACTAGAGAAAATAAAAAAACAGTACTGACATTGCATCAATACTGTTGTTTGCACTTGGCCCGCCCGAGGCGACTCGAACGCCTAACCTATAGTTTCGAAGACTATTACTCTATCCATTGAGTTACGGGCGGATGGCTATATTGTAAACGAAATCTCGCGGATGGACCCGCTATAACTATGCCCTTCTTCCCTTAACGTGGATTTCCCATATATCAGCTTCATCTCTTCCTTGACGAGGGCTTTGACTTTCCGCTTCTCCTGTTTGCTTTCAAAGGAAGACATCCTAAAGTCCACTAACAATAGGAGTTTGACGCGGAACCTGTTAAAACGGAACATCCTAAAAAGCCACGCTTCCCTTTTCATTTCGCAGGCCCTTCTCATATTGGCGCGGACGGAAAGGTTATCGTAGATCCTTTTATAACCGACGCTAGTGACCGAGTTCTCATTGGCCTTATTGTAATAATATAGGGGCTCTTTGATGGAGATGACTTTCCTTGCGTGGCAGATGGACAGGAAAATAAATAGCGCGTCCATATAGATCATCATCTTCCCCGAATAGGAAAAATCGATGGCTTCGATTAGGCTTCTTTTCATGATCTTGGTCGCCATGAAGCCGCGGTAGGTGATGTCGCGGAGGAATACCTTCATCGCCTTCTTCTGGGAATAATGGCCATCTACCCTAAAGAAAGAGGGGCGGATGCCCTTTTTGGTAACGTAATATAGGCCGAAATTGCCGATATCGGCATCGCTATCCTTCATTTTCCCATAGGCAAGCGATAAGGCGTCTTCCCTTAGATAGTCATCGCCGTCTAAGAACATGATGTATTCCCCGCTAGAAATGGCAAAGGCGGCCAACCTACTTCGTAAGTCGCCCCTAACGTCGACTTCGACGAAATGGATATTGGGATTGGCCTTAGCCAAAGTCGATACCACTTCTAAGGTACTGTCATCGCAGTTATCCAAAGCCAGGCAAATCTCATATTCGCCCTTAAAATCCTGATCCAAAACCGAGCGGATCGCCTTTTCGATCGTCTCGCCGTTATTGTGGGTGGGGATGATGATAGAGATATCCATGGGACGTAGGAAAATAGTAAGTGCTCTCTCGCCATAAAGCAATCGAAACTACCTCTTTCCCTGCTTCTTGGCCTATAATCTATCCACCTACAAAAGGAGACGACAATCGATATGGAAAACCTATATATCTATAGCGCGAAAGAAGACAGGGAGAAGGCGAAGACGCTATTATTGTCACTAAATAACGAGGGCTATAACGCGGTCCTAGGCTCTTCTAGCCCCAAGCAAGAGGATTTCGTCTTGTTGATTCTAAGCGAGGACACCGATAAGGAATCGCTATTGTCCTGCTGCCCCTTCCTAAAGGAACAATTCGATTTGTCTTCCTATCATGGCTTCCGCCTAATGCCCGTGCTCTTCTTTTCCTCCAAAAAGGGGTTAGAGAAGACTTGGGAAAGCGGGGTAGGCGACATCTATGACGAGCTTATCTCAGGCGAATTCAAGCCCTTTGGATATGATGAAGACGACAAATCCCCCTTAAGGGAATTCCCGCGCATTTTGGAAGAATATAGCGAATAACCCCCCATAACATCGAGCCAATTACAAAAATAGCTACGGATGGCGAACCCGTAGCTATTTCTTTTGCGCTAAATCCCTATTTGCCTTTTATGGCGAGCCTAACGGCCTCATATCCGCCGTTATATAGCCCTTCTTCCTTCCTCTTCATGATAAGGCGCGACATATAGACGATATGGCTTCTATCCTCGATTAGGGTATCGAGCATATTGGCGAGGGTCTTGTCGTCCTCGCATTCCCAGATCGCGTCGCCCACTTCCCGGCCATGTATCCCACCATATACCTCATGCCCGCCGATATGGCGCATGAAGATCTTCGGGATCGGGTAGAAGACCAGTTCGCTTGGTTTGGTGACCATCCAGTCGCTTACCCTCATAAGAAGGTTCGTCATATAGACGGCCTCGAAGATATCGTGATGGTAGAAGCAATGGATGCCAGGGATGTCCTTGAAGGCGAATTCGTCGACCCACTTCCTCGATTCCTCATATTCCTCGAAATGGGTGACCGCCGCCTTTTTGTAGCCTTCGACGTTTTTGCAAAGGTATTCGTACATGTCCTTATGGTCGCCGAAGTTGATCAGCATCGTTACCTCGCCCTTTTCGATCCTAGGAAGGAGGTGCCTAACCATGTTGGCGAAGTTCTTGCTTCCCGCCCCCGCGCCGCCTACGGTTGCCAAAACTCTCACCGGGCGCTTCCTTTCGGCGCGTTCGATTCTGCCCATGGAGTCCGCCGCGACGTTTTTGACGAGCTCGTCATCGACATAGTGGCCGACTTCGTATAGATCGCCGTCTTTCATCGGCTTAAGGGGTTTCTTATCCATGCCGTTAAGCATCTTATAGCCATAATAGGCGAAGGGGGTTTGGACGACGTGGATCGCGCCTTCGGAAAGATGGAGGCCCATCGGCCAGTTGTCGGGAATCGCGTTTACGACGTGGGTAAGTCCCGCGTGCACCGCGCCTTGGCTAGGCCAGACGTGGGTTGCGACATAGGGGACGTCTTTGGGGAAATCGTGAAACAGGGGGACTAGGAGCTCGCTATTCCTTTGGTCGGCGGCGTTATAGGTGATTTTGCGGAAGCCCTCGGAATTGAGGGGTTCCCAGAAGAAATGGTTGAATAGCCTCGATTTCTGGGAGATCCTGCTCGCCAAAGAATATAGGTCATTTTGGGCGCGGATCATCTTCGAACCGGTCGCTTCAAACGAGGCCAAGTCGAACCAATATGGCTCATATCCTAGGGCCTTGGCGCAGCTAGCGATGGCCATGGAGATGCGGTAATGGCCAAAGCCCATGCGGATATTGCCTACGATCAAGGCGTTGCTTGGCAGTTCCAAAGGCCTATCGGCATCCTTATCGATGACGAGGTTTTTGACTCCCATCTCCTTTAAGGCAGCGATAGGGACCGCGGAAAGGTGGTAGGCAATAGAGGAATCATCGCCGAATTTCTTGATGTATTTCTTTTTGCCCTTATTGGCCTTCTTGATGGTCTTCCTATCGATTTGGTTGCCGAATATGATGGCGGAATGGTCGAATGCGTCCATGGTTTTCATTTTCTCCTTCTTTGGGGCGATTATTTGGTAATGTGGGAATAAAACGGTCGGATATTCAGTTCTTCTTCATCGTCCCGTTTAGGATGATGGAGGTAAGGAAGCTCCTGGCTTCCTCGCTAGTGAGTTCGCTATCTTTCGCAAGTTCCCCGGAAAAGAAGGAACGCGATAAGGTGTAATAGATGTTTTTGACGAACCTTACGGGTACTTCTTCCCTAACGGCCCCTTCTTTCTTCGCTTCCAAGAGCAACTTTTCGAAATAGGAGGAAAGCAAGCTGCTTTTCCTTTCCATATACATCGCGATGTGGGGGTAGTTCTTCTCGTGGTAGATGGAGGCCTTCCTATCGAAGAGCTTTTCGTAACGCACGTCGATCGAGAGGATTTCCTCGATCTTCCTAAGCATGGGGATGGAAGGGTCATGGTAGATCCTATCGGCCTCCTTGGCGATTTCCTCTATGATCGATTCGCCGATATAGGCTATGATGGCCTCCTTGGACTTAAAGACCTTATAGATGGTCTTCTTCGAGATATGTAGGTTCTTGGCGACGTCGTCTAGGCGGAGCGCAGGACCTCTTTTGTTGAATTCATCGATGGTGCCAAGGACGATCTGCTCCCTGACATCCTCTATGTTTTTTCTCATGGTTTCCTTCTCCTTATCATGGTTGGTTTTCTATATATAAAAAGATAAGGTAACGGCTTATCTTCCCTATATAAGCTACTTTGCTATCTCTTTTCTTCCAGTATCCTTAGCAAAAGCTCTAAGCATAATCTTCCCGGCAGGGGGAAGATGCGGTTAGGATCGTCTAGTTTTTCCCTAACTTCCTTCCTGGAGGCGAAGATCAATGAGATATCCTCATTCCCCTCAAGGTGCTTATCGCCCTTTTCCTCGATTTCGCCTATTACGACGCAATTAAGTTCGTCGCTCATCCCTTCGCTAGTGGAGGAGGGAGGGAAGAGGAGGCGCAGGTTTTTCGCCTTCACCCCGATTTCCTCGTTTGCCTCCCTTTTGGCGGCTTCCAGTATATCCTCGCCCTTTTCGACCAAACCCGCGGGTACGCTAGTGAAATAGCGGTTGAAGGGCGGACGGAATTCCTCCGTTAGGGCGATTCTATAGTCATCGCCATCCTTTTGGTATAGCAAGATGATGACCCCATCGGGTTTTTCGCATCCTTTTTTATGGAGGGCGCGAAGATCCTCTATCCCCTTCCTAGAGGCTAGATAATATTCATATGGCCGACCATCGACTTCATAAAACAAAGTGAAGAAATTCAGGAAGCGGTGGTTGGTCTCCTGCTTGATGTCGACTAACTTCCAGTTCATAACCTCTCCTTCAACGAGGCGATAAGGTCATAGACGTAGCTTTCCTCGATTTTGATCCTTACCAAGTCGCCTTCTTCTAGGCTTTCCTTGGTCTCTAGGTAGATTTCCCCATCGATATCGTCAGGCGCATTCCAATATGTCCTAACCCCGTACCGTCCATCCTTCATCCTGCCGATGACGATGCCATCCATCTCCTTGCCAAGTAAGGCCCTGTTCTTCTTATAGGAAATGGGACGTTGGATCTTCATAAGCTCGTCTTTCCTGGCGAGTTTGACCTCTTCTTCTATTTGGTTCTCCAGATAATAGCCGACCGTATCCTCTTCCCTAGAATAGGGGAATACCCCCATGTGGTCGAATTCGATCCTTTTTAGCATTTCCACCGCTTCCCTTTGGTCTTCCTCATTTTCCCCAGGGAAGCCAGAGATCAGGGTGGTACGCAAAACCGCGTCGGGGCAGATGCGCTTGATCTTCTCGAATAATTCGATGGTCTCCTTAGCATCTGCGTGACGTCTCATCGCGGAAAGCATATGGTCGCTTGCGGCTTGGACGGGGATATCGAAATAATGGGCCACGGTTTTGCTTGAGGCTATATATTCGATTAGTTCGTCGCTGATCTCGCTAGGATAGAGATAGAGTAGCCTAATGGAAAAGAAGCCCACTTCCTCCAGCCCTTTAAGCAAGTCCACGATATTGGGCCTATGCCCTTCATAGTCCATCCCGTATACGGTGGTGTCCTGGGAGATAAGGGAAATCTCCTTGATGCCCTTTTCCTTTAATGTCTTGGCTTCCTCGATGATCTCATTATAGGGACGGGAGACGAAAGTGCCCCTGATGCGGGGGATCGCGCAGAAGGCGCAGAAATTGTTGCAGCCTTCGCTTATCCTGATATAGCAACACCCCTTCGAGGTTGTCAAAACCCTCCTCATGGGCGAGAAATGGGCGATATGGGTATCGCCTAACAAGGCGTTTAGCCTAGAAGGGAAATCGTTATAGTCATGGATCGCGATGATATCGTCGGCCTCTGGGAGTTCGCGCCTCAAATCCTCTTCGTAACGCTGCGCTAAGCAACCCGTGACGACGAGTTTGGCGTTATATCCCGCCATCTCGAAGATGGTATCGAGGCTTTCCTTCTTGGCCGATTCGATGAATCCGCAGGTATTGACGATGATTAGATCCGCCTCCTCAGGAGAGGAGGTAACCGAAAATTCGTCGCGGGGGAACATGGCTAACATCTGTTCGCTGTCGACGAGGTTTTTGGCGCAGCCCAATGAGACGAGGTGGATTTTCTTCATTGCTAGTCTACTAAGCGCGCTTGGCCTTTTTGATGTAGCGGCGGATGGTGGGGAGTTTGGCCCTAAGCGATTTGAAGTCCTTCATCTTATAGGTCCAGTTGACGTTATCGACGATGCCGGGGACGTTGATCCTATATTCGCTCCCCTGCCCCAAGATATCCTGAACCGTCAAAACGGTGAGGTACGCGGGCTTATCCAAAGCGAAGCGGATGAGGTTATCGACGTCGCTATCCTCTTCGTAGCCCTTTTCCTCCAAGGCCTCTTCCCACTTCTTAAGCTCCTCTTCCTCCATTTCGGAAAGGAAGCCCGCCATGGTGTCGTTATCGTGGGTGCCCAAATACACGACCAGGTTCTTTAGGTTCCATTCCTTGGCCTTTTTGAAGACGTCTTCGTTGAAGGTGAATTCCACTACCGACATCCCAGGGAAGCCATAATGGTCGCGTAGCACCAAAACCTCGGGACGCAAATCGCCTAGATCCTCGGCGATGATGGCATCCTTTAGGTTTGGGTTATCCTGAAACATGGTATCGAAGAACTTATAGCCGGGCGCTTCGATCCAGGCCCCGTCTATCGCGGTCTCGCAGCTAGAGGGGATCTTCCAATAGGTATCGAAGGCGCGGAAATGGTCGAGGCGGATGACGTCATAGATCTTGGCGTTCCTCTCTATCCTTTCCTTTAAGAAGGCAAAGCCCTCCCTCTCGAGTTTCTCCCAATCATAGATCGGGTTGCCCCAGCGTTGGCCGGTCTTGGAGAAATAATCCGGGGGTACGCCGGCGATGAAGGTCGGTTTGGCGTCCACGCTAGATAGAAGGAACGTGTCTTGGTTGGCCCAGACGTCGCAAGAATCGTAGCCGACGTAAAAAGGCACGTCGCCAATGATCCTGATGCCTTTGGAAAGCGCATATTTATGGAGCGCGTTCCATTGCCTATAGGCGGTCATCTGGATCCAGATCTCGAATTTCTGCTCGTGGGACAAGCAACGGGAAAGCGACTTATCGCCTTTGATCCAGTTCCTCTCTTCCTCGGGCCACTCGTCCCAGGAAGACTGGTATTTGCGGTGGAACATGGCAAACGCGGCATAGTCTTCGACCCAGGGGTTATTCCTAATGAAGGTCCTTAGGCAACGCGGGTTCTTCCTCATCTGCGTCTCAAAGGCGATGCGAAGCAGGCGGAGCTTAAATTCCTTGACCCCGTTATAATCGACCCTCTCGGCGGAGATATCGCGATTGGCGATGCGCTTGAGGTAGCCCCTTTTGGTAAGGTCGGTGAGGCTGATGAAGTTCTCATCGATGGCGAAGGAAGAATAGGGCTGATAGGGCGAATTGCCATATCCTACCGGGTTTAGCGGCAAAATCTGCCAATAGGAGAAACCGGCGTTAGAAATCATATCGACGAATTCGTAGGCATCAGGCCCGAAATCGCCGATGCCATGCCTTCCAGGCAAGCTCGCGACGGGTAACAAAATACCTGCTTTTCTACTTTGTTCCATTTTCTTTTCCTCCAAAGGGGATGGATGTTAAGAGAAGTATAACACTATTACACGCGCCTAGGCGTTGATTTTAAGGCGTTTCCTCACATTCCATCGTTTAGATTTGGAAACTAACCCATTTTCCTCTAGTTTCCACCCCTTTTCAAGGGCATAGTCCATCCGCCCTAAGATGAAAAGGGGCGAAATGGCTTAGGGAGGATTCCATCTAATCGCCTTTTCCTTCTAGTAGTGCCTTCTTCTTTAACCGATCTTCCTTGATATGGGAATATTCAAAGGGCAGGCAGAGAAAAGGAAACACAATTACCCCGATGGCCATGATGAAGGGAAGTAACCACAATACGGGGGTGAAATACAAAGTATCGCCCACATAATAGATTTGGACGTAATTGATTAGGTAGGGGTATACGCCACCTAGGACTTTGTCAAAGGAAGTCCCAGGCCCTAGGGCGAAGGAGCCGTTGACCCAGTTGTTGTCGCGGTTTAGCGCTTCGCTCCAATCATAGTTATGGAAGGGGATATTGAAGAGTATGCAGTTCAAATAGCTGATGCCTAAGGCGCACCAAATAAGGAAGGGCGCCCAGAAATAGCGGTGGTAATCGAGTTTGTGGTAGCCACTTGCTAATAGCAAACATCCCCCATATAGCAAGGGGGCATGGCAAAGGTAATATCTCGACGTCTCCGCGATTCCTTTGGCCGTAGCTAGATCCTCGATCATCGGATTGGTGGGGAAGAAATAGGCGAGGAGGCTGGATATCACGCCCATATAGAACAAATAATCGAGGAAGACCTTCTTTTTCGAGATAAGCAAAAACGGGGCGGCCACGATGAATAGGGCGCACCAATTCAAGGCGGTGGAGGTATATAGCCCCGCGGGCAGCTTTTCGATATATCCAGGAAGGAATTGCTTAAGGAAATGCAAGGCGAAATTGGCCCAATACATGGATAAGACGAAGGTATAGGTGAACTTGCCACCCTTCCTTTTGCAAAGGATTAAAAGCGGAAAATAGCCAGCTATTAGGGCCAATATGGGAATGAAATAGAGGTAACTCCCATAGGTGATCGTTACTAGCGTTACTAATTTTCCCACCTTGTTTCCTATTCCTCGACCCTGGGTCCGCCATCCACGATTCTAACTTCGGCGACCTTCTCCTTCCTATATAGAAGGAGGCATGTTTTCAGGAACTCGTCGCCCCTTTCCTCGGGGATGAAGCAGATGACGCTGCCGGCAAAGCCTCCGCCCATGATGCGGATCGCCCCGCCGTTTCCCAAATGGGGACGGAGGGTATCGATGGTCTGTTGGGGACTACCCGCGTATTTGCCTGGGACCTGGGTGTTGGCCAAGAAGGTCGAGGAGGAAAAGCCGCTGGAATTGATGGCCTCCATAAAGGCCGCCTCGTCATGGTGTTTGATGGCGAATCTGGCGTTTTCTACCCTTGCGTTCTCCTCAAAGAAATGGGTCGCCCTCATCTTGGCGCGTTCGCTTACGCTGATGCAGGGGCGTGTCATGCCACGGAAATATTCTTCCCTGGTGAGTTCGCCTAGGTAATCGACCCCATAAAGGTGTCTTGCAACCGATTTCATATCGGCGGGGATTTCGGCGTATAAAGGGGTCAAATCCGCGTGGTTTCCTTCGGAATTGACCAAGAATATGCGGTAGGCGAAGGGGAAGGACATCCTTTCGATAATGGGGGTTTCCTTATGGAAGTCGACATAGCATACCCCACCTAGGCTCGTCCCGATTTGGTCTAGCAGACCACAGGGTTTTCCAAAATATACGTTTTCCGCGTATTGGCCGACCACGGCCATCGTCTCCTCGGGGATCGAATCCTCGTTATATAGATGGGAGATGACCTTGACGACAAGCGATTCGAAAGCCGCGGAGCTAGATACCCCCGCCCCGGGGAAGATATCGTTGACGCAGGCCATATTGAACCCGCCGATCTTGTAGCCTAGTTCCTTTAACTTGGCCAAAACGCCCCTAACTAGAGATGCGGAGGTCCCTTCTTCTTCCCTATGGACCTCCAAATCGTCAAGTTCGACGACGAAGGGGCGATACCCTTTGGAGGCGACGGAGATATATTCCTCGTTTTTGCCTACCCCCGCGGTGATGCCCATATCGCATCCCGCGACCAAGACCTCGCCCTTATTGTGGTCGGTGTGGTTGCCGACGATCTCCAACCTGCCATGGGAGAAGATGACGCACTCCTCCTCTTCCGCAAACGATTCGAAGTAAAACTCGCTTGCCTGTTCTTTCATAATCATGATAATGCCTCCTCAAGGAATCGGTTCAAACCGGCTCTGCCCTTCTCGTCTTTCTTATAGACCGATACGTTAATTAGTATCTTCCTGCAGACTTCGGCCATATATCTCTCCATGCTAGTCCCGCCAGCTAGGGAATCATACATGTCCTTAAAGCCTGAAAGGTCTTTATAACGGGCTTGCGCCTGATTAAATCCAAGTTCGTCCCCCACGGCCTTTTCTATCGCCTTGCCCTGCCTTTTTAATCTAGCAGGCAACACGAATAGCCCACTGGCCTCGATCAACCCTATGCCCTCGCTTTTGATATGGAAGTATTCCCTATGGGCATGGAAGATGCCATCGGGATAATCCTTGTCGCAGCGGTTGTTCCTCAAAACCAGATATAGGCGGTATTCCTTACCGAACTTCCTGACAATCGGGGTGAGGGTATTATGCTCAACGCCATCGCCTGTTTTGGCGATGATGCCATTCTCTTCGTCGTTATGGCTACGCCATGCCTTGCGGATTTTCTCCGCCAACGCGGCCACGCTTCCCTTATCTTCGCCAATGACCACGAGGCAAGTGTGGTAGAAATCGACCTCGAATAGCTCCGCGCCATAATCGGAGGTTTCGATCTTCCTTTTTATGGGCGCGCGCAGAAGAGGCAATATCTCCTTGCCGCCTTGGAAGTGCTCATGGTTGAGGATGGAGCCCCCAACGATGGGC
>JAILEX010000043.1 GCA_024687185.1 Bacilli bacterium | reverse complement strand
GATCCTTTCGTCACGCCCAAACGTCGCCGGAGTCCGCCGAGAATAAAAGACTTACTTCGGCTTCGGAGGGGTCCGACCCGAAATAAGTCTAGGAAAATTCGGTTCCGCCGCCCTTAACGGAAATAACTCTTAGAATCGGCGGTTCTAATTTAGCGCCTTAGTTACGCCTTTCTCTTTTGTATATAAGGATTAAGGACCCAAAAAAAACTATTTTGTGTCAAATTTTCCCCAATCTTCCTATTGACAGGAAAGGTAGCGGCTTTAAATTTATGTAATCCACGGAGAAAACTTGGGTATGAAGGAAACGATTCTTAAAAACATTAAGCGAATTCGTGGTTTTTACTTTTATCGCTATTGCATTAGGTGATTTCCCTCTGCGTAGCATTCCGGATGGGAAACATCCGGAAGGTGGAAAGATGATTGCCATTGCCCCGGATGAACGCGTCCGGGGATTTCTTTGTTAAATAGGAGAAAAAGAAAAATGAAGAAAGCATTAGCCCTATCGACATTACTATCATTGGCCACGATCGCCTTAAGCGGATGTGGCGGAAGCGGCGTCAAAACCATCGGCGTGCTCCAATTCGGCGCGTTTGAGGCATTGGAAAAGGCGAAAAACGGATTTGTCGAAACCATTAACGCCTCTACTTGGAAGGACAAAGTCAATATAGAGGTCAGAAGCGCCAACGCCGTCGCAGCCGATAACGTGGCGATGGCCAAAACCCTAGCCGCCACAAGCGACCTCGTCTATGGTATTGCCACCCCTAGCGCCAGCGCGCTTAAAAACGCCATGGATTCCCTTGGCTACAGCACCCCGATCCTATTCTCCGCGGTCACCAACCCAAGTGGGGCGAACCTACTTACCAATTTGGAAAAGCCAGAAGGCAGGTGCACGGGCGTAGTCGACCTTGGACCCATCGAAAAGGAACTAGAACTCCTGGCCAAATTCGAAGGAGTCGATAAGATCACTTCCATGTATACCTCCACCGAGGTCAATAGCGTATATCAGGCCGAGATCGCCGAAAAATGGATGGATGCCCATAATATCGCCCACACCAGGACCACCATCACTAGCGCCTCCGAAATCACTAGTGCCCTATCCTCCATCCCCTCCGACGTCGATGCCGTCTTCCTTCCAACCGACGACACCATCGCCAATTCGATTGGCATGATCAAAAGCGCGAACGAGGAAAGGACCGATAAGCTTATCATCGCCGCATGCGATACCGGCATGGTTAGTGGCTCCACCATCGCGATGGGCGTGGATTACTATGAATGCGGCGTCCAGGCTGGGAAGATGGCCATTAAGGTCTTAGAAGGCACCGCGATCAGTTCCATCCCGGTCGAAAGCTGCGATAAGGATGCTTTGGTCATCAACAAGACCCTTGCGACCTCCCTAGGCATCACGATCCCAGAATCCCTACTTAACGAAGAAGGCGCCAAAATCATATGAGTTTTCTTCCGCTGGTATTCGATTTCGCCGCGAGCCTACGCTCCTTCATGATCAACCCGCTGGTCAATGGGCTGATTTTGGGCATCATGGTGCTAGGCGTATTCATCTCCTTCCGCATCCTCAACATCGCCGATTTGTCGGTGGAAGGCATTTTGCCGATGATCACGATGGTTACCGCCGTCTTCATCGATATGGACGTCAATCCGATACTCGTATTGTTAATATCGATGGCACTAGGGGCGATAGTAGGCATATTAAACGCCTTATTGACCGTATATCTAAAGATACCGCCGCTACTTTCGGGCATCATCATGATGGCTTTGACTTTCGGCGTCGCCATCATGATCAATTCGCTTAAGGCGGGGCAAGTCAGCTTCGACGCCAATAGCCATTTGACGGTATTCAATTGGCTAAGGAACCTGCTTTTCCAAATTAGCGACAACAACGTCTTCCGCTTCTATGCCTCCTATCTTTCCTATATCCTCGTGGCCGCTTTGCTTATGGTCATCATCGGGTTCGCGCTATATTTCTTCTTTGGCACGGAACTTGGCATGTCGATACGCGCCGCGGGCAAAAACAAGGAAATGGCCGAGGCAAATGGCATCTCCACCAACAAGATGAGCATAATCGCCCTCGCTATTTCGGGAGCCCTAATCGGCTTCGCCTCCTCCTTATATGGCCAGCATAACGGCATGGGCTTACCAACCGATGGCCAGGGGATGATCGTCATCGCCCTCTCCTCTTTGTTCCTAGGGGAGATCGTAATCGGGGCAAGGACCTTCAAAAGGAGCCTTCTCTCCGCGATCATCGGTTCATTGCTATATTGGTACGTCATCCAGGTTTTGATGCTACTAGACACGCAGGGCTATATGCTTTCCGTCTACAAAGCGCTTCTATTGATCGCCATCATCGTCCTCCAGTTTGGGATATCGGTCTTCAAAAAGAGCCATCCTAAAGGCGGGGAAGGCGTGAAGCGAAGCAAGAAGGAAGCGTTAAAGGAAAAAGGCGAGGAGGTCGCCATGAACATCAAACGGCTTTGCCTAGGAGGGAATTACGTATGCTAGAAGTTTTGGATTTGCATAAGACCTTCCACCTTGACGATAACCCCCTTAACGACAAAAAGGCGCTTCAGGGAGTAAACCTAACCGTAAAAGAAGGTGACTTCATAACCGTAATAGGGTCTAATGGTTCTGGGAAAACCACTTTGCTTAACCTAATCGCCGGGACCTTCCTTCCCGATGAAGGGAAAATCATCCTTAACGATAAGGACATCACTAAGCTTAAGGTCTATCAAAGGGCGAAATATATCGGGCGCGTCTTCCAAGATCCCCGCGTTGGCACGATCGCCGACATCTCCTTGTTCGAAAACCTCTCCATCGCCTCTAGAAGGGGCAAACCGCAGTCCCCGCTTCGCTATGCTTTGACTAAGGAGATGGAAAGGGAATTCAAAAAGGTACTGTCCCCGCTTGGACTAGGGCTAGAAGATAGGCTAAGCGCCCCAATGGGCACTTTCTCTGGAGGGCAAAGGCAATCGGTGACGTTATTAATGGCCACTATGGCCGAGCCTGAACTTCTTCTACTAGACGAGCATACCGCCGCACTTGACCCCGGCACCGCCAAAACCGTGATGGAATTGACCGATAGGATCGTTAACGAAAGCAAGATCCCGACCATCATGATCACCCACAACATGAAAGACGCCATCAAATACGGCAACCGCCTCATCATGATGGATAACGGCAAGATCGTCTATTCTTGCGAAGGGCAGGAAAAGAGGAACCTCAAGCCGAAGGACCTAATCGATAGGTTCTCCTCCACAGGGGAAATCCGCGATTCCGATTTCCTTAGTTAACATCTAGGCCAGAAATAACGCTTCTGGCCTATTTTCATTCGGTTAAAAAAGAAAAAGCCAAGAAGCTTGATAGACTTTCCTTACTTAAGGAAAGTGGGCACCTTGGTCGGCCTTTAGGATCCCTTGTCATACAAGGTTTTCGACACCGGCTTCTCCAGTCAGGTTCCCCGTAGCAATTCGTAGGGAAGCACTTGCCTCTTGGCAGGGTTATTTTACCCTAGGGTATCCATCTATTGATAGACCTATCCCTAAATGAATTCCTTTGCTACAATAGGGGTTAAGTTGGGTCTATCCATAAAGGGAAAGAAAACGGGCCTAGGTGCGCTTGCCTAGGCCCGTTATTGTCTTTGTTAGGTGGATTAATCCCTCATTGTTTGCCTTCGATGATCTTTTCGCCGCGGATGATCTTCTTGTTGACTCCGATCACCCTCCAGTCGACATAGACCATAAGCAGCATGCTGATGATGCCGATGACCCACGCGTAGGGCGCGGGGGCGCCTTGGGAGGTATAGACGACTTCAAGGATGAAGGCGAAGATGACCGAAAGGGTAAGCGCGCCATGCCCGATGAAGGAGAGAAGGGGGAATAGCTCCCTTTTCTTCGCATAGAAGACGTGGGCCACGATCAGATCCACCAGAATGAGGCAAACGAATACGACCGCGATGACGGCGAATACCGGGGATAGCTTATATCCAAGTAACGGCAATAGCGCCCCGCCGAAAAGCAAGACGATATAGCCCCATATCCAGGCCCTATGCAACGATTTGTTCTTTTTCATGGTTGTTTTTCCTTTCGATCAAGATGTCTTATCGATTTCCTCTTTCCTGAAGTTTGCCTCATCGCCATCTAGGAATGTTAGGGAAGAGGAGAGGGAAGAGGAGTAAAAGATGGAGGTCAGGTCGCCTTTTTCCTGATAGACGACCTTTTGGAGGGAGGAAGGACCAATTTCGCCCCTAGTGGCCTTAATGGCCTCGTTGACGCTACTTACGGCCCCGTTACTAGTAACGGAGAGAAGGAAGGTCAATTCGTCGCTAGGAACTCCGGTAGAGGGATTGATGTCCCCGCTTCGGTAATGGGTCTTCCCTTCGCTATTAATGGTGTAGGCTAGGTCAATAGAGCTTTTTGCGAAGTGCCTGACGCTGACTAGGCAAGAGCCTTTCTCTAGCTTTACCCGCATCGCCTCGACTGGCTTAGTGCCGGTTAAGGCATATTCGGTGGCGGTGATTTGGCCGCTTTCCCCCAAGGAGAGCACCGTGCCGGTATCGATGTCGAGCAGATACCCTTTAGTGAACCCTTTCTCGACTAGGCCCTTTTTGATCGCATCCATTCGGTAGGCGTCCTTTAGGTAACCTAGGCTAAGCAAGGGACCCTTATACTCATATTCTTCCTTCCAGGCTTTGTATTCGCTTTTCTCGCTTACCTTTATCGCCCCATTTTCCAGGAAGTCGATGGAGGCGACCTTATCTTCGTTAAGCAGCGAGACGAAGGAAGAGAGGTAGGATGAGCCGGCATTGCTGGTCAGGGGATCGTTGGTCCCGCCCGTTTTCAGGCAGAAATTCCAGAAATCCTCTATCGGGCCGGCGAAGATTGAGTAGGAGGCGCTGCTTCTAGAGTAGGCATCCTTCAATGCGTCATAGATGGCGGAGTTGACCGTCATGGTCTTATCGAGGCTTGCGTTGATCGCGCCGATGGAGCTATAGGGCTCGCTATAGACGGTCTCTTCCTCATAGTTGCTATAGCTAGCGTAATAGAGGGAGGAATATTCCGTTTTGACGGCGTTTGCCTCTTGGCTTACCGCGAAGGAGTTGCCCGAGAACTCATAATAGAGCTTGATGGTCTTCTCTAGCGGGATGGAGGCGGCGTTATACTCGATTTCCCGAATGCCTTCGGTGGTGGAGAACACCCCAAGGAAGGACAAGGTGATGCCGGCGATGCCGACTAGGAGCAAGAGGACGAATATGATGATCCTAGGAAGCATGTGCTTCCCGCTTACGGGGATCTGCGTCTTCTCCTTCTCCTTTTGCATCGCCTCGGAAAGGGGTTCGTCTTCGTCGGGGATCAAAGGATTCTTCTTATCCTCTTCACCCACTTTTATTTACCCCCGTTCCTCTTATGTTTGTAGGAGGCGAGTTCCTTGTCGCTGCCATAGACGAAGTGCCCGTTTCCGATATCCTCCATGTGGGGGTTGTCCTCGGGGGTATAGACGTGGGCGCTGGCGTCATAGACGAAGAGGTTTTTCTTCTTCTCTAGGCGTGGGTCGGGGATGGGGATCGCCGACATAAGCGACTTGGTGTAGGGATGTAGCGGATGGGAGAAGAGCTCTTCCGTCTGCGCGATTTCGACGATTTTGCCCAAGTGGATGACGACGATGCGGCTAGAGATGTACCTAACGATCGATAAATCGTGGGCGATGAAGAGGTAGGTGAGGTTCTTTTCCTTCTGGAACTTCTTCATGAGGTTGAGGACCTGGGCACGGATGGAGACGTCTAGGGCCGAGATGGGTTCGTCGGCGACGATGAATTCCGGTTCCATGACCATACTTCTGGCGATGCCAACCCTTTGGCGTTGGCCGCCTGAGAATTCGTGGGGGTAACGGGTGAGGTGCTCAGGAAGCAAACCGACTTCCTCTATGATCTTCTCGACCTTGGCGATCCTATCTTCCTTATCCTTATATAGATGGAAGTTATATAGGCCTTCCGAGATCGAATATTCGATGGTGGCACGCTCATTCAACGAAGCGGCCGGGTCTTGGAAGATCATCTGGATCTTGCGGACGACCTCTTTGCTTTTGGCGTGGCTTAGTTTGCCGGAGATCTTCTCACCCTTATAGTAGATTGCGCCTGCGGAGCAGGGGTTGATGCGAACTATGGCGCGTCCAATCGTGGTTTTGCCAGATCCGGATTCGCCTACTAGGGAGACGGTTTCGCCTTCATAGATGTCGAAGGAGGCATCGCTGACGGCCTTGAAGGTCTTCCTTCCGGACCCGAAGGTGATGTCGACGTGTTGGAGGGAGAGGATGGGGTCACCCTTTTTGTAGGGGATAGTGGCAGGATAATTCTGCGAAGCGTCTTTTTTCATTATTCGCCCTCCTCATCTTTTGTGACGATGTTGCCGTCTTCGCCATAGATCTTGACCATCTTCTCGTGGAGGTTTTGGATGATCGCGGGACGTTCGACCTTGGGGGCGCGGGGATCTAGAAGCCAGGTCTTTGCGCTATGGTGGTCGTTGATCTTGATCATCGGGGGCTCCTTCTTAAAGTCGATGGCAAGGGCGTATTGGTTACGCGGGGCAAAGGCATCGCCGACGATCTTGTTATACAAAGACGGCGGTGTGCCCGCGATGGAGAATAGCTCATCTCCGCTGGTCGCTAGCTGCGGCATGGAAGAAAGCAAGGCCCAGGTATAGGGGTGGCGGGAATCGTAGAAGATATCCTCGACATCGCCTAGTTCGATGATCTGCCCGCCATAAAGCACGGCGACCCTATCGGCGACGTTGGCGACAACGCCTAAGTCATGGGTGATGTAGACGGTTGTGAAGCCTAGGTCCTTGGATAGCTTTTTGATGAGCTGGAGGATCTGGGCTTGGATGGTGACGTCAAGGGCGGTCGTGGGTTCGTCGCAGATCAAGACGCGGGGCTGGCAAGACAAGGCGATCGCGATGACGATACGCTGCCTCATGCCGCCGGAATACTGGAAGGGATAGTCATCGAACCTCTTCTCGGGATCGGGGATGCCAACCTTATCCATGATGGATAGGGCACGCCTTTTCGCCTCGAAGGGGGTGCAGTGCTGGTGCTTTTGGATGACGATCATGATCTGTTTCCCAATCGGGATGATCGGATCGAGGGAGGTCATCGGGTCTTGGAAGACGGTCGCGATGCGGCAGCCACGGATCTGTTCCCAATCGTGGAGGTAACGCACCTTGGCGCAGTCGATATGGGCATAGCCATGAAGCGCCTTGACGACCTTCGATTTCTCCTTGGAGGCCTCTTCGCCGTTTTTAAGGTAGTTGATCGCGTATTCGGAAAGGACGTTGGCCCATTGATACGCTTTGAAGAAATTGGTGAATTCGGCGATCTTCAATAAGACTAGGTCCGCGATTTCCTCGGGCTTATCGACGCCCGCGGCGGCAAACTTCTTGATGAGGCTCTTCCTCATATGGGGGTGGAGTCCCTTGGCTTGGTCCATCAAGGATTCGTTGCCAACCAGCTCTTTGCGGTAACCTTCTTCCTTTAGCGACCTAAGGAAGTCACCTTCAAGGAAAATCTTGCGCTTATTGGTCTCGACTTCGCCGGAATTTAGGTATTCGACGCGGAAGACGACGGGTTCGAAGACGCGCCTATTGTTCTTGCCGGTCGAGATATTGATGCCATGGTGCATGGCATAGCGGTAGGCACCGATGATCTGGTTGCCGTATTTGAAGCGGAGCATCCAGGGGTAACGGCCGATGGAAAGGACCATTTCGTTGGCGATCGTGCGGTTGCGGCCTAGGATTTCCGGAGAAAGGCCCTTTGCCCTTGCCGCTTCGGTGATCTCGGCGATCTTGGTGTCATATTCCTTCCTTTGGCGGTTATATTCGCGGCGGGAGGCGACGTCTTTCCTATAGTCGGCTTTGATTTTGCGGATGGCCTTCTTCCTTTCGGAGACTAGGTCCTTCTGCGCTTTCCTCACGCCGGCCATTTCCTCCTTGATCTCTTTCTTCTTGGCCATCGATTCGGCGTCGTGGTGGTTATATAGGCCATATTTGTTCTGCAAATCGACCATGTCGTCTTGGAGGTTCCTCTCACGCTTCTCGTAGGTTTCTAAGTCCTCTTGGGACATGACCTTCTTCTTCTTTTCGGCGTTTATTAGGTCCCTTCTTTTGATGTAATACTCGGAGGCGTCCATCTCAAAACTATAGTTGCATAGGGCGTTATAGAAATAATCGCGCACCCTAAGCATGCTCGGAGTGAGTAAGACGGTCGTATCGGAAAGGGTGTCGTCATTGAAGTAGACGTTGCCATGGCTTATGAAGCCATTGCTATCGAGCATGCCGGCGAAGGTCTTGGTCAAAACGGATTTGCCAGAGCCCGACTCACCTACGATGGCGAGGGTTTCGCCTTTGTAGATCTCTAGGTTCGCGTCGCGGATCGCGTTAAGGACGCGGCCACGGACGTTGAATTTGACGTCGATGTGCTTTAGCTTAAGCAACACGTTGCGCCTAACCATGTCGGCGTCTTCGCTCTCGTTTCCCTCGGAGAGGAAGATCTCTGGTAAGGATTCTTCATCCTGAAGGGTGAATTTCTGTTTCTTTGCCATTTTCGTTATTCCTCCTTTCCTTTATTTCATGTGCGAGCGTGGGTCGCTTGCGTCGGCGAGGTTCTGGCCGACGACATATAAGATGACGGTGATGATCGCGGAAATCGCAACCGGGCTCCAGAAAGCCCAGGGGTAGCTCATCCAGCTCGTCTGGGCGTCGGAGATCATATGGCCTAGGGAAGGCACTTCGGCGGAAAGGCCGACGCCGATATAGGTAAGGAAGACCTCCATGGAGATATAATGTGGGATTTCGCTAGCCAACAAGGTGACGATGACCGAGGTAAGGTAAGGTAAGACGTTTTTGGTGACGATACGGGCCATCGGGGTGCCTAACGTCTTGGAGGCAAGGTTATATTCCCTATCGCGGATGATGAGGACCTGGGTTCTCATGAAGTAGGCGATGCCTAACCAACCCGTGATGGTAAGGGCGAATACGAACGATCCAAAGCCCGAGCCAATAACGTAGACCAAGACCGATATCATAAGGATATAGGGGACGTTGGCGATGATGTTATAGACAACGTTAAGCACGGAGTCGACGGCTTTGTTATAGCCCCAGACGGCACCGATAAGGATACCGATCGACATATTGATGAGGGCACAGATGAGCGAGAGGCTTAAGGAAATTCTCGCGGAGGCCCAAATGCCATAGAAGATGGAATCGCCAAATTGTCCCGTGCCAAGGATCCATTCGAAACTGAATCCGAAACGGTTGATTAATTCAGCCGGGGAGAGGTTTGCGATGCCTTCGGTGTTGTGGGCGAATTTGTCATAGGGGAAGATGGCGGGGAAGATGAATGCCATCGCAACGACCAAGACGAGGATGGAGAGGAAGATGATGTTGAGCTTCTTCGAGAAGAAGATGCGGAACACCGACCTCCAATAGGAATACCTAGGCGCGGTAATGCGTTCGCTAGAGACGTTAGACTGGTCGACGAAGTAGAAGAGATCGTCCTCTTCCTGCGTTTTGATCTTCTCTAGATCCAAGGGGATTCTTTCAAACTGTTCCATTTTTCCTTACCCCCTTTCGTTGGTGAAGCTGACGCGCGGGTCATACTTCGCAAGCAACAAGTCGCCTAAGAGCAAGGCGATGATCGAAATGGCGGTATAGAACACCGTCGAGGCGATGATTACGCCGTTATCGTAGGAGTTGATGGCGTTGGTAAGCAATCCACCAATACCAGGAACGCCATAGATACGTTCGGTGATGATGGCGCCGGTTAGACAGCCCAAGATATCGATAGGAATCGAGTGGACGATATAGATCATCGCGTTGCGGAAGATATGTTTGGTGAAAATTTCCTTCTCCGTCAAACCCTGGCTTCTTGCGAACTTGACGTAGTCCGCGTTCTCCTGGTCGATCATGTAACGCCTGATCCATCTCATTAAGCCGCCGATAGAAGGCAAGGCAAGGGAGATGGTTGGCAAGACGAAGGCCAGTGCCGGCAGGGTGGCCAAAGCCCACTTATAGGGCAAGCCGAATAGGTTCACGCCGAGGGCGGCGAACATGAAGATGTAGGCCAAAGACGGGACGGAGATGATGAAGACGATATAGGCCGTGCCGATCTTATCGGGCAGCTTGTCTTTCTTCCTGGCCATCCAGATACCTATGGGCATACCGATGATATAGGCGCCGACCGTGGCCATGATGCCAATGACGAAGGAGTTGCCTATACGGGTGAAGCCATCGAGCTTCCTTTCGGCGTTGATATAGTGGTTGCCTTCGCCATAGGTCTCGGCGGTATAGCTTGTGATCGAGGAGGAATAGGTGACGGTATGGAAATCGAGGTTCGATTCCACCTTCTCCGGGTTCTCGCTATAGATGTCCTTGGGCAAGATCGTCTCCTCTGTAATGGCGTTGCCGGTCCTGCTCATGATGACGTCGACCGTGTCGCGGTCGCTATAGTCGCGGGATTTGCCGAGGTTGATCGTGAAGATGTTTTGGTGGACGAAGGGAAATTGGTTATCGAAATAGATAAGGTAACGGTGGGTGGTGCCGTTGCCGACTAGGGCAGGCATATTCGAATACGGGTCCCATTCCCAGCGTATATACCTTTCTTCCATCGGGAGGCTTTCGTCTTTCACGCTCCAGATGGTATCGAAGGAGAACATATTTCCGAAATAATTCATCAAGCGAACGAAAAGGTTGATGTCCCTGGTGGCGACTAAGTAGCCTTTGGAGGTGGTGACGCCACGCCTATTGGTGATAGGCTGGTACCATTCGACGTTATAACCGGCCTTTTGGAAGGTCAAGACGAACTCTTGGCAATTCGCGTCTTCGGGATAGGTCAATGTTTCATCCGGGGTCTGAACGGCGATGAGGGAGTTGTCGTAGCTCTCTGTGCCCTGTTCTTTGTTCTCGATCATCCAAGTGCTGAAATCGGTATAGTCGATATATCCGTATTCCTTATATCGTCTATATCGATAGACGACCTTTTCATTGTCCTTGGCTTTCTTATAGCCATCGTCATTGGCGAGGATCATGGATTCGTCTAGCAATGAGTAGACGAGGACCATGACCGTCCCAGTAACTACGAAAAGGGCGAAAATCGAGAATAGTATCCTTTTAAATAGGTATTTCTTCATAGGTTTTCTCCTTGATTTAGGGGATTGGTTTTACAAGACAAACGGGAGGCACCCAGATAGATGCCTCCCATTATCAGTTCAGCGAGGGTTTTCGATTAAGCTCGCAAATGGGTCGAATTATAGACTGGGATCGAGACCGATAACCTTGACCATCGAAGCATCGCGTAAAGCGGAGAAGGTGTCGAGGTATGTACCGGGATCGAGATAGTCAGGTCCCCAACCAGAACCATCGAAGTAGTCCTGAGGAAGCTCTTCGCCAGTCTCGCAATAGTAGCCGGAATAGTAGTAATCGGAAGTGGTGGTGACTTCGATGCCGTCGATGACAACGTAATCGCCGATCGCTTCTTCAACGATCTTCTTCATGGCGTTGAATTGGGAGACCTGAGCGGGGCTGCCGCTATAGTAGACCTTGTCGATATGGACCTTCATGCCTTCGGGCCAGGAGGTACCAAGTTCTTTCTTGGCGGCGGCGAGTTCCTTCTTCGCCTGCGTGAGGTTGTACCAGCCGTCTTTGCCGTCGGCGGTGTCAGCAACGTTGGCACCCTTCTTGTTGGCATAGTATTCGACTAGATCGCCATAGGAGGTGTTGGCCGCGAATTCGTGGTTTTCGCCGTCCTTGGTGGCTGCACTTAGCTTGACGAAGTCAGGATAGGTGTACATATTGCGGAGGCCGTATTTGCCAACGCCTTCGCCACAACGGACATCGTTCCAGGTGGCACGGTCGAAGCCGTGGAGGAAGCCTAGACGGAAGTTCTTATTGTTGAAGGCGACGTGGTTGAGGATCTTCTGCTCTTCGCTCTGACTGGACTTCGCACCGCCGCTTTCAAGGGACCAAGCACCACGGTTGAGGTTAAGCCCACCGAAGTAGGTGGTTGCGTTGGTGTCGGTGATGTAGGCGTAATCATTGAATAGATTGTCGTCTTTGGCTTTCTTAAGCAAGCCGGTGGAGGCGCTCAATCCAACGCCGACATAGGTGCCTTTACGGGCATCGGCATAGATTTGCTCGGGGTTGGAGCCATCATCGTAGAGGATGTGGATCTTGTTGAGGGTGACTTTATCGGCGTTATAGAAGAAGGGATTCTTCGTATAGACCATATCCTGGGCCTTATCGGCATCCTCATACTTGGTGCAATAGAAGGCAGAGTTGTAAAGGATGGAGGTAGGATCGCCGGATTTGCCATACTTGTAGCTTTCGGCTTCGCTGTTGAACTCGGAACCGAACTTGCCGCCCTTGGATTCGTAGAAGGAACGGTTCATCGGCATGAAGACGGAGTAGACCAAACGAGAGGGGAAATAGCTCTCTTTCTGGGTTAGGGTGATGATGAGGCTAGTGCCGTCACTGGAGGCCTGATAGCCGACCTTGTCCCAAGTGGCCTTGCCAGACATGTATTCGGAGGCGTTTTTGATGACGCCGGAGACGAGGTATTCTAGACCGCCCTGGGCATCCAAAGCGTGCTGCATACCGGCGACGAAGTCGTCAGCGGTGACTTTGGCGACCTTTGCGCCCTTGTCGTCGACCCACCAAGCGTCATCGCGGATCTTGAAGGTATAGGTTAGACCATCGGAGGAGATGGTGTAGGGGGTTCCGTCAGCGTTTTCGACGGCCATAGCGCCACGGAGGACACCGACGTTATCGTATTCGACTAGACCTTCGATACCATTGCAAGGATATTCGGTATCGGCGGCACGATAGGTCGCCAAGACGTCTAGGGTCTGGGGGAAGGCGCTGTCAGTGGTGGTGTATTCGGTGGCGAGGGTATAGCCTTTGCCCTTTAGATAGGTCGCGGGATCGTATTTGCTGGAATCATTCGCGTCTTTGGCGGCCTGCCACTTTTCCTTAAGTTCGGCACGCTCGGTGGCTTTGACGAATTTGTCTTCGCCAGTGGTGGCAACTAGATATTGCAAACGGTCGCTATCGATGCCGTGGACGGCCGCGGAGACGGTCTTGGGGGCCGCGCGGCTGATGGAATAGGTACCGCCCTGGGTGTAGGTCGGGACCATAAGGCCTTGGGCGAGAAGTTCGCCTTCGGCTTCCGCGTACTTGATGTAGCGGGCGTCGTCTTCATAGATCTTGTGGGCTTCTTCGACGAGGTCTTCGAATTCGCCGAGGACTTCTTCGTAGATGGCGTCGTCATCGCCGCGCTCGTATTTAGCTGGGGCGGAAGAAGAAGCTTCAGAGGATGCGGTAGAACTGCTGGTGGTGCTTCCGCCACCGCAGCTAGCTAGGGTGAGCACTGCGCTAACGGCTAGTACCCATAATCTGCCATTGTTGGTTTTCATGGTTTTCTCCTTTTTTAGATATTTCCTTTGTGGGGATCCCGTTAACTCCTTCGGGACCTTCCTAAAGGTAGACACATTTAAAGTCCCATTGAAAAAATGTCAAGAATTTACGAAAAAAATGTTTTCTGCCTAATAACGTCCGTTCTATGGCGTTTTTTATATACGTTATATGGGAGCGAAAGAAAGGGCATTTACTCGCACGCGTATATATAGTAGAGGAAGAAAATAAAGAAAAAATGTCGATTACATCGAAGGAATTTGGCTAATTTTGCCTTTGTTTTCCCTTGTGGGACCACTACTGCCTCGCACCTATTTTCTAGTCACATCAAGAAAGAAAGACCCTGGGGGAAGGGCAAATAAAAGCGCTTTGAAAAAATTTATGAAAGCGGTTTCACCATTTTTCACGATTTTTCGCGTTTTTTGAAAAAAGAAGGAGGCGTGCGCGCGTATATCCATATAAATAATAAGGATGTGCGCGTATATACCGTGGACTTGGCCTAGGATTGCTTTGTAAAAGAGGGTAGGTTGATCCGCGTTCTTTCCCCTTAATGAAAGGGGGGATAAAACAAAGCCTAGATATATCAACAAAAAAGGAAAAAGACGTTTCCACTTCTTCTATATCACCCCTTTATTTAGATGCCCTTTTCCTAAGCGTTTATAGCCTTCCGCCAAAATGTGTCCTTTATAAGGTAAAAACAATGTGATTATTTTCAAAATACCGATAGAATCGAAGTTTTGACTCTACAAAGTGTACAATGAATTCTCTACAAACTGTACAATAACGTTGACAAAAATAAATTAATAGTGTGCAATTTTATTGATGAAAGGACTAAAAAGGCAATGTTTGAATACAAAAGAAGAATAGCGGATGAAATACTTAAGGAAAAACTGCTCGGTAAAGGGGCGGTTCTAATTGAAGGTCCCAAATGGTGTGGCAAAACCACGACCGCGGAGCAAATGGCTAAAAGCGTTTTGTATATGGCCGATCCCAAATCGCTTAAGCAAAATCTTATGTTGGCAGATGCCGACCCAGAAATACTTTTACGAGGAGACACCCCTAGATTAATCGATGAATGGCAACTTGCGCCCAAACTTTGGGATGCCGCTAGATTTGAAGTCGACCACCGTAAGGGATTCGGCCAATTCATATTTACGGGTTCTAGCGTGCCAGCCGACAAAAGCGAAATCAGTCACACGGGCACGGGGCGCTTTTCCTGGCTGAAAATGCGTACCATGAGTCTACTTGAGTCCGGGGAGTCCAACGGCAGCGTTAGCCTAGCAAAACTATTTGAAAACGATGAACCCATATATGGCGAATCAAGTTTATCGTTGGAGGATATCGCCTTCCTTGTATGTAGGGGCGGCTGGCCGGTATCGACTTACCTAAGCGGAAAGATGGCCTTAAACCAAGCCAAGGATTATTTCGATGCCGTCATAGGGTCGGATATATCAAGGGTGGATAACGTAAGGCGCGATGCAGAAAAGGCAAGAAGAATACTAAGGTCATACGCCAGAAATCAAGGAAGCCAGATAAAAGACGACACAATTGTAAGCGACCTCGCCGCAAACGAAGACGAAAGGGTTGCCAGAGGTACGGTTCATTCCTATATCGATGCCCTTAAGAAAATGTTCGTTATTGAGGATATGCCTGCATGGAATCCCAACTTACGCTCAAAAGCCGCGATCAGAACCTCGGATACAAGATACTTCATCGATTCTTCCATTGCCGCGGCGGCTTTAGGGTTTGGCCCTGGCGACCTATTGTCCGATTTAAGGACCTTCGGGCTAATGTTTGAAACGATGTCGATTAGGGATTTAAGGGTTTATGCCGACGCATTAGACGGAAACGTATACCACTATAGAGATAATTATGGCCTAGAATGCGATGCAGTCATACACCTAAGAAATGGAAAATACGGTTTAATCGAGATCAAGCTAGGCGGCGATATGCTGATAGAAGAAGCAAGCAAATCCCTTTTAAGGCTATCTTCTAGTATCGATATAGAGAAAATGAAATCGCCCTCCTTCCTAATGGTGTTAACGGCCAGCGGCAATCTAGCCTATAAAAGAAAAGACGGCGTACTCGTGGTTCCAATAGGAACATTGGGCCTCTAATGGTTTCTCGTTCCATAAAAGGCAAGAAAAAACCGGACCTTTCGATCCGGAATCGTTTTTTCCTGGTGGGTCTTAATGGGATTGAACCATCGACCTCACGCTTATCAAGCGTGCGCTCTAACCAGCTGAGCTAAAGACCCATGTCGCCCTAAAGCGGAGTAATATTAGACCACTGCCGATTTGTTTTCAACAACTTTTCTTCCTTTTCGATTTTTGTTTACTTAATGTGCTGATTCTAAGAGTTATTTCCGTTAGGGGGCGGCGGAACTGACTTTAGTCCGAGACGCCCCGTATATTAAAATGTCCCCGTTTCCCGACCTCTTGCGAACGAAGCTTCCTCCTAACTTTTTTCAACTAATATCAAGATTTCGTAAAAACTTACCGTATGGCATGGTGTGGGGCGTCATCGCTCCCGTGGTTTGGTATCGACGGGTCCAAGTATTGTTCAGTGTCACTTTTTTGTAATTATTCATAAATCGACGCCTCACATAACACCTCTCGGGCCGGTTTTGAGTCCTCCGGCCCTTTTCATTTGTCCCTAGGGGAGCGACCATCCAAGTGGCTAAAAATTTCACAATAGTGATGTCTTAAATGACAGAAAGGAGGTGGCGATTAATGGCGGCAGATGAACTCACAAG
>JAILEX010000102.1 GCA_024687185.1 Bacilli bacterium | reverse complement strand
CAACGACCCTCTTTTTGGAATTGAGCGAGAAATCGTTTTTGACGATGGTTGCGACCTCTAAGAGGGGATGGAAGGCAGCCGGTAAGAACAAAGTGCCTTCCGTTGACAAATCGCCAACATGTCCCGAATAGGTTTCCCCATAGAGGACTTTGGCTTGTAGGTAATCCAAATCGGAAAGGATTGTGGCGTTTTCCATCAATACGTCTACTTCATCATGGACGTGGCTAGAGAGTTCGGCGAGGATACGGGCCACCTCAACCCTTTCCTCGGCATAAAGCTCCTCTAATTTGGCGTTTTTCTGTAGCAATTCCTCAGGTTCTATGAAGTAGGTGTTCTCGCTTGAGGATATATCCTGGATCAAACCCCTGACGACGTTTTTGAAAGAGGAGGAAACGGGAAGGGTATAGTGTCCGTTTTTTAACGCGAATTGCATCGAAGTCAAAAACGAGGCGTATTTGGAAAGTATCGACGGTAAGCAGGAAACGATTTCCTTTTTTGTACTAGTTATCGACTTGCGAATGCCTAATAGTTTATGGGAGGCACTATCCATGACGCTTAGGTCGTTGCCAATGCAAGAGAAGATCTTTTCCATTAGGTCTTCCCTTATTTCTAACCTCATTGCCTCCTCGTGGAGATTAGCTGCCTCTTCTTCTAGCGGTGCGAAATAGGTTTTGACTTCTTTGCTTACCTCTATTTCCTCGGCGATAGAATAGAGTTCCCTCTCTTCTAGAGTTCCGCCTTTGCTTGCCCTAGTATAGGATTTTAAAAGGTCGCTAGCATTGCGGAGAGGGAATTTTCCATTGACTAAAATTATGTCGCTTGCTTCCTTTAGCCTAGATAGTTCAAAGGGAAGGACCTTTTCCGAAAATGGAGGCGTCGTTAGGACTAATTCCTTACCCTTTTCGGTCAGCGCGAAACTAGCGCATTTTCCAATGCACTCCTTTACGCCAAGAAGTTCGAATTCGTCTTTCCTTGCCATAGCCGCCTTAGTCTATCACAAATAAGCCTCGCGCATATGCATATAAGCGTGTTATAGGCGAATGAGGGTGTAAGCACTTCTCCAACTTCCAATTTCCTTATAGGCCTAAGAAAGGCTCATATTCATCGTAGGTTTTCCTGCGATTTATACGCTCGTATCTCCTGCTACCTGAAACTTTTTTCTCCATGCCCGTTCGAGTGGGGTACCACTGCGATTTACATATGGTAAAATTTTGGCCATGAACGAACAGCCTACTTCCTATACACTTCTATTCCCCGACGAATTGGTCGAATTGCTCGAACGGCACTATAAGGGGCTTTTGGGCGAAAACCCCTCCCCCTATGTCACCACCTTCGTTAATGGGGATGGCTTTACCATTAGCGCATTTTCCAAACTCGTTAATGGCTATTATAGGGTTCTTTTCCAGGGGAAGAAGGCAAAGAATGAGGCCGAGAAATGGATTAGGAAGGGCGCTATCTATGATCCTAAACGAAATGAAGGCGGGGATATCAAAATACCCGCCAAGCCCAAAGCCACTTCTATCCCTAAGGGCAACAAATTCCCGCAGCTAGGCTCCGATGAAGTCGGTACCGGCGACTATTTCGGGCCGATCACCGTCTGCGCGGCCTATGTCGAGGAAAAAGACCTGGATTACCTAAAGGAACTTGGCATAACCGATTCGAAGAAGATGACCGACGATAGGATTAAGGAACTAGGGCCGATCCTAATCAAGAAATTCAAATATTCGCTTATCGCCCTCAATAACGAAAAATACAATGCCGCCCACGCCAAGGGCATCAACATCAACAAGATGAAGGCCAAGCTCCACAACAAGGTGCTTCTTAAGCTTTCTAAGCAATATCCTGACGCCCATCGCTATATGGACCAATTCGCGGCCGAAGGGCTTTATTATTCCTACCTTAAGGAAGATAGGGAAGTCGTTAGGAACATCACTTTCTCCACGAAGGGGGAACTCCATTATCCCTGCGTCGCCCTAGCTAGCGTCATCGCTAGATACGCCTTCCTTGCCTTAATGGACGAATTGAGCAAAAAAGTCGGCGTCACCTTGCCTTTTGGGGCCAGTAACGCCGTTGAGAACTTCGCTAGGAACTTCCTTAAAAGCCATAGCATTGAAGAGCTTGATGCCATCACCAAAGCCGATTTCGCGACTAGGAAAAAGGTCTTAGGATAGTTTCGATAGTATTTCGGTAAAGTATTCTGGGAGAGGGCAAGTAAAGCTCATCTCCTTTTTTGTTAAAGGATGGGTAAAAGACAATCTAAAGGCATGAAGCAGTTGCCCCTTATCATAAAGGACGCGGTTACCCTTGCCATAAAGGGGGTCGCCGATGATAGGATGGCCGATATATTCCATATGGACCCTGATTTGATGGGTCCTTCCCGTCAATAGGCGGCATTCCACCAAGGTGGCTTTGGAACGGATGAACCTTTCTTTTACAAAGAAGAAAGTGATGGCTTCCTTGCCCTCTAAGTCGACGGCGAATTTGACGCGGTCCTTCTTGTCTCTAGACAAAGGCGCGTCGATCTTGCCTTCGTTTTCCTTGATCACCCCATTGACAAGGGCGATATATTCACGGTGCATCGAATGGTCTTTGAGCTGGGCTTGTAAGCCTAGCATCGCCTCCTCGGTTTTGGCGATGCAAACCAAACCGCTCGTATCCTTATCGATGCGGTGGACGATGCCGGGGCGAGAGGAATCGCCGGCGTCGATATCCCGGTTCCTATAGATGATCGCATTCACTAGCGTCCCAGAATCATGGCCGTTTCCTGGATGGACCACTAGTCCGGCAGGCTTATTGATGACCATGAGGCAATCGTCTTCATAGATGACGTCTAACGGGATATCCTCGCCTTCTAGGGTTGTTGGCTTAGGGGCAGGCTCCTCGAAGGCAATCTCATCGCCTAGTTCGACTTTGTTGCCGGGTTTGCATAGCTTGCCATTGAGTTTGACCTTACCTTCTTTGACTAAGGATGCGGCCTTGCTTCTAGAAAGGAAAACGCCGGTGGAGAAAAGAGCTTCGTCCACCCTTTTGCCAGCGTTATCCTTATCGATTTTAAAGGAAGGCATCAGAGGTTATTCCCCCTCCTCTTCGTCTTTCTTGCTTTTCATTTTAGCAGCCTCTTCAGGCGTCCATGTTTCTTCTTCCTCCTCCTCTTCTTCCTCATCATCATTTTCGTCAACCTTAGTTACGGGCGCGACGGGCTTAGCAGGGGAAGAGGCCTTCTTTTCTAGACGCGGGTCTTTGCGGAGTTCGTTGTCTTTTCCCTGCATCACCATCTGGATGATCATGTCGATTAGGAAAAGGACGACGCCGATGACCAAACAGGCGTCCGCGAAATTGAAGGTCGCGAAGGGATTGAACATGCCACTAGGCTTTTCGGGCCCGCCACCAAGATAGAACTGGAAGAAATCAATGACCCCATTAAAGCCGACGGTACCTTCGAAATAGAAGGCGCGGTCGATTAAATTGCCTAAAGCACCTGAGCTCATAAGGGCGGCGACGGCCCGTTCGTAGTTATTGAATTCAATGTTATGCCTAATCCAGTAATAGAGGATCGCCCCAGATAGGACAACGGAGATTATTATCCCCAATACCCTCCCGGCTATACCCCAGTTGGCACCCATGGAGAAAGCCGCACCGGTATTATAGGAAAGGGTGATATAGAAGAAATTGGGAATGACCTCGTTTAATTCGCCAGGCTTGCAATTAAGCTGGACAATCCACTTGCTGACAATGTCAATGACAAAAAGGACGACGGCTATGGCGCCAAAAATAAGTAGCTGGCGCAAAGCAAGTTTTTTCTCTTGTTCGGTATACTTCTTTTTCTTGGCCATGACCTTCCTCCTTCTTATTTTCCTAACGCCTTTTTGCAGCGGAAGCAGATATGGCCATCGCCATCTTCCACCACTTCTTCGACGTGGCAGCGGCATCTATCGCAGACAGGTAGGGTTGAGACCTTTAGCGTTATCTTCTCTTCCCCTTCCTTAAGGCTTGCCTTAGCGACCAATAATCCCTTGGCCAGCATCTCCTCGCCATCTTTTTCTAGGCTAGCAAACAACGCGTTTCTAGGCATATAGACCTCTACCTCTGCATCGCCGTTGCTACCGATCTTGCCATCGTTTCTAAAGTTCTCCAGTTCCTTTAGGACCTTGCCACGGAAAAAGACGTATTCCTCATATTCGTTAAGTAGGGCCTCATCGACCTTCCTAACCTTAACCATGTCCTCAAGCTGGACGCTTTCCTTCTTCTCCCTTATGGGAAGATAGCCATAGACCTCTTCCATCGTGAAGGGGAGGATTGGGTTAAGCAATAGGCAAAGGGAATAGGCGCAATCGAAGATGACCTTCTGGAAGGCGAGCCTTCTTTCGCTATCCTTCTTGTCGCAATATAAAACGTCTTTGCCAATATCAAGGAAGAAAGAGGACAAATCGACGCTAAGGAAGGGGATCACCGCATTCACGGCGCCAGAGAAATCATATTCGTCATATTCCTTGATGGCCTTATCGATGACCTCGGAGAGTTTTTCCTCGATATAGCGGCAATATAGCGGCATTTCCCTAATCTCGACACTAGGGTCAAAGTCGCCTAGGTTACCTAGGAGGAAACGGAAGGTGTTACGGATCTTCCTATAGTTATCGACGGCGTTTTGCAAGATACCCTCGCCTAGACGCGCATCGGCCCTATAGTCGACCATGGCGGCCCATAGCCTTAGGATATCGGCGCCATAGGTGGCCGCGATCTTATTGGGATCGATGCCATTGCCACTGGATTTGCTCATCTTTTGCCAGGATTCGTCCATGACAAAGCCATGGGTTAGGCAGGTTTTGAAGGGCGGCACGCCATTATTGGCGATAGAGACGATCATCGAGGAATTGAACCAACCGCGGTATTGGTCGTTGCCTTCTAGATAGAGGTCGGCCGGATACTTCAGTCCCCTTTCGCATAGGGTGCCATTCCAGCTAGAGCCAGAATCGAACCAGACGTCCATGATGTCTTTTTCCTTGGTGAAGACGCCATTGGGGGAATGGGCGTTGGCATAGCCTTTTGGAAGCAAGTCCTTGGCCTCTTTCTCAAACCAGATGGAGGAACCATGTTCCCTAATGAGGTTTGCGATATGGTCGAAGACCTCCTTCTCCATGATCGGGGTCTCGTCTTCGCAATAGATGATAGGAAGGGGAACGCCCCAAACGCGCTGACGGGAAATGCACCAGTCGGCCCTATCCTTGATCATGTTGACCATCTTTCCTTCGCCCCAGGCGGGAAGCCACTCGATATCCTTGATGGCGTCTAGAAGTTTGCCCCTGATGGGTTCGATGGAGCAGAACCATTGCGGGGTGGCCCTGAAGATGATGGGCTTTTTGGTCCTCCAGTCATGGGGATAGCTATGGACGATGTTCTCTTGCCTATACATGCGACCGTCCTCGCTTAGCATCTTGATGACCAAATCGTTGGTGTCCTCATAGAACATGCCGTTGAAAGGATCGTTTTCGTTAGTGGCGAAATAGCCCCTAGAATCGATGGGGCAATAGGGTTTGACGCCATATTTGGCGGAGGCCATGAAGTCGTCTAAGCCATGGTCTGGGGCGATATGGACAAGTCCCGTACCCGCGCTGGCATCGACATAGCCGGCCAAAATCAACTGTCCGATCCTATCCTTATAGAAGGGATGGACGTATTTGACCCCTTCTAGGTCCTGACCAAAGAAAGAATCCAGCAGTTCGACTTTCCCTAAGCCTAGTTCCCCGGTTAGCTTTTCCTTTAGTTCCTTAAGGAAGATAAGGTTGCCCCTATCGGTTTTATATAGGCCATATTCTAGGGCGGGGTTAGCCGCGATTAGTTGGTTGGTGGGAATGGTCCAAGGGGTCGTGGTCCAGATGAGGAAACGTGCGGGAAGGGCAAATTTGCCAAGGCTATCGACGATTTCAAAGCCGACATAGATCGTCTTCGCGGTCACGTCATGGTATTCGACCTCGGCCTCGGCCAGCGCGCTTTCGCTTGAGGGCGACCAGTAGACGGGCTTAAGCCCTTTGAAGATCAGGCCGTCTAGCGCCATCTTGGCGAAGGCCTCGATTTGCTTGGCCTCATATTCCTTATTAAGGGTCAAATAGGGATGGTCGAAATCGGCTAGGCAGCCAAGGCGTTCCATCTGCCCCCTTTGCCTTTCGACCTGGGTGATCGCGTATTCCCTGCATTTTTCCCTGAATTCCACTACGGGCGTGGTTTTGCGGTTGACCCCGCTTTTGGTGACCTTGACCTCGATGGGGAGGCCGTGCGTATCCCAGCCTGGGACAAACGGGGTCTTAAAGCCCGACATGTTCTTATAGCGGATGACGAAGTCCTTTAACGATTTGTTTAGTGCGTGTCCGCAGTGGATGTCCCCATTGGCATAGGGAGGGCCATCATGGAGCATGAACACGGGCGCATCGACCCTGTTCTCGTTCATCTTGTTATATAGGTCGATGTCCTGCCACTTCTTAACTAGAAGCGGCTCCTTTTGGGAGAGTCCCGCCCTCATCGGGAATTCGGTGCTTAGCATCGATAGGGTGCTTTTGTATTCCATATTTCCTTGCTTCCTCCTTATGTCGATTCCTTTTATGCGCGATTAGAAGCAAAATAAAACGCGCCTAGTCTAGGGGTTATTGACAAGGACGCCCCTAATGGCGCGGTACCACCTTGATTCGTTCGGATGAGCCGAACGCGCTTTTGTTGTTCTCGGGGCCTTCCCCGGTTTAATCGGCCTACCTTATCGACCGACGAGCTCGCGGAGTGATGTCCTTTTCACGTTGCCCTTTCTCAACTTCGGCAGGGCTCTCTGTCGTTTCGCTACTTCGGCGCGTCTCCGTTACTGACGCTATCCTAAACGCGCCTAGTTTACCTTTAGGTAAGGATATTGGCAAGGGGAAAAGAAAAATCCTAGGACCACCCTTAAGGCCTAGGATTGTTCTGATTGTGCTAGTTTCCGCCCTTATTTCATGACGATGGGAGCGACTAGGCCACAGGCCGATGCGCAGCCACCGAGGATCGAAAGGATGCCGACGAAGATCGCACCGATGCCAAGACCGACGCCATCGGGTGCTCCGACTAGGGGCAAGGTGAGGAAGGCGAGCAAGCCGACGACGATGCCTAGGACCGCGATTAGCGCGGCGCAGCCCATGACGGCCATCTTGTTCTCGAAGATGCCGACTTTGACGACGCCTAGCTTATCTAGGACCAACATGACGCAGACGCCAATGACGGCGACCATGAGCACGAGGGAGAGGATCCAGGCGATGAGGATGCCGGGCTTGGGTTCTTCCGCGAAGGCGATGGCCCAACCGGTGGAGACGAAGGTGGTGCTCCAGCTGCCGATGGAACCGGTGACGCTGAGGAAGGGTGCGGCGAATAGGAAGAAGGCGGCAATGGTCAAAGCGGCCCCGACTCCTACGCCAACGAGTCTAATGATGTTTTTGTCTTTCATTTCTTTTCTAAAGACCTCCAATTGTTAATTAGAATATCGATTTCTCTATTCTTTTTAAAGAATAAATTCATCAAATGTTCGATAAAATGCGCGAATTGGACACAAAAGGCCGAGGTTTGTCCCTCGGCCGTGGTTTAATTGGGTATCTAAGAGGCTTTTTATTCGCCTTCGCCATCCCCTTCCTTAAGGAAATCGGGGAGGATTTGCGAGATGACGCTGTCTTCGCTTTCGGGCGCTTCTTCCACGGGGCTATCCTCGTGATGGAATTCCTGGGCGATCTTCCTGGAGGTATTGACTTGCGGTATGCGGGTGAAGTCATAGTCCTCGGAGAAGTCGGTGGCGATGACGCTTACCATGATCTCATCGTCAAGGTTCGGGTTAATCGCCACGCCGAATTTGACGGCGACGTTGCTGGCCGCGCTTCTAATGATATATTGGACGCATTCCTCGGCGTCATATAGGGAGACGTTAGTGCCGCAGGTGACAAGGCAGATGGCCTTCCTCGCGCCGACGATCGAGACTTCTAGTAGTGGCGAATTAAGCGCGTTTTCCGCCGCGTCCTTACTCTTATTGGGGCCGCTTGCCGCGCCGCTACCGATCAAGGCGATGCCGCTATTCTTCATAATGGCGCAGACATCCTCGAAGTCGAGGTTGATGAGTCCTGGCACCATGATGAGGTTGACTACCGTCCTAACCGCTTCGGCCAAGATCTTGTCGGATTCGGAGAAGGCTTCCTGGATCGGACGCTTCCCGGCGACCACTAGTAGCTTATCGTTAGAGACGATGATGATCGAATCGACGGTATCCTTTAAATCGGTTAGGCCCTTGACGGAATTGCCGATCCTTACGTTGCCCTCAAAGCTAAAGGGACGGGTGACGATGGCAATAGTCAAGGCGCCCGCGTCCTTTGCGATACGGGCAATGACCGGAGCCGCGCCGGTACCGGTGCCTCCGCCCATGCCGGCGGCGATGAAGACGAGGTTCGCCCCTTCTACGATCTTGGCGATCTCATCTCTACTTGCCTCGGCGGCGGCCCTGCCCTTTTCGGGGTTTCCGCCCGCGCCCAAACCATGGGCGATTTCCTCGCCTAAAACAAGACGATTGGGCGCTTTGGAGGTCGCAAGGACCTGTTTATCGGTATTTAAGACGTAGAATTCGCAACTTTGGATATGCTCGTCCACCATGCGGTTGACCGCGTTGTTGCCCGCGCCGCCGACGCCGATTACGACGATTCTTGCTGGCGGGTCGAAGTTGTCTAGGTCTGAATAAGAGAACATTGCCATGGGACTATTTCCTTTCGTTTTCCTTTTTATAGACTGTCGTCGATGCTGCTTCTAGAAAGCCTGCGGCCTTCTTTCTTTCCCCTAGAGGAGCTATCCCTAGAGACGGTTGCGACACCCTTTTGGATGTCTTCCTTGCTGCCGGAATAGCTTGTTGCGCACATTAGCATCCCAAGGAGGTTGACCATGCTTGGGTCCCTGGCCCCGATCGTATCGGGTGTGACGACTAGGATTTCTCTTCCTTCGAATGCCTTCTGGAGGAAGAGTTCCAGTCCCACTAGCTTCGCCCCACCGCCGGCGACGATGAGGGGAAGGGATTTGACGAAGTCCCTGCCCGCATAACGGTCGAGGAAGGTCGATAGTCCGGCGGTCACCTCGGTTAGGTAGACCCCGAAGAACTCCCTAATGACGTTATTGAGGTCGGACTGGTAGAAATTCTTGGTGTTGCCGTCCTGATCCATTCCCTTGATGAGGATCGGCTTATAATGCATGTTGACCTCGTGGTAGCCATAATTGACCTTGAGGTTTTCGGCGTCTTCGAAGGAAATGCCGAATCTATCGGCGATTAATGCGGTTAGGTCCTCGCGACCTCCAAGGCCCCCAATCGCCTCGTATTGGGCGAGGATATCGCCCACGGCCTAGGCGCGGGTGGCAACCCCGAAAAGGGCAAAGCCGCCGCCGAGGCAAGTAGGGAGGAGATCGCCAAGATCGTCGAAGGCGCCAACCTCGTCTTCATCGCCGCTGGCATGGGCGGAGGCACTGGCACCGGCGCGGCCCCCGTCATCGCGCGTATCGCCAAAGACGCAGGCGCCTTGACCATCGCCATCGTCACCCGTCCCTTCTCCTTTGAGGGGAACATCAGGATCGGCAACTCCGTCAAGGGCTTGACCGATCTAAAGGACACGGTCGACTCGATCATCATCGTCTCCAACGACAAGCTTCTCGTCGTCGCTGGCAAGCGTCCGATCCAGGAAGCCTTCTCCGAATCCGATAAGATCTTGGCGGAAGCGGTCAGGACGGTCGTGAACCTCATCATGGTCCCAGGACTCATCAACCTCGACTTCGAGGATGTCTGCGCCATCATGAAGAACAGTGGCATCGCCTTAATCGGAAGTGGCGCCGCAAGCGGCCCCAATAAGAGCAAGGACGCCGCGGAAAACGCTCTTAATTCTCCGCTATTAGAAGTTTCCATCGTCGGTGCCAGGAAGGCCATCTGCCTCGTCACCTGCGGCACCAACGTCTCCCTATATGACGCCGAGGAATGCGTGCAATACATCATTAGGAGCGCAGCCAGCAACGTCGCCGTCAAATTCGGCGTGGCCATCAACCCCAACCTCGACGATGAAATCATGGTTTCGGTCATCGCCACCGACTTCTCCGAGGACTATGACTTCACCCGCATCCCGCAGGTCAATACCTCTAGGCGCATCGCCCAGGAATTCCACCACGAGGATTCTAACGAACTCGAGAACCCCGACAACGAGGATTCCGTCATCTCGCAGATCCTGCCCGACTTCCTAAAGGAGGGGGA
>JAILEX010000082.1 GCA_024687185.1 Bacilli bacterium | reverse complement strand
TCGCTCGCAAGAAAAAGGGAGCCAGAAGAAAATAAAACGAAGGGGTTTTGCGGCCCTTTCGCCCTAAAAAGAAGCGTTTATGAATATCATTACCCTCAATAACGGCATGAAGATGCCTCAGGTTGGTCTAGGCACCTACCTCATCAAACCGGAGCCCTGCGAAAGGGCGGTCGAATACGCCTTGACCCACGGCTATGACCTCATCGACACCGCCAACGTCTACATGAACGAGAAGGCGGTCGCTAGGGGTATCAAGAACTCGGGGAGGAAGAGGGAAGAACTCTTCATCACCTCCAAAATCTGGCCTAACGACTTCAAATACGAGAAATGCAAAAAGGCGATCGACGCCACCTTGGCGCGCCTTGGCCTCGACTATATCGATTTGCTGATCCTCCATCAGCCCGCCGGGAAATACATGCAGGCCTACAAGGCGTTTGAAGAGGCCGTGGACGAAGGCAAGGTCAAGGCTATCGGCCTTTCCAATTTCTATGGCAAGGACCTCGATAAGGTTCTTAAGAACGCGAGGATCAAACCCGTCCTATTGACCGTCGAATGCCACCCCTACTGCCAGCAAAAGGAACTTAAGCAACTTCTAGATAAGGAAGGAATCCTCCTCCAATCCTGGTTCCCCCTATGCCAAGGCAAGCAGGGCCTGCAAGAAGAGCCCATCTTCGTTAAGCTCGCTAAGAAATACAAGAAATCGCCCGCGCAGATCATCCTCCGCTGGCACGTCCAATCCGGATACGGCGTCATTCCTGGTTCGAAGACCCCAAGCCATATCGACGAGAACATCGCTCTCTTTGACTTCGAACTAACCGAAGAGGAGATGAAGGAAATCGAGCGCCTCGACGGTTATATGAGGCGCATGCCCGTCTCCAACTGGTTCGTCAAAAAGATCATCCCCCTGCTTCGCGTCAATCCTGACAAGCAACCCTAAGACATTCGGTCCGCCATCACTTTTTGCCGCCCGCGTTTCTCCGAGCTTCTTTTGTGCGCTTTCCGCACTTTTGTGTTAAAAAGGTTCGTGGGAGAAGCTCATGACCGACATCGAATGGTGCATCAAATACCTAAAAGGAGTTAATCGCATCGAGGGAGACCTCAGTTTCGACAAAGAAGCTTCTTTTCGAGCGCTTACGAACATCACGATGCCGGTCGATCTTAGCGATGAGTTCTATCGTAGACAAGACGCCGTTCTTCAGGACATCCTTTCCCGAAAGAAGGTCGTGGATGTCTCCTCCTTCCCCGAAGGCGTTTCGCTATATCAAGGCGACATCACCCTTTTCAAAGCGGACGCCATCGTGAACGCGTGCAATTCCAAGATGCTAGGTTGCTTCGTCCCAGGCCACCACTGCATCGACAACGCGATCCATTCTTTCGCAGGTTTGCAGGTGCGCAGGGACATGATGAAAATCATGGCGGAGCAAGGCCACGATGAGCCTAATGGGCAAGTCAAAGTATCCTTAGCCTATAACCTCCCTAGCCAATATATCTTCCATACGGTTGGACCGATCTATTCAGGAACGCCGATGGACGAAAAGGACCTCGCTAGCTGTTACTTGTCGTGCCTTAGGAAAGCGGAAGAGATGAAACTTGAATCCATCGTCTTCTGCTCGTTATCGACGGGGATTTTCGGATTTCCCATCGAAAAAGCCAGCAAAATCGCCATCAATTCCGTGACTTCGTTCCTGAAAAAAGAAAGCAAAAATGTCAAAAAGATCATCTTTGACGTCTTTAGTCAATTCGATTACCAAACGTATCAACTTGCGATGAAGGAGGCGGGATTATGATCATCAACACGGGTCAAAGAACCGACATCCCCGCCTTCTATTCCAAGTGGTTCATGAACCGAATCAGGGAAGGCTACGTTTTGGTGAGGAACCCCTACTATCCAAACCTCGTCACCAAGTTTTTGCTTAACCCCGATGTCGTGGACGTCATCGGGTTCTGCACCAAGAACCCTAGGCCCATGTTCCCTTACTTGGACGAGCTGAAGCCTTTTGGACAAT
>JAILEX010000053.1 GCA_024687185.1 Bacilli bacterium | reverse complement strand
GTACTTCTTCCCGTTTCCTAGGGAAATCGGGTACACGCCTCGCCTGATTCGCGTTTATCGCATCGCTTAAAGCAGGGAATCCGCATAGTTGTATACCGCGCTTCTAGCGCGAAGAAACGTAGAGACAACATTTTCCTTAAGCGTCTTTCCAGGATCGATTCTCTCATTGATGAAGGGAGAGCCCCCAAAGACCCCATGGAAGGCGATCTTATCGCGCGCGTTTAAATTAGGATAAAAGGACGAGGCCGCTAGGTTCACCCTTATGTTAGTGCGGCTAGGGATAAGAAAAAGACCCCTAGGCGAACCTAAGAGTCTTAGTCGATTATGGGTTAGGAATTACTCACCGAGCAATTCTTTGGAAATGGCCGCGGCGGCCTTCTTGCCAGCGCCCATCGCGAGAATGACGGTTGCGGCACCGGTAACGGCGTCACCACCGGCATAGACGTGGTCCCTGGAGGTCTTTCCAGTATCCTCGTCCGCGATGATGCCACCCCACCTTTGGGTCTCTAGACCGGAGGTCGTGGACTTGATGAGGGGGTTCGGGGAGGTACCAAGGGACATGATGACCTCATCCATCTCCATATCGAATTCGCTATTGGGGATTTCAACGGGCCTTCTACGTCCGGAAGCATCGGGTTCGCCGAGCTCCATCTTGACGCAGGTGATGGAAGTGACATTGCCCTTATCGTCGCCATTGATCCTGGTGGGATTGGTGAGGAAGGCGAACTTGATGCCTTCTTCCATGGCGTGCTCGACTTCTTCGGCACGGGCGGGAAGCTCTTCCCTAGTGCGGCGATAGACGATCGTGACGTCTCCACCTAGACGCTTTGCGCTACGCGCGGCGTCCATGGCGACATTGCCACCGCCGATGACGGCAACCTTCTTAGAGTGGTTGACGGGGGTATCGCTATGGTCGGTATAGGCCTTCATGAGGTTGATACGGGTGAGGAACTCGTTGGCGGACAAAACGCCTTTTAGTCCTTCGCCAGGGATGTTCATAAACTTGGGCAAGCCAGCGCCAGAACCGATATAGACGGCTTCATAGCCCTCTTCGAATAGTTCGTCGACGGTCAAGGTCCTACCGATGACGACATTGGTTTCGATATCGACGTCGAGGGCCTTGAGGTTTTCGACTTCCTTTTGGACGATCGACTTCGGTAGACGGAATTCGGGGATGCCGTATACAAGGACGCCACCAGCGACGTGGAGGGCCTCGAAGACGGTGACCTTAAAGCCGAGTTTGGCTAGGTCGCCAGCGCAGGTTAAGCCCGAGGGACCGGAACCGATAACGGCGACTTTATGGCCATTAAAGGCGGGTTTTGCAGGCTTTTCGGTGGCATGAGCCAAATGATAGTCGGCGACGAAGCGCTCAAGACGGCCAATGCCGACGGCTTCGGATTTGACCATGACGGGCTTGCCGTTTTCGCCTTTGACGATGGCGCCTTTTTCATCCTTCTTGGGAACGGCGCCCTTGCCGCGGATGCAAAGGCATTCGCATTGGCTTTCCTGCGGGCAGACACGTCCGCAGACGGCGGGAAGGGAGGAGGACAAGGAGATGATCTTGTATGCTCCCTCGAAATCCCTTTCCTTCACCTTCTCGATGAAATCGGGGATGTGGATATGGACGGGGCAGCCATTCACGCAGGGCATGGTGGGGCAATGCAAGCACCTTTCGGCCTCTTCTACGGCCATATCCTCGGTGTAACCGGTGGCGACCTCTAGGAAGTTGGTCGCACGGACCTCTGGGTCCTGGGTCGGCATCGGATGCTTATCGGGTGTCATTCTGGGTGGCATAGGTTATTTGACCTCCTTCTTGAAGAGGTTGCAGGTCTCTTCGTGGGCATGTCTTTCGAAATCGAAATACTGCCTGCTGCGGCTCATCGCTTCGTCGAAGTCGACTTCGTAACCGTTGAAGTCGGGACCGTCGACGCAGGCGAACTTCATGACCCTCTTGTCGCCTTGGACTAGGGTAAGGCGGCAGCAGCCGCACATACCGGTGCCATCGATCATGATGGGGTTCATGGAGACGGTGACGGGGACGTTGAAGGGTTTGGCGGCCAAAACGACGAACTTCATCATGATGAGCGGTCCGATCGTGATGATGCAATCAAAGCGGTTAGGATCCTCTTCTAGCATTTCCTTTAGGGGAACGGTGACGTTGCCATGGCGGCCATAGCTGCCATCGTCGGTCATGACGACTAATTTGTTGCTGGCCTCTTTGAATTCGTCTTCGAGGATCAATAGGTCCTTATTCCTAAAGCCGATGATGGAAGTGACTTCCGCGCCGAGCTTATGGAATTCCTGGGCGACGGGCATGGCAATGGCGCAGCCGACGCCGCCACCGACGATGCAAACCCTCTTGATGCCTTCGGTATGGGTCGCAACGCCTAGGGGGCCAACGAAGTCGGCGATATAGTCGCCTGCTTCCTTGTACTTAAGTTTTTCGGTGGTGCCTCCGACGACCTGGAAAATGATCTTGGTGGCGCCCCGTTCGGGATCGGTACCCGCAACGGTCAGCGGAATCCTTTCACCCATGTCGTCGACGCGAAGGATGATGAATTGCCCTGGCTTGGCCTTTTTGGCGACGAGCGGGGATTCGATTTCCATCTGGACGACGGTCGGATTCAAAAATTTCTTGGTTAGAATTTTATACATCGATAACCTCCTTCTTTTTACAAGCTAACGGGGGACGAGGATGTAACCCGTCCCCCGTAGTATAGTCCTTTGCTAAAACTAGTGAATATCAAACGCAGGTATAACCGCCGTCGATGGCGATGGCTTGGCCAGTGACGTAGCTGCTCTCTTCGGCGCCAAGGAAGATGGCGGCGGAGTTAAGTTCGCCAGGGTTGCCATACCTCTTCATAGGAACGGACTGGTTGGCGAAGGCCTGGAAATAGTCGCTCTTAAGGGTTTCTTCGGTGAGCTCGGTGTAGAAATAGCCGGGGCAGATGGTGTTGACGGTGATGCCCTTGGTGGCTAGTTCCGCGGCGGCGCCACGAGAGAAGTTGACGACGCCACCCTTGGTGGTGTGGTAGGCGATGGTGGGAAGGGCGGTATTGCCGACAAGGCCATAGATGGAGGCGATGTTGATGATGCGGCCATAGGTCTGCTTGCCATTGGCCATGCCTTCGAGCATGAGGTTGGCGAAGCCCCTGGTCATCTTCATGATGGAGGTGAGGTCTAGGGCAAGGGTGAATTCCCAGTCTTCGTCCTTGAAATCGGGAAGGGGAGTGCCGGTTCCCTTTTCGCCACCGGCGCAGTTGACTAGGACCTCGGCGTGGCCGAAGTGATCCTTGACGGCCTTGATGGCGGCGGCGATGGATTCGTTGTTGGTGACGTCGCACTTGACGGGGAGGACGTCGATGCCGAACTTCTCAGAGAGTTCTTTGGCGGTGGCCTCTAGCCTCTCGACGCGGCGGGCGAGGAGGACGAGATTGGCGTGGACGGCGGCGAAGCCTTCGGCCATTTGCTTCCCTAAGCCAGAGGAAGCTCCGGTAACGACGACGACCTTACCGGAATAATCGAAATACTTTTCTTTCATGTTTGTCCTTTCAAAAGAAACGGTCGGTTGGACCGCCTTAATTATAATTAAGACGGACCTATGTTCATAATGTTTTCTATCGGTAAATCGATAGTTTTATAAGGAGGGCTTAATTAATACCTACTGTGGCAAAAATGCCTAATTGGACTAAAATAGGGGTGAAGAAAGGAAATAGATATGGGATTCATTCTCTACTTCGACTACGCAGCCATCGCGCTTTTGCTGTTTTTGATTGCCTCGGTCATAGTTAGAAAACAGTATAAAAACACAAGCAACAAGCTTTATCTTGCGCTCCTTTTCATCACCCTTTTATCAAGTGTCGCCGACATTTTTGCCTCGGTGGACTGAATGCCCGTGGACGGATTATTCGCCGCCAACACCTTCTATATGCTCTTCAGGGTCATGATCCCTTTGATGCTTTTCTTCTATTCCCTTATCATCGCCAAGATCTATTACCCATTAAAAAGGAAAAAGGGTCTCATCTCCCTTTTGACCGTTCCAGGCCTAGTCATGTTGGTTTTGCTAATCGCCAACATCTGGAACCACTGGATCTTCTATTACGAAGTCGGCGCCTATCACCGCGAGCCGCTTGCGTTGATCCTATATTTCATCGCCTACGCCTATGCCTTTAGCGCGGTCATGATCATCTTGTTCAACCGCAAGCTCTTCGATATGTCGAAGTTCATCACGGTCATCTTGGCCCTATTGCTTCAAATCGCGGCCAGCGTAGTCCAGTTCTTCCTAGGCTTTATCTTGGTTGAGATGCTTGCGACCGCCCTTTCCCTTCTCATCCTTTCGGTCTTCATCGAAAACCCCGAGAACTTCATCGACTATAGGACCCAGCTCCCTAGCTTCAATTCCTTTATCTCCCTAATGGATAGGAAGCTTGGGCTAAAAGAGGAATTCGGCATCGTCTTCGTCCACACCCTCAACCACACCTCGCTTTATAACATGTATGGCCATAGGCAGGTCACCACCTTCCTTAGGTCGTTCCTAAATAGGGTCAACGAGACCATAAGAAGGGTCGATAAAAGCGGCATACTCTACTATCTAGACCAAGGCACCTTCGCAATCGTCCATGACGATAAGGAAAAGGACAATGACCTTAGGGAACTATTAAACGAGCGTTTCAATTCGCTTATTAAGGCCGATACGGTCAACTTCCATTTCATCTCTAGGCTTACCCTCGTGGATTGCCCAGAGGACTTTAGCGACATCGAATCCCTGGTCGCCTTCTCAACGACCTTCTCCGACCTGACCAACGAACTCTATCTCGATATCACCCCCTATCGCAGCGAGAAGGGCAACCTCCTATTCGCTTTGGATAACGTCTTGGAGAAAGCCATCGCAGAGAAAAGCTTCGACGTCTATTACCAACCCGTCTATGACACCAGAAGAAAGCGTTTCACTAGCGCGGAAGCCTTGCTTAGATTGGCCAATGGCACCTTCGGCATGATCTTCCCAGGACTTATGGTCCCCTACGCGGAAAAGCGAGGCAAAATCGCCAAAATAGGCGACATCGTGATGGAGAAGAGCTTCGCCTTTATCTCCAATAGCCTCAAATACAACCTCGACTTCCTCGAAATCAACCTCTCCTCGCTTCAGCTTCTTGACCCAACGTTAATCACCCGTGTCCTTTTCCTTGCCTCGCAATATGACGTCTCACCAAGCAAGATCGTCTTCGAGATCACCGAAAGCGTCGAGGTCATGGATAACCCCGTCGCGATAGAGAACATCGTCTCTCTCCACAAAGTCGGTTTTAGAATCGCGATCGACGACTTCGGCACGGGCTATTCCAATATCGCCCGCATCATCAACCTACCCGCCACAATCATCAAATTCGATAAGTCCCTAACCGACATCCTAATCGGCGATAAGCAGGACGCGACCTTCCAAAACCTATTCGACATGCTCCATGCCGGCGGCAAGGAAATCCTACTCGAGGGTGTGGAAAGCAAAGAGCTTGCGGACAAGGTCATCAAGATGGGAGTCGACTTCATCCAAGGCTTCTATTATTGTCATCCAATGCCAGAAGAAGAGTTGGTCGAATTCTTTGTCGAAAAGAAATAGCTATATCATAAAAACCGCGCATTTTTAGGATTTAATTCCCCTATTGCGCGGTTTTTTATTGGGCAAAGGTAACGTAAGCTCCGTTTACAGCCCACGAAAACGCCTATTCGATTAGGCTTATTTTTCCTTATGGCAATTTCATCAATATGTATCAAAAACCCTAGATGCGATTAATTTGACTTTCCTTGAGTTTTGAAATATACGAAATAAGGGATTTCGTTTAGAATATGAAGGATGAATCGTTCTGCAATCAAACGTAACCTACCGGTTCTTATCGGCATTGCCGCCCTAGCCGCGATCACGACGGCCACCTTCACCACGCTCGCCGTTTATATGCATATACAAAACGAGCAAAACGTCACCGACCTTTCCTATAACTACGTCCAAGGCGTCACCAAGGAAGTCATCGACCACTATGAAACCCTAACTGACGTCAGGATCGAGGAAGGCACTCTTATCTATAACCACGTCAAGGAAGTCGCCGGAGACAAATCCGCAATGGTCGCCACCGCCGAGGAATGGTGCGGCCAGACCGACTTCATGTTTGTCGGATTGATCGATGAAAACGCCAATATCGAGAACTTGGCGGGCCCAGAGTTAACCAAATCAAGCGATGGCACCTATTTCGATGAACAGGAAAGCCTATTCACTTCCCTAACCCTTTTGCCTGCTGGAAACGTCATCACCGATACGGCCTATACGGTAACCCTAGATAGCAACAAAAACGAAACGAAGGAAAAGCTCCTCGTCTATTTCTTCAAAACCAACATAGAGATGGAAAGCGGAACAGAATCCGCCGCCTTCGTCCTTGGCCGCAAATTCGATAGTTTCATCTCCCATATGAACCTAGACAATGAAGATGGTCTAGTCCACTCCTGCATCATCAAATATAATGGCGACTTCGTCTACTCTAACCCCATCATCAACCAAGAGAACATGGTGAATTACTTCGAGAAGATCCATCTTTATATCACCCCCATCGGCATGAGTAAGGAAGAGGCGATAGAGAAGATGAAACACCATATGGCCACGGGCTTCCAGTTCATCTTCGTCGCCGACTACGTCAATCCGGACTATAACATCAACGAAAGGCGCGCCATCGCCGTAAGCACCTTGCCCAATTGCGATTGGTTCCTCCTCTCCATCATGTCCTATGAAGGGACGCTAGATAACCTAATCAACGTCATGTCGACGTCAAGGAACGTCGCAACCTTCGTCGCCGTTGGCGTCGTCGCCTTGTCTCTTGCCGCGTTCCTAGTGGTGTTCATATTGGTCAATAAGAAGAACATCGCCGACCTAACCAAAGCCTATAACGCGGCGGAAAGCGCGAGGAAACAAGCCGATTTGGCCGCCCAAGCCGCCGCAAGCGCAAGGACGCAAGCCGAAAACGCCTCCAAGGCAAAAAGCGAATTCCTTTCCAATATGTCCCACGATATCCGTACTCCCATGAACGCGATCATCGGCATGACGAATATGGCGAAGAAGAATATCGGCGATTCGCCCAAGGTCGAGGAATGCCTTGAGAAAATCTCCTATTCCTCCGCCCAATTGCTAGGGTTAATCAACGATATCCTCGATATGTCGAAGATTGAAAGCGGCAAGATGGTCCTTAAGACCCTTGTCATCGACTTAAATGACATTATCAATGGTGTGGAGAACATCATTGGCGAACAGGCGAAATCCAGAAACCACGAATTCGTAATCCATAAGGAAGGCATCATCCACAAAATGGTCTATGCCGACCCCACTAGGCTTAACCAAGTACTCCTTAACCTCCTTTCCAATTCCGTTAAATACACCAATGACGGAGGCCATATCGAGCTAAGTGTCACGCAGCAGGAATGCGAGGATCCAAACCAAGTCAAAACCATCTTCACGGTCAAGGACAATGGCATAGGCATGTCGAAGGAATTCGTCGAAAAGGTCTTCTCGGCCTTCGAAAGAGAAGATAGCAAGCGCGTCGATAAGACCCAAGGCACGGGTTTAGGCATGGCCATCACCAAATACCTAGTGGAAATGATGGGTGGCACAATCGAGGTGAGAAGCGAACTCGACGTAGGCTCAACCTTCGTCGTAACCCTCACCTTCGAAAAAGGCGCCAATAGCACGGTTGAGGTAAGCGAACAGGAATATAGCGAGCGCGCGTATGAAATATTAAAAGGAAAGCGCGTGTTGGTCGCGGAGGACTATGAGATCAACATGGAGATCATCTCCGCCATCCTCGAAGACAAGGAAATGATCGTCGATCCCGCGGAAGATGGCCAATATGCGCTAGATAAATTCAAAGCCAGCGAAGAAGGCTATTACGATGTGATCCTAATGGACCTAAGGATGCCGAGGATGACTGGCTTAGAATGCGCCGAAGCAATCCGTAAACTCGATAGGGAAGACGCCAAGAAAATCCCCATCATCGCCATGACCGCCGACGCTTTTGCAGAAGACGTCGAAAAGTGTTTGGCCGCGGGCATGAACGCACACCTTTCCAAGCCAATCCAAGAGAACCGTTTATTCAAGCGTCTATTGGAGTTTTTGGAAAAATAAGCGATACATACATCAATTAACGTAAAAAGGATCCTGCTGAATTCCAGCAGGATCCTTCTTTCCTTCCCCCTTAGAGAGTGATTACGATTTCATAGAAATAGGCGTAGACGACATATTTGCCAATGTTGGATTCCACGATATTGGCATCTCGGGTCGCATAAAGGCTATTCGCTTCGAATACGGCGCTTTCCCCTGGTTCCAAAGAAGCCGGGGCCAAAGTGGAAAGCGTATCAAGATATTTGCCCGCCTTGTCGAAAAGGACGACATCGACGCTATCGAGAGTGGAGCCTTTTTCCTTAGTGTTGTTGGTCATTTTTCCTCTTGCGGAAAGTCCGAACATATCGTCGACGAAGAAGGAGACATTAGAAACGTCATAACGATTGGCATCATAGTTTTTCGCGTTTTTTATCGTGATGTGCGGCTCAACCTTAAGGCCTTCCTTCACTTCCTCCTCATAAGTTTTGAACACGGTGTAATACCCGGTCTCCCCAGGCATCAATATCCCCGGTGTCCTATCGACGCTATAAGTCGAGATGGAAGTCACGACCGCATCGGTAGACGAATAGACGTCATAGCTGCAGCTAGACAAATAGATGTTTACGTTGCCGTTATTGGTAACGGGGGTGAAGATACGAATATAGTTGGAACTCGAATAGGTGGTTTTCTTCGTGATGATCTCGACGGTTGTATCCCCAATCGCATAGGAGAATTTTTCCTGTTCGACGACTTTTATCGTGCATGAGGCCGTGAAACCTCCGTCTTCGGTTTTGACCGTGATGACGGCTTCACCCTTTTTGACAGCGGTTACCAAACCATCGTTGGTAACGGTCGCGGCGGATTTGTTGCTGCTAGTCCAACTGATTTTGCGGTTATCCGCGTTATATGGCGATACAGTCGCATAAAGTTGTTTGGTTTTTCCTTCTTCTAGCGTTGCCGAAGTAGTCGTTAATGAGACGCCGGTGACGTTGATGGTTTTGCGTTCGCTTGATTTTTCTTCACTGGAGGAAGATGTTTTGGAGGATTGTTCTTTGCTGCTTTCTTCCTTAGAAGAGCTCTCCACAATAGACGACGTCTTTGACTCTGACGGCGTCGAAGAGGTTTTGTTGGTGAAAGAGCAGCTTCCTAGCAATAATGACAAGGATGCAAGGGAAAGGGTAATGGCGAATTTATTCATGGATAGTCTCCTTAATATCCTTCAATTCTAGAGCCGCTGACTATCAGAATTTGATAGAGAACCGACGCTTTTTTGAAAAATAAGCGAAACGTACATGAGTTTATGACCCCGACAAGGGGTTTTATGTAATAAAATCTAGAGGCATGGATAAGGATTTTCTTTCCCAACGCAGAGCGGAAATCGGTTTATCGCAAACCAAGGTCGCCGAATCCCTTGGGTATTCGACCCAAACGATTTCCTTATGGGAAAATGGGAAGGGCAGCCCTGGCCTTCCCGTCTGGGGAAAGCTGGCATCACTTTATCAAATCGATCTTGAGGGCCTATTGTTAGGGGAGGTCAAAAAGGAAAGCTCGTTGTGCGAGGAGAAATCCTTTGACGCGAAGGAATTCGGGGCCAACCTAAGGAAATTAAGGAAGTCGAAAGGCCTCACCCAGGCAGAACTATCGGAAAAGCTCTCTATCCCCGTTGGGGCGATAATCCGTTTTGAGCAAGGCGTGTCTTTCCCTAACCAAGAGGAGTTTCTTTCCCTCGTCTATTTCTATGGCATCAAAATCGATGAACTCTATTTTTGCATCGAACCTATCGCCGTTGCCCCGATTCCCACGGTGAAAAACACCGGCAAAGCATCTGTTTGGGTCATCACGGGCGTGCTCATCCTCGCCGGTCTAATCTCAATTGGAAGCGCGGTTGGGATTGGAATCAGTCTATTTAATAGCAACAACAAGAATAACTCCCCTTGGGATTCTTCCTCTTCTTCCTCAATTGAGGCGTCTTCTACCGAAAGCCAGAATAGCGAATCTAGTATCGAAGAAGCCTCCTCTAGTGAATCAAGTTTAGCGGAATCGTCTATTGAGGCCGCTTCGTCTGAGTCTTCAATTCAAGAATCTGGTAGCGAGGAGTCTAGTTTAGAATCTACAAGCGAAGAATCATCGAGCGAAATCACAAGCGAAGAAAGCAGTATAGAGGAATCTAGCATCGAGGAATCCTCGGTTTCATCTAGCGAGGAGGAATCTAGTAATGAGGAATCCTCATCAAGCGAGGAATCGTCCTCAAGCGAGGCCCCCATCACCTATACCATCGACTTTAACTTAGACGGAGGGACATCCCCTTCCTATTCTGGGCCAATCGAAGTTACTTCTCTAGATGACGCATTCTTCTTCGACGTGACAAAGGAAAACCATATCTTCAAGGGATGGACCTATAACAATAAGCACATCATAGACGAAGACGGTACCGTCCTCGTCTCCGTTTCCATAGTCGACAACATGGTCTTCGTCGCCAAATACGAAGCCGTTTCCTACCCCGTCAACTACGTTCTTAATGGCGGGGCCAATAGCGAGAATAACCCATCCTCTATTTTATATAATGAGGAAGTATTGCTAGAAAACGCTGCAAAAGACGGATATGTTTTCGTTTCTTGGTGCTCAGATTCAGAACTTACTAGCGAAATAACGACCATCAAAGGAAGCGATGCAAAGGAAAAAGGGAGCATCACCGTTTATGCCAAATATCGCTATAACTCCCTCGATCCCTATAACTATCCCTATCTATCCTTCGTTAAGCTTAGCGGCAAAAAGGCAAAGGTCCTTGGCGAAGACGAATCCAAGGTTGGAACGACCCTGGTCATCCCTGACGCCATCGAATTGGACGGCGAAGAGTATACCGTCACCGAAATCGGTCCCTACGCATTCGACGGGTATTCGGGCATCGATACCATCGTCTTCCCAAAATACCTTGAAACCGTCGGTAACTATGCCTTTAGGGGCTGCACTTCCTTAGAGGGTGTGAAGATCCTATCCAGCAGCGACTGCGCCATGACGATTGGAACCGGCGCCTTCTCCTCTTGCTCAAAGTTGCAGTGGGCAAAAATCGGCTATCAAATCACTTCTTTGGGCGACGATATCTTTGTCGGCTCCCACGAAAACCTCATCATCATGACCGAAGGCGCCTATGATCCGGATTGGGGAACGAAATGGAATAGCGAACATAAACCGGTCGTCATAGGAGGCAAAGGGTTTAGCGCCATCGGTTATGAAGGCGTCTTATATTGCGCTTTAACCGATGGTTATACGGATGCCTATACCGTGGTGAGGGCATATAATGACCACCCAACGATACGTTCTACCGTAAATAGCCTTCCCGTTGCCATGGTCTCCACCAATGCCTTCTATGGGAAAACCAACATCGAGGAGATAACCCTGCCCGACTCCATGGTCATATTGGGGGATTATAGCTTTGCGGGTTGCACTGGGTTGACTAGCGTCTATATTCCCTATAACGTGGACACCATTTGGACCCACGCCTTCTACAACTGCACCTCCTTGACGATAAACTGCGAAGCCACCTCAAAACCCTCCGGCTGGTCTTCCTCCTGGAACCCCAATAACCGACCCGTCAATTGGGGCGTATAAAACCGCTTACCCCTTATATTTTTCTATTCCACTATCAAATAATGATAGGCTCCTTTCCTACAATAAACGAATAGGAAAACGGAGGAAAAAGCCGATACAGTAGGGGGATTAAAGTAAACGGGAGTCGAATCTTCTCTTTTCTTTAAGCATATTCAGCCCTCTTGAAACCCTTTAAGCGATTCTAGATGAATAATAACGGCGTCGACGAAATGGGTGCACCTTTCTTTACAAAAGAGAGGCATAGGAACATGAGGGTCACGAAATCGCAGGCCTTACTCTATATTTTCAACACGCTTATGGAGAAGGGTTTCATCACCAAGGCAGAGGCTTTGGCGGAACTACAGATCTCAGAACTCACCTTCTGGAGAAACATCCAGGAGATCAAGGTATTCTTCTATAATTTCGACGTTTTTTACGAACTGCTTTACGATAGAAAACGGAAACGCTACATCCTAATAAAGCAGGAAACATCGATATAGCCTTTGGCGGTTAAAACAATAGATTGGCAGAGTTTAAATGCACAATCACATAGTTTTTCCTATCAATTTATCCACATGGGGATATAATGGGGTCCCTTAGAAAGAGGAAACTTAATGAGAAAAGAGAAAGAAGCGGAGGCTTTGAAGAAAAGCTTTCGCTTGTCCCAAGCCGCGATTGCACAAGCTCTGGCATCTGACTTTGTCAGCAGTTTCTACGTCAATTGCAAAACAGGGAGTTACATCGAATATTCCTCAAGCGAATTCTATCGCTCCCTCAACTTCCCAGCCGTTGGGGACGATTTCTTTTCTTTGACTAGCAATAGCCTCATGAACCTCGTCTACGTCGAGGATGTTGATATGGTAAGGACCGCCTTTACCCCAGAAAACGTGGGCAAGGTACTCTCCGTCGACAAAAGCTTCGGTCTCATCTTTAGGATCATAGTCAAAGACGCTCCCCTATATGTCGAGATGAAGGTCACGAAGATGATCAACGACAACGACCATATCGTCGTGGGATTCAAAAACATCGATGCCCACATGAAACGTATCGAGGCATACGAAAACGCCAAAAAGAACCATCTTACCTTCGCCGGCATCGCCGAAGCCCTCGCATCCGACTATGTCGCCCTCTTCTATGTCGACACCAAAAACGACGTTTATAAGCAATATTCCTCCACGGACAAATTCAAAACATTGGGAATCCCTGAGGAGGGAACGATGTTCTTTAGTAGTCCCGAGGGACTGATGAAGCACGTCCATCCAGACGATTTGCCTATCTATTTCGCCGCCTGCAACAAAGAAAACGTATTAAACGTCCTTTCTAAAGACAGAAGCTTCGCCCTTACCATCCGCATAATGGTGGAAGGGAGGCCCTACTATAGCAGAATCAAGATCACCAAGATGATGCTAGAGGACCAATACCACGTCGTCGTCGGCATCAGCAACATCGACGACCAGGTTAAGCGCGAGGAAAATTACGCGAGGTCTCTTGATGAAGTCAAGGAAATCGCCTACCGCGATCCTTTGACGGGGGTTAAGAGCAAGCACGCCTTCTCCGAGATCGAAACCAAGATCAACGACGATATCGAGGATGGCTCCGTACTCCCCTTTAGCCTACTTGTATGCGACGTCAATGGATTAAAGGAAGTAAATGACACCTATGGCCACAAAGTAGGCGATAGATATATCAAAGACGCCTGCACGATCATCTGCAAAGCCTATAAGCATTCCCCAGTCTATAGGATTGGGGGAGACGAATTCGTGGTCATCCTGGAAGGGGAAGACTACGACCATCGGGATGAGATCTTAGTAGAGGTCAACCATCTAATCGAGGAAAACCACCTTCAGAAGAAGGAATCGATTTCAATCGGCATGGCTAACTTCGAAAAGGGCAAGGACAAAAACCTGCATGAGGTCTTCGAAAGGGCCGATGCGCTAATGTATGCCCGTAAGAAAGAGCTTAAGGCTAGAAAATAGATAAGGCAAACAAAGCAAAAGAAGGGGGCATGTCTCCCTTCTTTTTGTTTGATTGTCCCAATTCGTTCCCCCACGAAGGATTATTTCTATTACAATGTCTTGTTGTGGAAAGGAGGGCAAAGCATGCCTCATTCTTCTGGTGGTGGATCTAGCGGTGGCGGATTCCATAGCTCCGGCTCTTCTGGCGGCGGAGGCTCTTCCTATCGTTCCTCGAGGACCTATTTCCCTGGTTCCACTTGCTACGTCTATTACGATTCTCGTTTTAGGCCACATGCCCTATTTACCAACGTCGATCCCGCAAGTAGGAAAAAGACGGGCATCGGGGGTTTCGTTTTCCTAGGAATCTTCGCCCTAGCCCCTATAGCCGTCATCCTCCTTTCAGGATTCCATAACCCCAAAAAGATTTCCACCGATTACCCTTCTTCCTTTAAGGTCGTCGATAACACAAGCGTAATCTCAGCCGAAGAAGAGGAGGCTTTGCTTGATACCTTCCACCAATTCTATGAGGTGACGGGGGTCTCCCCAAGCCTAGTCACCATCAAAAACGCCGATTGGAAGGCTAGTTATGCCTCTTTGTCCGGATATAGTTATGATTTATACCTCAATATGTTCAAAGACGAATCCCATTGGCTATTCGTCTATGCCGATGACGATGGGAACAAAGGGAAATATAACTATGAACTGATGCAGGGAAACGATACCGACCCCGCATTAAGCCAAAAGACCATCTACGCCATAGGAAATGGGATCTCCGTTAACTTAGAGGATTCCTCTTGCTCCATCGGCAAAGCTTTCGACGACGCGATAAAATCCGCCATCCCAAAAGCCATGGAATCCTATTTCGAAGTCGATCCCGGGGCTTGGGTCTTCACCGCCTTCTGGGAAGCCGTTGTCGCCTTCTTGATCGGAACTTCCATCATCGGAAGCATCAGGAACAAAAACCTGTCCAAGGCTGTAAAGGCGCCTAAGGAACTGGTGAAGAAAAGCTGCGAATATTGCGGCAACGAATACTATGAAGGAACTTTGGAGCGCTGCCCAAAATGCGGCGCTTTGTTAAAGACTCCGACCTATGCTTCCTTCGAGGAAGAAGACGAAGCAAAGGTCAAATAGCCTAGCGAATTCAAAAAAGATATCCGGGTTTTGCACCGTTTTTTGCCATAAAGGGGAAACGCCGTCCCCCCCTAGTTTCTTCACCAAAAGAAATAGCGAACCCCTCATCAATAGGGTCTCTTCGTTTCGCCTCTACTAGAATTACTTAGACGCAAAAAAGACAAGTGCTGTGATTTTTTGGTAGCGACAAAAACCTATTTGGTTTCCGCCGCCAGGAACTCGGCAAACTTCGCAGTAGGGGAAGAGAAGACCTTTGAGGTCTCATCCAAACAGTCGACTTTGCCCGAATATAGAAACATCGTTTTGCTTGCGATTTTCTTGGCGAAGTCGATTTGGTGGGTTACCAAAATCATGGTGACCCCTTCTTTCCTAAGGTTCGCCATGACGTTGCATACCTCGGCGACCATCATTGGGTCGAGGGCGCTGGTGGGTTCGTCGAATAAAAGGATCTCGGGGTTCATGCAGAGGGAACGCGCGATCGCGACCCTTTGCTTTTGACCTCCAGATAAGGAAGAGGGAAAGGCATCTGCCTTATCTAGTAGACCCACTTTCCTTAAGTTGGCCAAGGCGATTTCCCTAGCTTCGGATTTGCTTCTTTTCAATACCTTCCTTTGCGCGAGCATGCAGTTAGATAAAACCGACATATTCGCGAACAGATTGAAGGATTGGAAGACCATGTTGATCTTGGAGCGGACAGTATTTTCGTTCACGCCCCTAGAAAGGATGTTCTCATCGTTAAATAGGATCTCCCCGCTGTCCGGGTGTTCCAAAAGGTTGATGCAGCGCAGGCAAGTAGACTTTCCAGAGCCCGAATTGCCTAGGATTACAAGGCATTCCCCCTTTTCCAAAGTAAAGGAGACATCGTCCAATACGATTTCCCCATCGAAAGATTTACGTAGGTTTTTGACTTCGAGGATACTCATACGGCAACCCTCCTTTTCCTAAACCCGAATATGGCCTTGCCCTCGAGTTTGATGCCGATGAGCTTCAAAACGAGGTTGCTGACCAAGGTCAAGATCAAATAGATGGCCGCGATGATGAGATAGCTCGCCATGAAGGCATAGGAATCGTTGGCCGCGTTATAGGCGGCGAAATAAAGCTCGGCGACGCCGATGACGTTTAAAACGGAGGAGTCCTTGATGTTTACGATCCATTCATTGCCGATCGTGGGAATCGCGTTTCTTAACGCCTGGGGCAAAATGACGGACCATAGGGCCTGCGAAGAAGATAATCCTAGCGACCTCGCCCCTTCTTCCTGTCCCCTATCGACACCGTTTAATCCACTGCTTACCACTTCTCCCATATAGGCGGTGGTATTTAATGTGATGACGATCAAACCCGCAATCATCCAGCCATTGAAGACGTCGATCCCAGGCAAAACGTTATTCCAGTTTAACCCCATGGCCATACAGCCATATTTGAACAAAAGGGCCTGCACCATCATGGGGGTGCCACGAATTACGGCGCTATAGCCGACACAAAGACCCCTGACCGCGTATTTCCCTACCCTTAGGGGGATAGGGTCGCCGTCTTTGACCTTCCATCTTTTCCCTAGGGCCAAGAAAACGCCTAGGAACAAACCGACGCCGGTACCCACGATCGAAAGGACGAGGGTACCTGCCAAACCGAGTAGGAATTGACTCCAATAGGTGGAGAGTAAACGGGATAGGTCCTCTCCCAGGTTCATTCTGCGCCTCCGGACCTACTCACGGCCGCTGCCATGACGGCTTCGCGCTCATTTTTGGTGATGCCAGAGAGGACGGAGTTGACGTCGGATAGAAGAGTGGTGTCGGATTTCCTGACACCGATAGAAACACCTAATTCGCTTTGGGCTTCGCCTAAAACCTCTTGGGCAAAGCGAACGATTCCTAGGGAAGGGAGCTTGGATACGATACTAGAGGCGACCGGTAGTTCGGCGGTCATGGCGAAAGCCGAGCCGTTAACGACGTCTTGGGCAGCTAAGGCAAACGTCGCCACGGGGGTGACATGGACCGCGCCATAGTTAGAGACGAAGGTATCGATGACGTCATTGGTGACGGTCGATACCTGGGAGACGATGTTTTGTCCAGTCACCAAGGTCTTGAATTCGTTCGCGGTTAAGGACGTGTTGTATTTTGCGGCCACGGTAGACGAGGTAACCAAAACGAGTTCGGAACGATAATATTCGCTGGTAAAGGCGATTTGCCTCGCCCTTTCCTCGGTCTCGGTCATGCCGGCGATGATCAAATCGATGGAATTCATCTGAAGATCGGTGATGAGCGATTCCCATTTGGTCTGGACGATCTCGACTTTCTTGTTGAGCTTCTCCGAAATCCTCTTGGCGATTTGGATGTCATAGCCATCGGCAAAGCTGCCCGCATGGTTTTTGATGGGGAGGGTGAATTCGTTTTCCCCTTCCGCCACCCAGTTAAAGGGAATATAGGCGCATTCGAGTCCGATTCGGATGACGTTTGCGTCGGTTGCACCGTTTCCGCAAGATGCCAGCGTTGCCACGGTCATCGCGGCCAAGGCGAAATGCCTCAATAAATTTGTTTTCATAAAAAGAAAACCTCCTGTGCCCGATCGATGGCTTATTTACCAATGCGACCGGCGCCCCAGAAGGACCGCTAGCATCAATAGTGCCAACCTAGACTTTTCATCTAGGAGAGTCCAAGAAGTATTTCCACTTGGCCCAACTCAACACCTTTAGGCGAAGGTGAGGGTTTCGGCGCTCTTGCCTTTCGCCATAATCCCGTTTTGCCTAATGGGACTAGGCTACTCTTCTGTAGCGCTCCTCTATTCGATCGCCAATATCATAGTTTCCATTTTACCAATGTCAACATTTTTGCATGAATTCTTTTTATGAATATTCATAAAGGGAGGTAAAAGGGGATAGATGTAAACGTTTTCATGGCAAATCTTTGATTTCTGCATTGTTTTTTAATCTCTTTTATAACCCTTAAGGCAACGTTATATGAACAGAAAAGAAATAGGGAATTCACTTAGCGAATACTATTGAGTTTCCTTTTTCTTCTATTAAGAGAGCGCCCATCACCATATAAATTAGATAACGGTTTTTATACAAAAATGGAATTGAATTCCAAAAAATACTAGATTATATTACTGATAGAGGTTCGAAAATGATTAACAGAACGGTACTTAAGCAAATAGAAATCTCAGTTAAGACCAAGCCTGTCACTTTGATAACCGGGGCTAGACAAGTTGGTAAAACCACTCTTGCAACTCTGTTCATAGAGAAAGGGTTTTCCTATGTTTCCTTAGATTCTCCAAGGGAAAGAGAAATGGCTAGGGAAGACCCTGAACTGTTTCTTTCCCTCCATCCTTGGCCCCTTATCATAGACGAAATACAGAAAGCACCCGGATTATTTGACGCTATGGAGTCGGTCGTAAATAAGGAAAAGATAAACAACCCTCACAATTATGGGATGTACATTATTACGGGTTCTCAAGCTTATCGCCTTATGCAAGGCGTTACCGAATCGATGGCAGGTAGGATCTCCATCATCCATATGCTCCCATTATCTAGAAGCGAAATCCTTGGGCAAGAGGAACCGCCTTTTAATTTTGACTTGGCCTCCATTCAAAATAGAGCAACCGCTTCTCCCCTTCCTCCCCTTAGTCTTTATGAAGAGATCGTAAGAGGCCATTTCCCCGAACTATATGATAATGAGAATATAAACCAAGATACCTTCTACGAGGATTACATCGAGTCCTATATCGAGAGGGATGTCTCCGAGATAATCAATGTGCGTGATAAACTTGCCTTCCGCCGGTACATGGAGGTTCTCGCTTCTTTAACGGGACAAGAACTTATCTATAACAATATCGCTAAAGCAATCGAAATGGATGTTAAAACCATACAAGCCTGGACTTCGGTACTTCTTGCTGGCGACATCATTCATCTATTAGAGCCCTATAACGATACTTCGGTAATTAAAAGAGTGGTTAAACGACCCAAGGTATATTTTTCTGACACCGGTCTTGCCTGTCATCTTCTCAAAGTCAATTCTGCCGCCACTCTTGCCTCTAGCTTTTTTAGCGGAGGCTTTGTAGAGACCTATGTCGTCAACGAAATCCGTTCTTCTTACCTCAATAACAGAAAGAACGTTGGCCTTTATTATTACCGCGATAATAACGGTAACGAGATCGATCTATTGGTGCTTAAGGACGGGAGTCTCCACCGCATCGAAATCAAATCTGGCATCGCTTACGATAGCAAAGCAATCAAGGCATTCAAACAAGTCGAAGGAACTTCTTATAATCTAGGAACCTCCCTTTTAATCTGTTCCACCGATAAGGTCTACCCCATCGTAAAAGGACAGGTCTATGCCATTCCTATTGCCGGAATCTAAATCTTTATTTGTCCATTGATTTGGTTCCAATCCTTTTCGTTTTAACGCTGGTTTCTATACAAAACTCGATTTTTCTTCTCAAGATTCCCTTCTTTTTGTCACGTTCAAAACCCATTGGAATTTTTCCTATAAACAATTGACCTACTTCGTTTATTCCATACAATGAAAGGCATGAAGGAAGATACCCCAAAGAAAAAGAAAGGCGACTTTCTGACTAACCTCGACTCCAAAGCCGAGAAAAAAGGCATTAAGACCTTGTGGCAAGCCATAAAGTTTTTATTTGTCTCCATTGGGGTCACCCTCATCCAGCTAGGTCTAGTGAATCTTCTATATTTCATGATGAAAGGCTGGACCGAGCCTCTTCCTAGCTTCCTCTCCGTTATCTTCACCGAAGAAACAATAGGGGTTGGTCATTCTAACTGGGGCTATATCCTCCCCTTCTTCCTTTCTAATCTAATCGCCAACACAATCGGCTATTTCGTTAATAAGTCCAAGACATTTAGAAGCGATGCCCCATGGTGGCATTATGTAGCCTATATCATCATCTTGCTTCTTCTTATCTTCTTCTCCACCTGGTTGCAGGGCCTTATCGTCAACGGGCTAACTTCAGTTGGCTTAGAGGGAGCTGCCCCAACGATTGCCGCGATGGCCGCGGGGACCGTGCAGATGGTCGCGCTTTTCCCGCTTCAGAAATTCGTCTTGCTCAAAGAGAAGAAAACCGAAACCCAAGAGTAAAAAATTTATCGATTTAGCGACAAAAAACATTTGACACGCAACGTATGTTTTTTATACTAAAATGCGTTGTTTTTATTGCATGGCCAGCAATGAAAACTCTTCGTGAAATCGGCATTTTCGCGAAGGTACTTTGTTAGCCTTTACGTCACGGCATCCAAGGATGTTGTTTTCTTTTTATGGGAGGAAAACGTATGTGCAGATTCGTATTTGTTACTGGCGGGGTTGTCTCCGGTTTAGGCAAGGGGATCACCGCGGCAAGTCTAGGTAGATTATTAAAGGAAAGGGGCCTAAAAGTCGCCTCACAAAAGCTCGACCCCTATATCAATGTCGATCCTGGCACCATGTCACCCTACCAACATGGCGAAGTCTATGTAACCGAAGACGGCGCGGAAACTGACCTCGACTTAGGGCACTATGAAAGATTCATCGATGAAGATCTTAACCGTTTCTCCAACCTTACTACCGGTAAGGTCTATTGGAATGTCCTAAATAAGGAAAGAAGAGGAGAATATCTAGGAAAAACCGTCCAAGTCATCCCTCATATCACCAATGAGATCAAAAAATTCATCTACGCCGCGGCAAAGCACGAAAACCCCGATGTCTTAATTTGCGAAGTAGGAGGCACGGTTGGCGATATCGAATCTCAGCCTTTCCTAGAAGCCATTAGGCAAATCGGATTAGAAGTAGGCAAGGATAACGCCTTATATGTTCATGTCACTCTTATCCCCTATTTAGATTGCTCAAAGGAACATAAGAGCAAACCCACCCAACATTCCGTTAAGACGCTTCAGGGCTTAGGAATCCATCCTGACATCTTGGTGCTTCGCTGCACCAAAAAACTAGATAAGGACATGTTCTCCAAACTCGCCTTATTTTGTAACATCAAAGAAGACTGCATCTTTGAAAATAGGACTCTTCCCACTCTATATGAAGCCCCTTTGATGTTAGAGAAACAGCATTTTGGAGACATCGTATGCAGGGAATTAAAGTTAAAGACCTCTCGTCCAGATCTATCCGATTGGAAAGACCTAGTTCACCGAATCAAGCATCTAGATAAAACCGTCACGATTGGCTTAGTAGGTAAATACGTTAAACTCCATGATGCTTATTTGTCCGTCGCGGAAGCCTTGGCCCACGCCGGGTTTAGATTAGGGGCAAAAATCAAAATCAAATGGATCGATAGTGAGACCATCGAAGAAGAAACAATAGAAAGAAAGCTTCATGGCGTAGACGGCGTCATCGTCCCAGGAGGATTTGGCTCTAGAGGCATAGAAGGGATGATATTGACCGCGAAATACTGTAGGGAAAAGGATATTCCCTATCTTGGGATTTGCCTTGGAATGCAGATCGCCGTTATCGAATTCGCAAGGGACGTGTGTGGATATTCGGATGCAAACTCGCGTGAATTCAACCCCGATTCCACCCATAGGGTCATCGATTTTCTGCCAGATCAAAATGACAACACCGATAAAGGTGGGACTCTCCGCCTAGGAAGGTATGAATGCCACCTAAGGGAAGGCAGCAAGATAAAAGAGCAATATAAGGAAGAGGTCATCTTTGAACGCCATAGGCACCGCTATGAATTCAATAACGATTATAGGGATGTCCTAGTAAAGGCGGGCTTGATTATCGGAGGCACTTCCCCCGATGGCTATATCGTCGAAACCATCGAGACCAATAACACCTACTTCGTGGGAGTCCAGTTCCACCCCGAATTCAAGTCTAGGCCCAATAAGCCCCATCCTTTGTTCCTAGGGCTAGTCTCTAACGCACTAGCAAAAACAGGGAAATAGACCCACGCGCATGCGTTTTCCTATATGATTATTCTCGTATGAGAAATTTTAGGGATCTTGATTACATTGGGCTTAAGACGGGGAAGCTTCTTAGAAGCGACCTTCCCTATAAACTTACCCTTAAGGACAAGAGGATGCTTAAGAAGGGGCATGACCTCCGTTTGATCATCGATTTAAGAAGGCCCGAGGAATGTAAGAAAAGGAAGGATTCCTGGATGTTTCTGGTCAAACACATCAACTTGCCCCTAATTTCCGATAGGAAGACGATCGAAGTCAAAGGCCTTAGCTTGGGCGATATGGTTTATTACTATCGCTGCATGGTCCACAAGGAAAAGAAAGAGATCTGGACCAAGATCTTTGAACTCTTTTTAGAAAGCAAGCACGGCATTCTTTTCCATTGCTCCGCGGGCAAAGATAGGACCGGCGTAGTCGCGGCCATAGCCGAATACGCCTTGGGTTTCGATAAGGAAACGATCTACAAAGACTATCTCTTAACTAACGATAACCCCCTATATTACAAAGTGATCGCGGAAAGATACCAAGGCGAACAAAAGGAAGCCTTCCTTGCTAACTACGCGGCTAGAAAAGAATATTTGGACGCCACCTTTGATGAGATCGATGAACTCTATGGGTCGGTGGATGTTTTCCTAAAAGAAATCTGCGGCCTAGACGAAGATAAAATCGCCTTGCTAAAGGGAAAATACCTTAGGCAATAGCCTACTTACGTTCATAAAGCTTAGGCATAAAGAAGAGATAGACACCAATAGGAGGGGAGAACCCCTTCTTTTTTTTAAATCGATGGGTAGTTTTTGGTTTCTTCCATTCAAATCGCCTAAGGTTCTTCATTCCGTTTCCTTTATGAAACATGTATGATTCATAAGGTTAATCTTATTTAACTTTTCCCTATGAGGATGACGGAGCAGAAATATAAGAAGGAGACGGAGGTCGTCGATATGATGATCGCCCTGTATTGCAAAAAGCATCATCACCCTAAGAAAGGCGAACTCTGCGAAGAATGCAAGGAACTCTCCTCCTATTGCCATTATCGCCTTTCCCTTTGCCCACATGGTGATAACAAACCGTTTTGCTCCAACTGCAAAATCCATTGCTATGACAAAGCACATCGGGAAAGGATAAGGGAAGTCATGCGCTTCTCCGGTCCTAGGATGATGTTTCATCATCCGGTTTTGGCGGTTTCTCACCTAATCGAAACCAAACGCGAAAAACGAAGGTTAAAAAGGAAGGAAAGGGAAAAGAATGGATAAGAAGAAAGACCCAAATGAAATCAAACTAGTCAGAAGCAGGATCATCCGCATCCTTTTTCTTATCGTGGGGTTTATTTCCCTTGCGCTTGGAACGGTGGGTATCTTCCTACCGGTTATCCCAACCGTGCCCTTCTATCTACTTACCGCCTTTTGCTTTGTTAGGGGAAGCGAGAGATTTGCGAAATGGTTTCTAAACTCAAAGCTATACAAAAACCACGTTGGCAACTTCGCCAAACACCGCGTCATGACCCTTTATGGCGAACTGATATTATTGCTAGTGGTATCAGCAATGCTAATGACTTCGCTTTGGTTTATCAATAAACTTGCGATGTCGATCGTATTCACCGTCTTAATCGCTTGCAAATACGGATACTTCGTATTTCGGGTTACCCCCGTCTCTAGAAAGGAGTATCTTGCCATCAAAGAAAAGGACGCCTTAGAAGAAAAGGAAAAGGAGGAAAGAGAATTATGATGGATAAAAACTTACTTGCATACATCAAAGGAAAGACGCATCTGCTTATCCTGATTACTCTATTTTCCTTTCTTTCCTTAGTGGCTTCGGTTGGTCTAACCGCGCTTCTATGTTTGTCTATTGAATCCTTCTATAACGGGAATGATGGCTGGTGGTATCTACTTTTCGCTTTAGGATGCGCCATTTTGGTCGCTTTCTTCCATATAGGGAAAAGCAAACTCACCTCCTCTTTGGCGGATTATGTCTCAAAGAAAGTTAGGGATGATACCTATGAAAAATACGTTCGCTTAGAAGGACATTGCCCTTATACCGCCCAAGAGATCGCCCAACTTTCTAGTGAGGGGGTAGAGCAACTTAGGCTATATTACACCTCCTACCTTCCCTCCTTCTTCTTTGCAATGCTTGCACCCATAAGCCTATTTGTGATGTTCATGTTCTTTTCCTGGAAGGTCGCCATTTTATATCTAGCCTGCGTACCCCTTATCCCGATGTCCATCATCATGGTCAGCAAATGGGCAAAGAAGATATTCGCAACCTATTGGGACAAATATATCTCCCTAGGAGGGGCGTATCTAGATTCGGTCTCGGGAATGAAGGAACTATTGATCTTCCATTATGACAAACAGATGGAAGAGAAGATGAAAAGAGATTCCGAAGAATTTAGGAAGATCACCATGAAGGTCTTGGTCATGCAACTAGCATCCACGACCATCATGGACGTCGTCGCTTATGGTGGGGCGGCCGTTGGAATCACGCTTACTCTTCTAGGGGCAAACAATGGCGAGTTCTCTTTGTTCGTCGCCTTATTCCTATGCTTAGTAGGAGCCGAATTCTTCCTTCCTATGAGAGCGTTAGGAAGTGCCTTCCACGTCGCTATGAACGGAGCGACCTCAGGGAAAAAAGTCCTAGGGCTATTAAAGGAAGCTGACTTACCTTCTGGAAACGAAACTTTATCTTCTTTCACTAATATTGATATTCAAAACCTTTCCTTCGCTTATAAGGATTCTAAGTCAAAAACGCTTCAAAACCTCAATATTCATCTTGAAAAAGGGTTAAACGCCTTGATTGGCGAGACGGGAAGCGGCAAGTCCACCTTAGCCAAAATCTTATCTAAGCAACTATTTGGATATGAGGGTTCCATCAAGATAAACGATAAAGAGCTTTCCTCTATTTCCCTATCCGATTTCCATTCTCGTTGCTTCTATCTATCTAGCGATTCCTTCCTCTTACATAAATCCGTCAAAGAGGCCTTCCTCTTCTATTGTCCAAATCTAGAAGAAGAAAGGATGTGGGAATTACTAGAAAAGGTTTCAATGGCAGAAAGGATCAAAGAGGCAGGAGGTTTAGACTATTTGCCTAAAGAAGGCGCTAGCGATCTCTCGGGCGGAGAGAAACAACGACTACTTCTAGCCTATTACTTATCTTCTCCCCGCGACTTCTGCATATTCGATGAGACCACAAGCAACATCGATAAGGAGTCTGAGGCCATCATCATCAAAATGACCGAGGCCCTAGCGGAATCTAGAATCGTATTGCTAATTAGCCATAGGCTTCAAAACGCGCTTAACGCGAGGATGGTCTATAGAATCGATAGTAATGGCACCATAAAGGAAAGCGGAACGCCTAGCGACCTACTCTCCAAAGAAAGCGAATTCAAGAAAGCTTTGTCCTTCGAGCGTCTTGGGGAGGCCTTAGCATGAAACGCCGCAACGTATTCACCCTTATTAAGGGCATGCTTTCTTTGGTTGGAAAGCACGTTTGGCTAATCGTATTGGCGGTAATCGTAGGTACCCTTGGTTTCTTCGCCGCGATGGGCATCACCTTCTTTGCGGGGTTATCTATCGCAAATGGCCTTGGGTTAGGAATATCCATTTCCTTTGGTCTATTGATCGCATTGATCCTAATCTCTGGTTTTGCTAGAGGCGGATTAAGGTTCGTCGAACAATACCTAAACCACTTTATGGCGTTTACTCTTCTTGCAGACGTAAGGAACAAGGTCTTCCACGCCTTAAGGAAACAAGGATCCAAAGTATTGGACGATAGAAGCAAAGGGGACATCCTTTCGATCCTTCAAAGCGATACGGAATCCTTAGAAGTCTTCTATGCCCATACGATCACCCCATTCTTCATCGCGATATTCGTCGAAACAGGCGTTCTTATAGCGTTAGGACTTCTATGCGGTTATCAAATCATGCTCATAGGTCTAGCCTCTTATCTCATCATAGGGTTCCTAGTCCCAACTCTTTTCTATCTTTCCAATAGGAAATTAGGCAAGGAATACCGCAAAGCCCTCGCGGAAAGCGAAAGCAAATACCTTAACCATATCTATGGGGTAAGGGAAGTCGTGACCTTCGCTCACCAAGAGGACGCGAAAAAAGAGATTGCCAAGGTATCGTCCACGTTAAATGCCATCTCAAAGAAACTTAACGATAAGGCTGCTAGATTCTCCTCAATCACGAATTTATTGATTTCCCTATTTGATATCTTAGTAATCATAGTGGCCACTCTCCTTTATCAAAACGGCGTGATTTCCTCAGCGACAACCGTTATGGGCTATGCGATTATCGTAGCCTCGTTTGGCCCGGTCGTCGCTTTGGCTAATTTGCCTGGTAATCTCACGATGAGCTTTGCCTCCGCGGAAAGGGTCTTGGATATCGTTGAAGCCAAGCCTCAGGAAAAAGAAGGCGGACATACATTCGTTTTCGATTCTTTAAAGTTAGAAAACGTGGAGTTTGGCTACAATGAAAACAAGATCTTAAATAACGTTAGCCTCGCTCTCCATAAAGGCGAAGTCATAGGCATAAAAGGAAAGTCTGGAAGTGGCAAATCCACTTTACTAAAACTATTGCTTCGTTTTGAAAGGCCCACTTCAGGCAAAGTCCTATATAACAACGAGGACATAGAAACATATTCTAGGGAAGCGTTAAGTAGTAACGTCGTCCTATTCTCGCAGTCCACCTATCTCTTTCAGATGTCCTATGCCGATAACCTAAGGATTGCAAAGGAAGACGCAACAATAGAGGAATTAAAGGAAGCCTGCAAGAAAGCGGGGATCCTAGACTATATCGAAAAGACCCCCAAAGGCTTCGATACCATAGTCAATGACCGCCAAGATAACCTTTCTACCGGCGAAAAGCAAAGGCTAGGCCTAGCTAGGGTCTTCCTAAGCGGAGCACCTCTACTTCTATTAGACGAAGCCACTAGTAACGTAGATGCCAAAACCGAAGCCCATATCCTTAAAAGCCTATTAGAGGAAAAGGAAGACAAGGCCATTCTCCTAGTCTCTCACCGCGACTCCACCCTTTCTATCTGCGATAAAATCTATACCTTAGAAGAAGGATTCCTCACCAATGCTTGATTTCTCCGACCACCGAATCATTGCCCTAACTATTTGCCTAGGCATCGTTTTAGTTTCCGTTATAGCAATCGTGATCCGCTACTTTGTACACCGAAAAAAGAATAAGGGCGAAGAGGATAAATAACTATCCCTTTCGCCCTTATCCGCAAAGGAGGTATTTTCGTTTTGCCTTAGAGTTTAAACCCGATGGCCTCTTCTCTTTCCTTAACGAAGTGAGAATATAGACCATTGTTTGCAATAAGCTCTTCGTGGGTCCCCTCTTCCACGATCTTGCCCTCGTCTAAGACGGTGATGTTCTTCAATGAACCCACTAGGCAAGAGAAAATGATGGCAAAGCGAGCCAGATAGAAACTGATTTCATCATTGCCCGCCATAACGGCGTCGATGATATTAGGCAACATAAAGAAAGGAACGAGTTCCAGCCCTACTTTGACGGTGGCAAGCAAGACTGAAAAGGGGAAGAACCATTTCTTCCCTTTCGCATATTTCAAGACGAAGCCCCAATAATTTATGTCACTCATATTTAATGAGAACCCCTTATAAAGTTAAGTAATATTATCCTTAACTGGGAAAAATATGTCATCGACTTGTCACCAAATCAATCAATATGATAATTTCCTTTTTGGATAGCGAGATCGCTTCGTTTCCATTTTCCTCAAACGCTGTATCATATTGCACGTGAATAAGAAAGTCCTCTCTTACCTTGAAAAGCATGCTTCCCAGCAAAAGGGGAAGCGCTTTTTGATCACGGGTTCCACTAGCGGCATCGGCTATGAATGCGCCAAAGACCTCCTTTATTTAGGAGGAGAAGTAACCTTCATGGTAAGAAACGAAGAAAAGGCAAAAGAGTGCATACATACCATCGAAAACGAATTAGGGCACCCCATATCAGCCCATATCGTTATCTATGACCAAGCCGACCCTAACTCGATTAGGGAATGTATCCGCTCTTTGCCCGATACCCCTTATGATGCGATCGTCTTAAACGCGGGCATCTATAACCCCAAGAAGAATTCCTTGGGGAAAGAGGGCAACTCCATAACGCTTCAAGTCAACGCCATAGGCACCCAGACTTGCTTCGAGGAATTTTATAAACGCTTTCCTTCCTCCAAATACGTCATCATCGATTCCATCGTGAACTCTTCTCCCAAGAAAGGTGATTATTCTCCCTACTTCCATCGCCATAAGGAAGGAAAGCCCTATAAGGATAAAAGGAATAACGATTACGCTATCTCTAAGCGCATCTGCATGAATATATTCGCTAACGCATTAGAAAGCGGCACCAAAGTCTATATGGCCCATCCTGGCATTGCCAAAACCAATATCATCAACGCCTTCGCCCCGGTTATAAAGCGCCTTGGCAATGGCTTCCTTTATCTTTTCGCCCACCATGCCTGGAAAGCCGCTTTAGGCATGTGTTTGCTTTGTTGCAACGATTACGAAAAAGGGACCTATCTAGTGCCTAGGGGGCCTTTTGAAATCGCGGGGTATCCTAAGCCTAGAAGCATGCCCAAACGCGCCTATAAATACGCTTCCAACTGGTCTTCCTTTTGGGAAAACGAATCCAAATAAAGCCTCTATTTTAACAACAAAAAGTGGTTTCAATACTCAAATTCGGCGCAAAACCCGGATATTTTGTTTGAAAACCACTTTATTAACTTGGTCGATAGGTATAGCTTCCACCCTCGGAAACGGAAGTGCCGTTCATGCTGACGAGATAGTTCTCATTAAGTGAGGCTAGGTAGATCGTTACTTCGCTTTCGGCGGTGATAGTAAAGGCATAGGTGTAATTTTCCGTCGTCGAATTATAGGTGAGGGTATAGGAGATCGATAGATTCGCCGAGGCCGCGGCAGTGTAATTGATAACGCAGTATACCTCGTTGCTAGACGGGGTAAGGACCGGTAGTTTTATGGCTTCGTAATCGCTAGAAGAAATGCTAGTAGACGTTTCCGTGACCACGGGGTTACCGCCATCCACGACCGTCGTCACTTCGGTAGTAAGCGCCTCGGTCGAACTGTTGTAGGTATAAACGGTTGTTGTGGCAGTGGTGGAACTTGACGCTTCTCCAGTCGGTGTTGGCGTTAAGGTGGTCGTCCCGCTTTTTACGGTTACCCCGCTTGCGGCGGCCACGGTTAAAAGCCCACATATAAGTGATAAAACCGCTATTATTGAGGCACGCCTTAATCCTTTTCTCATCAAAGCGTCACCGTCCAATCGAATTTAAAGCCGACGTCTTCATCGATATTGAGGGTCATTAAGACGTCGTTGCCTAGGTTCATACTGTAGATGTACTCCATCGCTTCGGCGTAGTAATCAAAGACGATGCCGACATAACGCATCTCAGAATCCGCGGTTCCGAAATAGAAAGTCTTCTCTTTGTTATAGCTATTAAAAGTGCCGCCGTCCTGACTCATTTCCACGAAATGGTCTTCCTCGGACAAATCGGTTTTCGTAATCGAATAGGATGGTGTGCTTCCAAAGGAGATCGAAGAAAACTTAACCACTGAACTAAGAGGGTTATCTTCGGCTTCTAGGCCATTTTCAACCGAACCTAAGAATGTTTCGGTGGAGGAGGTTGCCTCGATAGAAATTTCACTATCCAATGTGTCCGCCTCGAACTGGAAAAGATAAAGTACGGGCTGGGAAGGCTCAAGCAAGCTATATCTTTCTAAACCGAAAGTGGTGACTCCAGTTGCTTTTGTTAAAGTGACCGAGTCGGAATTTTCGTTGTAGGTATAAGTGGCGACAGCCGAGGATTCGAAGACATAAGTGGAGTCGGTGCTGTTTTCCTCATCCCAAGGATGAACGGTAAGGGTTCTAAAGCTCCCGGTTAAGGACGCAACTTCCATTGAGTGGCCCCGTTATTTAGCGCCCTACTCGCCTCAAACCACGCAAGAACGCCAGAAAAGCAAGTAAAAAGCGAAAAGATGCATATTGCGGTAACGGCGATGATTTTTAATTGCTGTTTGGATGCCATGGATTACGCTTAATTGCCTTGTTTTTTTCTTTTGGCAACTGGCTATCTTCGAAACAGGAGACCCTTTAGCTTTGCGTCGCCAGGTCACCCTGGTTTTGCCATTTTTCCGTTTGTATTCTACAAAAACGTCAATTGAATTCAATCGAAAATATCAGTAATAATGTGACAAAATCTGTATTATTTGAACATATATCAATATAATGAAACATTGTTACTATTTATTAAAAATCGTCAAAATAATCATGTTTTCGTCATTTTGAAATCGGTTAAAATGGTTATCCTTATTGGGTAATCGAAAACCTGTACTCAAACAACGGATTTTTGAAAATTTTATAAGCGTGTTTTATTCGTTGCTACCCCAATCCATATATTTTGTTATCTAAATGCGATATTTATGGAAGATATTCATTTTTATCACTATTTTCTAGATGGACCCCAAAATGACAAGTTACGCGAAAAAAAATGCAATCTAACGCGAAGACTTTACTTATCATTTTTTCTCGCACGTATAGTGCGTATGCCGTACATGAAGATATCCATTGCCATCATTGAAGACGTCGAGAAGGAGGCAAAACTCCTCAGTACTTTTATCAATAAGTACTGCGGGGCGGAGGAAATAGACGTCAACGTAGACGTTTACCAAAGCTCGCTCCTTTTTTTGGATCACTTCCAAAAGCAATATGACATCATATTCTTCGATATCGAGCTAAACGACAGCGAACTCAATGGCATGGAGGCCGCGAAAAACGTCCGTGCCCAAGATAAAGACGCCACCATCGTCTTCGTCACAAACCTCAGCCGTTATGCGATCGAGGGATATCAGGTGGCCGCAAGCGACTATATCCTCAAACCGATCAATTACGAGGGCTTCAAATTCCGCTTTGGGTCCATTGTCAAACGCTATTTAAGTTTCGATGAACGCTATGTTTCGGTCAAATCGAAAGGCGTCTATTACAAACTCAAGGTAAAGGATATCTACTATATCTGCATCATCAACCACATCTGCTATTACTATGGCACCTTCAAAGAAGGCGACGATGAGAATAACCTCACTTGCTATGAATCCTGGAAACAGCTTTCGGCGGTGGCCAAGGAAATCGATAGCCCGGACTTCGTGAAATGCTCGCCATCCTATCTAATCAACGTCAACCACATAAACCAAATCCTTAAGGACCAGGTCGTCGTCGGGTCCACCACACTTCCTTTGTCCCGCAATAAAAAGAAAGGGGTGCTAGAAGCCTATTTCGCTTCCTTTGGTAAAAAAGAATGATCTTTGAACAGCCTTTTTTATGGTTTTTGAATAGCTTTGAGCTCCGCCTCATCGCGGGTTTGTTTTTGTTCGCCACGAAAATGCCTCGTCGCGACCACTTCTATTGGAGGACGCTAATTTTCGTTCCCCTATTATTCATAAATTTCTTCTTTCACCTCGCGGGTATCGATTTGCTAACGGTGTTGAAGGTCGGTTGGTTCTCCTTCATCTTCATCATCGAATTCGTGGCGGGGTTAGGGGGAATCGCCTTCTGTTACCAAATCGACATCAGAAGGATCCTTTATGTCGGCACGGGCGCCTATTCCTTCCAAAACGCCGTCAACGCGCTTAACTTCTTCTTCATCATGCAGTTCTCCCTGTACGGGAATCCTTGGTCGATCCTAATCTATTTCGGAATCCTCATCGCCCTTTGGTGTTTGCTCTATTTTGGCGTTTTGCGCCAGAAGTGGTTCGTTACCTCGGGCAGGATGAACGCCTTCCCGATCATCACCGCCATTATCACCTCCCTTGGCATCCTGATGGTCTATTCCTCCTATTTGACCTTCGGCACAAGGTCGACCCCGCAGATCCACTTCAACCAGTTCATCATCTCCGTTTTCATCATCGGCGCTTTGATGCTCATCATCCGCGATAACGTCCGCGTCACCGAGAAGGAGATTTTGCAAAGGTTGCTAATCGAAAAGGAAAAGGAATACCGCGTCACCCAGGAATCCATCGCCCTAATCAACCAAAAGTCCCACGATTTGAAGAAGGTTCTCGCCTATCTTAAGAAACACGCCAACGGCGAGCTCCTAAACGAAGTCCATACGATCGAGGAGTCGCTACTAAAATACGATTCCCTCGTCCAAACCGGCAACGACACCGTCGACATCGTGGTCTCGGAGAAAAAGCTTTTCTGCCTCAATAACGACATCAATTTCTCCTGCATGGTGGATGGCCAATTGCTCAACCGCATGTCCGCGGTCGACATATATACCTTATTGACTAACGCGCTCGATAACGCCATCGAGGCGGTACTATTAATCGATGAGCCCGAAAGGCGCAACATCGTCTTCACGATTTCTAGATCGAAGGGAATGGTGCAGATCAAACTTGAGAATTCCTTTAAGGAAAAGCCCGTTTTCGTCTCGGGCATGCCCATCACCCGCAAATCCAATAAGCATTATCACGGCTTCGGCGTACAGTCGATGAAGACCACTTTAAAGAAGTATGGCGGCTATTTCGACTGCAGGGTCGTAGACGACAAATTCGTCCTATTTGGGACCTTGCCCATCTCCTAACAAACCACGCGATAAAATTTCATCTTGGCGCGACATGACCTAATGAAAGCGCTTTTTTAGTCTTTAATATCGTCATATTAGGCATTTTACATGCCGCTTTTCATAAAAAAGGCTTTGGTTATTCGTTAAGAAAACCCGGGGCCAAGGAGGAAAGAAAAAAATGAAAAGAAAAATTCTACTGGGGGCGTTAGCACTCGCAGCAGGAGGTGTTGCCTTAGGCATCGCAGCCACTCCCGCGGCGGCCAGTGTTCTCGCTGACGGAACTGGTAATTCCGCCAAATGGTACCCCGACTTCGAGACGCAAGCCGACCAAGACGAATACTCCGAAAAGATCAACAACCAGATCATGGAAGAGAGCGTCATCCTTCTCAAGAACGAGAACGATGCGCTTCCGATTGCTCGCACCGAAGGCGTCACGTTGATCGGTAATGGTTCCTACCATTTCACCGCCGCAGGCACCGGTTCCGGTTCTGGCGGAGGCATCAGGGTCAACTTGCAAACCGCCCTTCGCAACAACGGCATCGGCGTCAACAAGATGGCCGAAAGCTTCTATGGCACCGTCCATAATCAGGTCTCCCTACCGATCGGTATGTTCGGCGGAAGCACCACCCTCGACTGCCAGGAAGATCCCGCGATCCTAGAGCCCATCGAAGGCAGCTATCGCAACTACAAGACATTCTTCTGGACCCTCACCCGTACCGGTGGCGAAGGCGCCGACCTTCCTACCCACGGCCTTCCCAAAGACTATGTTTCCGATCCTACCAAGCACTACCTTGAACTCAACGACAACGAAGTCAAGATGCTCGCCTACCTCGAAGGCCTCAAAGCCACCGGCGCCATCGACAAGCTCGTCGTCTTGATCAACTCCTGCAACATCATCGAAATGGGTCCCATTCAGGATTCCAAAGCCGTCGACTCCATCCTATGGGTCGGCCAGCCCGGTCCCGATGGCCTCACCGGTGTTGCCAACGTCTTAGTCGGCAAAGCCGCTCCTTCCGGACGCACCGTCGACGTCTGGACCCGCGATCATAAACTCGATCCCGTCTGGCAGAACTTTGGCACCAACAACCAGCATGCCGCCTTCAAGAAAGACGCGGAAGGCAATTATGTCTATGACCGTGGCACTCCCCAGCTAGACGACAAAGATCCTTATTATTCCAATAGCGTGTTCGTTAACGATGGTTCCGAGACCGAGCCCAATTATGTGGCGGCCAACGGCGATACCCACACCGTCGAATACGAAGAAGGCATCTACCTAGGCTACAAGTACTTCGAAACCGCCCATGCGGATAAGGTCGAAGGCTTCGATTATGACAAGGCCGTCTGCTATCCCTTCGGTTATGGCTTAAGCTACACCTCTTTCAAACAGAGGATCGTCTCCAAGGCCGCCGACATCGCCAAAGCCATCAATGATGCAAACGATGCCGATGACACCATCGAGATCGAAGTTGAAGTCAGGAACACCGGTTCCGTCGCCGGAAAGGAAGTCGTCCAGATCTACAACCACGCTCCTTATACCAAAGGCGGCATCGAGAAAGCCGAAGTCTCCCTAGTCGGATTTGCCAAGACCTCCATCTTGAAGCCCGGCAAATACGAAACCGTCAAAGTCGAAGTCCGCGTTGGCGACCTAGCCTCCTTCGACTTCGACGACGCCAACAAGAACGACTACAAGGGTTATGAAATCGAAGCGGGCAAATATGAGCTCCGCCTCATGAAGAACTCCCACGAGTTGATCGAGGCGTTGGAAGTCGACCTCACCGCCAAGACCGCCGTCTTGGATAATGACGCCGATCCCACCAACAACACCCTCTTCTCCAATGGCGATGACTTCGATTCCTTACTAAACGTCAAGGATCCCGCTTCCAAAGCCACCATGAAGACCATGAGCCGCGCGGACATGAAGGGCACCTTCCCCACGGCTCCGAAGAACTCCGATAAGCTCTATGGCGAACGTCTAATCGCTCTATTGCCCTATAACGGAGCCAACACCCCTGGCAACAATACCAACGAATCCCGTTATCTAGGCGCCATCAATGGTTCCGATGATAAGGTAACCGATCCTTGGTACAAGACCAATGACGATATCCCCGCCACCTGGACCCAGGCCGCCTCTACCGATGGCCGCACTAACGGCAAAGTCGCCGTCATGTTAAAGCAAATGGCCGGCTATGACTACTTCGACGACGTCACCAAGATGCCCACCGGACATCCCTATGCTGGCAAAACCGCCGCTGAAGCTTGGGATCTATTCATGAACCAGTTGACCCTCGCCGAAATGACGAGCTTGCTCAACAGTGGTCAGTATATGACTCCTGGCCTAGCCTCCGTTGGCAAAGCCCAGGCCACCGACCAGGATGGCCCCGCCTCCCTAAAGGGCTGCTACACCTTCGCCTCCGCGACCAATATCGCCGCGACCTGGAACAAGAAGCTAGCCTACGAACGTGGCCGTGCAACCGGTAACTACTCCCTCTTCTCTGGCCAGTCCGGCTGGTATGCGCCTTCCATGAATACGCATCGCTCCCCGTTCTCCGGCCGTAACTTCGAATACTATTCTCAGGATGGCTTCCTCGCTGGCGAAATCGCCTCCCAGGACGTCCTAGGCTTCCAGGATAAGGGCGGCTACGCCTTCATCAAGCACTTCGCCGTCAACGATCAGGAAACCGACCGTATGGGTACCGGTACCTTCGCGACCGAACAGGCGATCCGTGAAAACCACATGAAAGCCTTCGAAATCTCCGTCAAGGAAGGCGGCGCAAAGGCCGTCATGACCTCCTTCAACCGTATCGGTGCGATCCCCGCTTCCGGCAACTACATGTCCATCAACGGCGTCCTCCGTGGTGAATGGGGCTTCCATGGCCATATCGTCACCGACTACTACATGGGTCCGCTAGCCAAGGGTAACATGGCGATCCGTGCCGGCGCCGAAATGCCTCTAGGCAGGAACAACTGGGGCGGCATCGGCGGCGTCTGGGATGCCACTCTCCGTTCTAACAAAGGCGGCGTCCGCTTCGGCAATGCCGTTGAAGGCGTCCAACCCGAATCCCCGACTCAGTACTATGCAATCCGTAATGCCGCTCTCCACGTCTTATGGAACGGCGCAAACACCAACAACAACAGGAACCTATTGGATACCGATGTCTTCTCGGCCAAGACTATCACCGCACTCCAAAACCAGTCCATCAACCAAAGCTTTGCTGCAGATGCCGCAACACTAGGCACCAGCAACAACAAATACAGCGTTTCCGGCACCTTGCCCGCTGGCGTTAGCTTTGATGAACAGACCTGCACCTTCACCGGTGCCCCGACCACCGTCGGTAACTCCAGCGTCACCGTCAACGTGGTTTCCGACTACTGGGTTAAGAGCTCCTTCAGGGTCAACTTCGTCGTTACCAACCCGCTCTCTATCTCCGCTGAGAACGTTGTTACCGTTGATCCTTCCCTTGACCTCACCGTCCATCCAGTACCCAGCAGTGGCTCCGCAGTCACCGCGGTCGATTGGGACGTCGATTTACCAGAAGGCATGACCTTCAACGAAGAAACCAAGGCGATCGAAGGCACCACTGCCGAGACCGATTACCGCATCTCCGTGAAGCTTTCCGTCACCACCACCACCATCGTCAGGTCTGGTTGGTCTTCTCGTAGAGAAACCAGCGTCGCGGTCTACTCCGTCGAAAAGGTCGTTGGCAATCCCGTTGCCCCGACCCCCGAAGGCGTCTCGGTCTCCAGCTTCTATATCGATGGAAGCGGCAACCTCATCGTTGTCTTCGTCAATGGCTCCAGCCAGAACCTTGGCAAAGTCACCGGTTCCAACGGCGTCGATGGCAAGGACGGCTTAGACGGCTATAACGGCGAAAACGGCGTTGGCATCATCGAGATCAAACTTGTCTCCGAAGAATCCGGCGTCAAGACCTATGAAATCGTCTTCACCGATGGTTCCACCTTCCGCTTCACCGTCACCGACGGCGCTAACGGCAAAGACGGCGCCGCTGGTAAAGATGGCGCTGCCGGCAAAGATGGCGTCGATGGCAAAGACGGCAAAGACGGCAAAGACGCAACCGGTGGTTGTGGTGGTAGCGTTGCTGCCTCCGCCGCGATCGTTGCTCCGCTAGCCTTTGGTGCTGTCGCTCTAGCCCTCAAGCGTAAAAAGAACGACTAAGCCCTAAAAGCTTAATGGTCTCCATCATCTCTAAATAATATTTGAGGAAGGTCTTTGGGGGCTCAACTCCCCCAAAGCCTTCTTCTTTCTATGTAAAACTTAAGGAGCAGACAATGAGGAATAAATCCTTTGTGTTCGCCGCTTCCTTATCGTTGCTATTGGGCCTAACCTCCTGCGGAGGCGGTTCCACTACTTCGATTACAAGTGGCGAAGTAATCGGTGACTATTACGTTGTCACCTTCAACTTCAACGATTCCTCCTCGCGTCCATATAGTTTGGAAGTGGAAAAGGGCAAGGCGCTTGAAAAGGCGCCTACTCCTTCCGCGCGCGAGGGTTATGAATTCTCCGGTTGGTATACCGAAGCCACCAGCGGCACCGCCGTTACCTTCCCCTATACCGTCACCGCGAACGTATCGCTATATGCGCATTGGGAAGCGGCCAAATACGACGTCACCTTCGATTACAACTACGAAGGCGCCCCGGCGGCCTCTTCCGTGAAGATCGAATACAACAAAACCGTCACGGCCCCCGAAACCAATCCGACCCGCGACAAATTCGTCTTCCGTTATTGGACCCTAGACAAGGAAGGCACAAACCAGGCCTCCTTCCCCTATACGGTCAAAAAGAACGTCACCTTCTACGCCTCTTGGCGTGCCGATGACATCAAGGTCTACACGGTCACCATCCATTATGGCGACTATGAAGGCGCCCCGGCCAACGCGACCATCGAGATCGAGGACGGCCAACAGCTAACCCGCGCCATGATCACCGAACCCGAAAAGCGCAGCGGCTATGAGTTCAAGGGTTGGTCCCTTACCGATGGCGGTGAAATCATCACCTTGCCCATCACCCCAACCGCCAACATGGATCTATACGCCGTTTGGGAAAAGGTCAGCTACACCGTGAGCTTCTACTATAACTATGTCGGTGCGCCATCTAGCGTCTACGCCTCCAGCTCTTATTATGGCGGCGAGCAGTTCAACGCGCCCGAAACCGACCCAACCCGTCCGGATTACGTCTTCTCTGGCTGGTATACCTCCGAGAAAGGCGGCAACAAAGTCACCTTCCCGACCACCGGCTACCGTAACCTCAAGTACTACGCGCATTGGACCTCCAACCCCGTTACCACCGATACCTTCCAGGCCGAATACACCGAATTCGACCCGACCTTCAACTATCCCGGCTATAGCGGCGCGGCTAAAGGCGACGAATGCATCATCAGGACCGTTGCCTCAGGCGCCATGGTCGATAACTATCCAACTAACGCAGTCCGTCCAGCCGGCAATGCCTATGCGGTTTCCTATCAGTACACCAGCGACGCGGTCATCCGCTTCGAAATCACCGCTTCCGAAGCCGTTAGCGGCAAGCTCTCCGTCAACTGGTCTTCCGAATTCGACGCGGAATTCGCCCCGACTGGCGAATACGCCTATGAAATCACGTTGAACGGATCCGCGCTCAGCTATCCCGCCACCTACCTAATGGGCGGCAGGGACGATAACGGCGTTCCCAACGTCACCCCGGGTCCGTTCCAATTGACCGAACTCGCGAACATCAGCCTCAAGTCCGGCGTCAACATCATTGAGCTGTCCCCGAACAACAACAAGGGCTCCGGCACGATGCAGGCCCTCGCCCCCGTCATCGACTATCTTAAGATCGACGGCGCGACCAACAAACTGTCATGGACTCCGATCTATGACAACATCAATGGGAAATAAGGGAGGAGAAACAAATGAGTGGATTCACCAAATTCCTAAAAAAGAAAAGCGGTAAGGCCTGGGCCATCGCAGGTGGCTCGGCCCTAGTCCTGGCAACGGCCGTCACCGTCGTCGCAACCGTGGGCTTCCGTTCCACAATCGACACCTTCCTAGGTGGTCTAAACCCCATCTTCGATTCAAGCGTCGAGAAAATCTATACTTCGTCTTACACCAACAAAAACGATCTTCTTGTCGATAGCGCGAAGCTGAACAAGGAAATCATGCATGAAGGTTCCGTACTCCTTCTAAACGAAAAAACCGACGGCAAAGCCGCCCTTCCCTTGGCCAAAGAAGCCAAGATCTCGGTTTTGGGCAAAAACTCCGCCAACATCGTCTTATCCGGCTCCGGCTCGGGTGATGCAGGTAGCGCAGGCGCCATTTCCTTATACGATGGCCTTGAAAACGGTGGCTTCAAACTCAACCCCGGGTTAAAGGAATTCTATGCCGATAGCGCCTCTGGCTCCGGCAGGTCCAGCAACCCCGAGTTGACCGAAGGCTCCACCAAAGCCCCAACCCTCGATATCGGCGAAACCCCGGTTTCCAGCTATAGCAGCAGCCTAAAGAAGTCCTTCAAGGAATATAACGACGCCGCAATCGTGGTCATCTCCCGTATCGGCGGCGAATCCTTCGACCTTCCCAGGTCTCAAAACCCCGCTAACGGCGGCATCGAAGGCAACCACTACCTGCAGCTAGACAAAAACGAATACGACCTACTCGACATGGCCTCGACTAGCTTCAAGAAGGTCATCGTCATGCTCAACACCCTCACCTCGTTCCAGTGCGACTTCATTAAGGAATACAACAACCTTGAAAACGATCCCCGTATCGATGCCGTCTTGTGGATCGGCGGCCCCGGCGTCAATGGCGCCGATGGCATTGCCGGCGTGCTAAATGGCGAAGTCAATCCTAGCGGCAAGACCGTCGACGTCTTCTCTAGCGACTTCAGCAAGGATCCGACCTGGCAAAACTTCGGCGACAATAGCCAAAACTTCGAGGGACAAAGCGCTGCCGCGTTCACCGAAAACGGCCAAAACGTCTCCAACAACTTCATGGTCACCTATGAAGAGGGTATCTATAGCGGCTATCGCTACTATGAGACCCGCGGCTATGAGGAACATGCCTCTAGCGGCGACTACTCCTGGTACGAAGACGCCGTCGTCTTCCCCTTCGGCCATGGCCTAAGCTACACCACCTTCACCCAGACCCTCACTTCTAGCGGCAATCTTTCTAGCGGCTTAGACTTCAAGGTCAAGGTCACCAACACGGGCGATCAGCCCGGCAAAGACGTGGTCCAGCTCTATGTCAGCTTGCCCTACACTAGCGGCGGCATCGAAAAAAGCCATGTCCAACTAGTCGATTTCGCCAAGACTTCGCTTCTAGAAAAGAATGGCGGGAGCGAGGAAATCTCCTTCCACGTCAATCCCTACGACCTAGTCTCCTATGACTATAACGACGCTAACGCCAACTCCTTCAAGGGGTATGAGTTAGAAAAGGGCGAATACACCTTCTACATCGGACGCGATTCCCATGTCGACGAAACCGCCTTTGCCTCAGTTAAGGTCGAACTAGCGGAAACGAAGACCTTCGATAAGGACCCCGTTACCGGAACGATGGTCGAAAACCGTTACACCACCGAAGGGTTCGACGATATCCAATACCGTCTCGCCGACGTCCACGTCGAAGACACCAAAGGCAACGAAGTCACCCGTAAGGGCATGTCCCGCACCGACTTCGCAGGCACCTTCCCCAAGGCGCCCGACACGGACGAACGCGAATATAAGGAAGGCGAGAAGGAATACCTTGCCAACCGCACCCACAACAACCCCGTCGCAGGCGCCGTCACCGAAATGCCCAAGACCGCCCAGGAAGTCAAGCACATCCTCCGCGACCTCTATGGCAAATCCTATGATGACGCGATGTGGAACGAGCTCCTTGATTGCCTCACCTATGACGACATGATCAACCTCGTCAACTATGGTGACTTCAAGACCCAGCCGATCCTCAAGATCGAGAAGAACCTAACCAACGACTCCGACGGCCCCGTCGGCTTCGTCAACTTCATGCCCGGTCTAAGCGATCACTACAAAAACAACCCGACCTTCTCCTCGGAGATCGTCATCGCCTCCACCTGGAACAAAGACCTAGCCTATCAAATGGGCAAAATGGTCGGCGAATCCGGCCTTCTAGGCGATTTGGGCGGTAACAATCTGCCCTACACCTGCTGGTATGCCCCCGCGGTCAACCTCCATCGCTCACCCTTCTCTGGACGTAACTACGAATACTACAGCGAAGACCCGATCCTCTCGGGTAAGATGGCGGTCAACGTCGTTAACGGCGCCTACTCCAAAGGCGTTATCAGCGACCTAAAGCACTTCGCCCTCAACGATCAGGAAACCAACCGCTCCGGCGTTGCGACCTATTGCACCGAGCAAGCGCTACGCGAACTCTACCTCAAGCCCTTCGAGCTTGCGGTCAAAGGCAGCGACAACGTCGCCCATAGCGCAACCGCGACCGCCGATAAGGTCACCTTCGTCGGCACCAAGGGCATCATGTCCTCCTTCAACCGCATCGGCGCGAAGTGGACCGGTGGCGACTATCGTCTACTCACCGAGATCCTCCGTCAGGAATGGGGTTTCGACGGCTTGGTCATCTGCGACTACAAGACCGACAACACGGTCATGGATTCCCGCCAGATGGTCTATGCCGGCAACGACCTCATCCTCACCACCCTCGACTCCTTGCGTTGGAACGATTCCAAAGCCACCGATGCCAAGGATATCTATGTCTTACGCACCGCGGCCCATAACATCCTCTATGCGATCGCCAACTCCAACTCCGTCAATACCCGCATCGTCGGGTATGGCCTCGAGACTTGGGTCATGGCCTTCATCTGGGCGGATGTAGCCATCGCCGTCGTCGTAATCGGCCTAGGCGTCTTTGGTACGATCCGTGCCTCCAGGGGCAAAGAAGAGGAATAATCCTAGCCTCCTAATGGATTGGGGAACTTCGGTTCCCCTTTCTTTTTGCCCTCATTTGCACCTAATTCGGCCCTAGAAAGGAAAATAGGCCCAATAGGTAGATTAATCCCTTCTCCCCCTATTTGGGCCTAGAAGGGCTTATTTTCGTCTCCATGCATCATTCTCCCCCCTTTAGTCTAGGCAAGGACAAAGCGCCCCATTCCTTTATCCGCGCCTAAAAGGGTTAAAGGGGGTTAGACATAAAAAAGGCCTAACGGGTAGGCCTAATTCGGTTCAGTTTTCCTTTTCCTCGGTTGCGGGCGGGGTCTTCTTCTTCCTTACAATCATGAAGATCAGATACCCTATTCCGAACACGGCTAGCAAAATGGCCCAGAATTGCGACGGGGTAAGCCCTGGGATGAACTGCCCGCGGGGGTCGTCGCGAAGGAATTCGATTAGGAACCTCCATACGCCATAGCCAATCGCATAGACGACTAAGGTGATGTGGTTCCTCTTTTTGAAGGCGAGGTAGGTCAATACGCCGGCAAGAAGGAAGAGGAAGATCATCTCAAATAGCTGGGTGGGGATGACCGTTTTCCCTAACGAGGGGAAATAAATGGCGTACCAGGCATCGCTTTCAAGGCCATAGCAGCAGCCTTCCATGAAGCAGCCGATTCTGCCAAAGGCATGGGCGAGGGCAATGCAGGCGGGGAAAATGATGAAGATGTTATATAGGCCTTCCTTGTATTTCTTATAGGCGAAAAGCATATATAGCCCAATGAATCCGCCTACCCCGAATAAGGCGCCTCCGAAGAAGGTGAGTTTCCATTCCCAATGGTAGGAAGAGGGGTCTTGGATGAAGTCATATAGGTTTTGGACCAAATAGGCCCCCAATATGCCTATGGTGATGGCCGCGATCAAAGTCATCTCCAAATAGAAGATGTTGCTTTCCTTTTCCTTCAATACCTTCCTGAAATAGTATTCGAAAAGGACGAGCGCGGCGACAATCCCAAGCACTAGGAACAAGACGTAGGAATCAATAAATCCAATGGTAGGTAACATAAGTGAAATGATTTTATCATTTATATCAAACACATCCTATAGATATGCTAAAGTTACTTAGATGAAAAAAGCGCGTACCTTCCTAATTTTGGGCTACCTTGGAATCAGCGTCGTGGCCGCCATCGTCCTAATGGTCGTCAAACCGGTCTATAACACGGTTGAGCAGCTTCAAAACATGATATCGGACCTTATCATCAGGGCCACTATCCTTTCGGGAATCGTGGTCTTGTATTTCGGTTTTGGCTACCACAAGACCTTTGGCTTGCATAAAGAATCCTGGCGGATGCCCTATTGGGTAATTCCTTGCCTAGTTTCCGTTTTGGCCAACTTCCCCTTCTCCGCGTTGATACTAGGGAAAGCGACCATAGATTACCCTAACTATATCTGGGTATTCGTTTTGTATTGTCTATCGATTAGCCTAGTCGAGGAACTGTTATTTAGGGTCATCTTGTTGGACTTCCTTCTAAACTATCTAGAGGGCAAAAACCACAAAACCCTAATCGCCATCATCCTGGACTCGGCGATATTCGGCTTGTACCACCTCCTTAACCTCGCCGCCGGGGCGGGGGTAATCGCAACCTTGATGCAGGTGGGCTATACCTTCCTTGTGGGAGGGATGTTCGCCATAACGCTATTGAAGACCAAAAACATCCTCTACCCCCTTATCCTCCACGCGATCTTCGATGCCGGGGGATACGTCGTCACTTGCCTTGGGCAAGGCGCGTTCCAGGATATGGTGTTTTGGATTTTAACGGGTGTCACCGGGGCAATGGCCGCGATCCATTGTCTATACGCGCTTTATCAACTCGATAAAGAAGAAAGCGAACTACGGGCAAAAAACCTCTAAAGACCCCCAACGTTTTTCTTAAAACAAGCAATCTTTGAAGGCCCAAATCCAAAATGGGCTTTCTTTTTTATATCCTTTAGAACTCTTGGCAAATATAGGCGATGGAAGCCGCACCGACAAAGGAAGCGACAAGCAATATGATCCTATTCCTATTCTCCATGGTTCTTTTTCGCCTTTTTTAAGATGACTAACGGTAATCGGTACTTTATTTCAGTTTATGGAAGGCTTTCCTAATCGCTAGGATCTGTTGGCGGTTTTGGACTTCCCCATATTTTTCATAGGCCTCCCTAGAGTAGTCCTCGAAGTTTTCTAATAGCGAAGCGTCTCCGCTACTTTCGACGTATTTCCTAAAATAGGCGAAAGCGACGTCTTTGTGATAGACGATCTTGCCCATCTTGGCAAGGTGGAGGTCGCCGGCGACCTTATAGGCCAAGGGGAAGGTCTCCCCTAGCTCCTCGAGTTTTATAAACGTCTCCTTTTGGATTTCGTCTAGTTCGTCTTTGGTGCCGTTAATGAAGTTATAGTGAATCGAGGAAAGGGAGAACTCCAAAAGGATAAGACATAGCTTGGCGAGGCCATCACCTTTAGAAGCCTCGTTGTATAAGAAGGCGATTTCATCATCATCGACATCGATGTTATAGGGAACGAAAATAGCTTCGAACAATTCTTCCGTCGTCCTTTTTCTTTTCATGGCTTTCTTACCCATATCCCTTAGGAAAAGGGTATTCGAATCCTCAAGACCAATCAATGCTCAAAGCGATTTGTCCCTTATAAAAGGACAAGATAATCACCTTTTCCGCTTGTACGAATAATGGCCATAATGGGAGGAAAAACCTTTGATAATCCTTTTAGTTTATTAAAGGTCGAAACTAAGTTAAAAACAAAAAAGCCCGCAAAACCCAAATTAATTTTTGAAAACTGAGCGTTTTTTTAACCCCAGATGCGGTGGGCGTATTCTGGATGGTCGACGAAGGGGTTGCGGTTACCTTGGTAGCCGTATATCGCCTCGTTTCGTTTTATCTCCTTCTCGCTTACCGGGTCTTGGTCGGACCACTTTAGGTAAAGCGTTTTGGCCCAAGGAGAAAGGCTAGGATAGGTGTCTTTGGTAAATACGGCGAAGCTGCCCCAGCCGGGAAGGACGTTCTCATAACGGGTGGCCATATAGAAATAGATGCGCGCAATGTCGCCTTTATATTCGTCTATCACCTCAAAGGCGGTTCCAGAATAACCCGAAGTAGCCGAGGTGCCGAGTTTGCAGCCGTTGGTGGAGATATATTTGGTGACCTCCACCTCGGCGTGTGGATAATTGCTCCTTTTGCCGTTAACATAGCCATCCGTCGGGAGCAAATGATGGAGGTCGGCCTTCATGGGGGAGGCTTCCTTGAATACGCTTTGGGGGACGGTGTGTTCGCGGTTGAACAAATCGCCTTCTTTGGAATAGTTGCCTTTGCCCGCGGCGCCCTGATGGTCTTTTTCGGGGTCCCAGTGGTAGGCGGAATACATATCGATGATCTTTCCGTTTTCGTCCACGTCGCTAGTCTTATAGGCCTCATAGGCGAAGTCATAACCCCTGTTATTATGGTCTTTGATGAGGTTATATAGGGCGTTTTTTAGGGCTGCCCCGGTAGAGGTGGCGCTAATGCGGTCATAATAGCCGCCCGAATAGGTCGACGAGGCTTCGCTAGTGGAAGAATTAGAGGAAGACTCCTTCTCCTCGCTAGTGGATTCAAGGCTACTTTCTTCTACGCTGGAATCCTCTTTCTGCCCTCCTCCTTTACCGCCATAGCAGATCTCGATGGATTTCACATAGACGACATTGGAGCCCGTGGCAAGAAGGAAATGTTCTTTCTCGGAGACGGAAACGGGTTGGCCTGAGGTGATTTCTTTTCCTTCCCCAGGGGTTTCACCGGAATTATAGGTGGCTAACTTTAAGACATCGGCGGTCTCAAAGGTGACGGTTATCGAATTGATCTTAGGCAAGGCCGTTAGGTTATAGAGCTTGCCGCTAGTTTTCTTCATCTGGGCGAAATAATCGGTCTTCCCCATGCAGGAGATATAGCCTAAGGTGACCGTGGAGCCATCGCTAGACTTCGCTTCGCTTTTTGCTTCGTTAGTGGAATAGCTGCCCTTTATGGCGCCGTTAGAGGAATCGAGTTTCAATGTACGGGCTTCCTCTTTTTCGCTACTTGACTCCTCGTTGGAGGATTCCTTGCTAGAAGAGGGTTCGCTAGAGGATTCTTCAACCGAAGTCAAAGCAGGCTCATTAATAGAAGAGGAAGAGGGCTCATCCATGGAACTAGATTCGCTAGAAGATTCTTCAGCCGAAGTCAAAGCAGGCTCATTAATAGAAGAGGAAGAGGGCTCATCCATGGAACTAGATTCGCTAGAGGATTCTAGGCTTTCCTTGTTAGAAGAGCTCTCCATAGCGCTACTGCCGCTAGAAGAAACCGAAGGCGAGGCCCCGCAAGAAGCGAGGGTGAGGGACAAAATGGAGAAAACAAGCAGACGTCTATTCATCGCGCTTCATTATACCCATGCTTTTAGGTAAAACCTAGTTTATAGATGCCTTGCATCGTGGTAGCAGACATAAGGCCATCCTTTATACGCATATATTCAAGGAAAAAGGAAAAATCACTATAATTAAGGTAGCTTTTTAACTAGGAGATCTTTATGAAGCAACGCATTTTCCTCATTGTGAGAATAGTCGGAACCGTCCTCGCCTTCTTTAACGCCCTAATGTGGTTTGCGCTTCGCCCCTGCTGGAGCGGTATCAGCTCGACTTTGGGCTATAAGGGAGGGGACAACGCCTTCCTTTATTATCTCCCTTTGGCAATATGCATATTCCTTTTCGTGTTGCTATTGGCGGATCTAATCCTAAAGAAGATATTCAAAAAGGATTGGCTGAATATACTTTTTGCTGCATTGCACACGGTCTTCTTCATCGCGATTATCGTCGTCATCGCCTTGGGCGCGATCGATTATATGCGCTTTGTCTGGCCTAAGTTCTTCTTAGCCCTAGGCGTCACCATAATCGTCTTGGCCTTGTATTTCCTTCTTTTCCTCTATCCCAATCTCCCCATCAAGGACAACAAATACTTCAAATACGGGGCGATAGGGCTCATCTCGGTCATCGCATTAGGCTATTTGGTCAATTTCTCCATCAACCGCATCTTGATCAGCCCTGTGGTCTATGCCGTTGAGGACGATTACCAAATAATCTTCTCCACCACCGCGGAGGCCACGGGATACGTCGAAATAGGCGACAAATACTATTATGACACCTATAACGGGACCACCAAGACCTTCACCAAGATCCATAAGATAGAGGTGCCGATGGAAGTTCTAGACGCGGAGAAATCCTATACAATCCACACCCAGAAGACGATATACGCGGGTCCTTTCGGAGGGTTTATGGGAAGCGATTTGACCCAAAAGGTCGAATTCCATCCAGTCGATAGTAGCGATGGCATCCAATATCTATCCTTTAGCGACATCCACATGAACATCGACCAAGCCTATAGGACTTCGACATTCGCGGACCATTATGATTTCCTCGTCCTCGATGGCGATATCATCTCTGACGTAGAGACCTTCGACGATGCTAACTTCAATAATGAGGTCGCCTATAAAATCACCAAGGGCCAATGCCCCGTGGTCTACGCTAGAGGCAACCACGACGTTAAGGGAAGATATGGCTCCGAACTACATAAATTCGTCGGGGCAAAGGGCGAGGATTTCTATTACAACTTCTATTTCGATGACGTCTATGGGATCGTCTTGGACCTAGGCGAGGACCATGATGATGGTTGGTGGGAATATTATGGAACCGCCCATTATGCGGATTATCACGCCAAGCAAATCGAATTCCTTAAGGAAGAGGTAAATAGGCATGAATACGATGCCTATGATTACCATCTAGCCGTCTGCCATATCCCCATAACCTTCGTCAACTCCCGCCATAACCACGCCGAGGTCAAAAAGACGATGACCTCTTTGCTAAACCAGATGGACATCGATATGTTGCTAGTGGGCCATCAGCACCAAATCATGATATTCGAGCCAGGACTAATCGAGCCTGAGACCAAGCTAACCTACAATAGCGAATACAAAAAGGGCACCTATAACGGTTACCTTACCGATTTCAACTTCCCCTCCTTCATGATCAGTAAGCAAGGCTTCTCAATGGGCGATGCCACCACCATATTCGGCAATGGCAGCCACATTGGCATGTACACTGACGTTGACCTAGATAACGGCAAGCAAACGATATGCTACCTCAATAGCCGTGGCGAAAAGATAGACCTTCTCAACATGTTCGCCGAAAAGCATTATGGGCAGGAGATCACAATAGACCTTGCGACCAAGGCATTCTCTTCAAAATAAAGCGAAAACCCTCTAGCCATAAAGGCAAAACTAAGTAAGCAAAACGCCTATTGGATTTTTAGATGTCTTCCCTTTCGAAGAAGCCAAGCGATTCAAGGGATTCTATGGCTTGCTTAAGGTAGGTGAAATCTGTGATTGGCCAACGATAGCCTAGGCGATATAGCGCCTTGATGGTGAAGGTTTGGTCCGCCTGGATGAATTCGTGGCTATGGCCATCCCCGCTAGCATAGGAGAATAGCGGGGAGATCGCCGCGGCCAAAGAGGGATCCTTCATCGCCTCTTGGATGGCCATATAGAATGGTTTTTGATCCACGGTCTCGATGGGGATACCAACCTCGTTCATGGCGGCGATAACGTCGCCCATTTGAACCTGGTGGGAGTTATAACTATGGAAAACAGTGAACTTTTGCGGGGTTTTTGCTAGCAAAAGTATGGTTTTCGCAGTTTCGTCGATCGGCGAGAAGTCGATTTTTTTATCCATTCCCGCGAAGGGGAATTTGCCTAAGGCCTTATAGCCCCTAAGGTTCCTCATGAAGGCGTTGGTCCCGCTATTGATTTGGAACTCGCCATCGCTTTGACGGCTCATGAGGTTGCCAACCCTGACGATCTTGCCATCGAGTTCGCCCTTATCCATTTCCTTTAGCATTGCCTCTTCGGCGTCGAATTTGGAGTGGGCGTATTTGTTGGAGAGGTCTTGTCCGAAGTAGAGTTGGTTCTCCTTGATGCGGGTGTTCTCGTCGAAGGCGTGATCGATGTTTTCACCTGCCACTGACAAGGTGGAGACCTGAACTAGTCTGGCCTTCTTCTTTTTGGCGATCTCAATTAGGTTTTTGACGCCTGTGACATTGATCCTTTCGATGCTATCGTCGCTGGCGAAATGCTTGACGCAAGCCGCTGCGTTGACGATGGTGTCAAAGCTAAGGTCCTTTAGACGCTCCTCTAAGCTAGCATCGGTGATATCGCCATCGATGACGGTGACCAGTTCG
>JAILEX010000040.1 GCA_024687185.1 Bacilli bacterium | reverse complement strand
CAAAGCACATCCAAATGCGCCCCATAACAAACCCATCCAAAGAAATGAGACACTAAAAATAAACGGCCCAACCTTCACCTGCATGGGCGCAGACACCTCCAGAGACAGAAAATTCAGGGTGGAAGGCGTCTCCTATTGGAGGCAAGAGCATATAGGCGAGGAGGATATGGAAAACGGGTGGAGGAACCTTAGGGAATACGAGAATAAGGTGGACTTTGTCTTGACCCACTGCATCAACGCGACCACCACTTGGTTCGCCTTCCATATGGATATAGACGAAGACTGCGCAAAGCTAGAGCAAATCGAGGCCAAGGTGCAATATAAGATGTGGCTGTTCGGCCATTACCATAAGGACATGTTCGTTGCGGACAATAAGGCGTGCCTATATAACGAAATCGGCTATCTAGACGAATCTAGCGACATCCTCTTCTCCCTTTTGCCAAACGATTGAGCGAAAGGACAAAGCGAAAACCCATCCATAACGTTTATTTTGCCCTCAACTTATTAAAGTTGGTATCTAGACAAGAGAAAAAATTGGGGGAAAATTACATTGTTGTGCTTTTAGGAGGTAACTTATGAAAAGTTCGAAGAGCAAATTTGTCGTAGCCTTGCTTGGCTCGATACTCGCCATGGTCGTCAGCATCGTCGCCTTGGTGCTTCTTATTGTCAGGGATGGTTTCCAAACCGTGGCCACCGCCATGGGCTTCGAAAACTTTTTTGCCTACCTTAGCTTTGCCAAAGGTACCTCGTTTGTCGCCCTATTGCCCTTCATCGGCACGGTAGGAGGCGTCGTCTTCCTTATCCTCAACCTCGTCTTGACGGTTGTCAAAAAGGATATGAAGTTCATCGCCCCCACCCTTATCTCCGCGATTGCCTTCATGGATTCCGGCTATCTCGCGGTTGCCTTAGGCTCGGATGATATCTTCTCTTCCGTCTATGGCATCCTCATCTTGGCCTCGGTTGGCGTATCCGCCCTATTCTGCCTATTGACCACGATCTTCCTTTTGACCGTCAAGAAGGAATCCGCCGTTAAGGAAGCCGTCCCCTTCGTCGCCCCCGCGATGGAAGAAGAGGAGGAAGAGGAAAAGGAAGAAGAACCCGTTAAGGCGGAAGAACCCGTAGTAGAAGAGGAAAAGGAAGAACCCGCCCCCGAAGAGGAAGAACCCGTCAAGGAAGAAGAACCGGTCGAAGAAGAAGCGCCCGTTGAGGAAGAAAAGCAGGAAGAGGTTGCCCCCGCCCCCGCTCCCGTAGCCGAGAAGCAGGAAGAACCCAAGCCCGCCCCCAAGAAAAAAGCCGCTCCCACCGAAAAGAAGGAGAAGGTCCTTGGCAAATACGAGGTCTTCCCCGAGGCCGGCTTCTATAAATACCGCCTCATGGCCAACAACGGCGAAATCCTAGTCGTCTCCAGCGGCTATAAGACCCGCGATGGCGCCAAAAACGGCATCGCCACCTTGAAGAAGAACGTCGAAGGCGGCATGTCCAAGGTCATCACCGACAAGAATGGCTATAGCCAGTTCCGTATCTTCACCGCCAATGACTCCAGGTTAGTCGCTAGCGGCGAATTCTACGCCACCCCCGCCGCGGCCCAGAAGGCCCTAGCCTCGGTTGAGCGCTTCTATAAGACCGAACGCATCGTCGATTTGGATGAGATCGCCGAGGACGAAGTCAGGGAATGGAAGGTCGATTTGCCTCCCGTCAACCCCAACAAAAACGGCAAGTTCGAGGTCTTTATCGAAGAGGAATCCTCCAAGTGGCAGGCAAGGCTGGTCGCCAATAACGGCGCCGTCTTGTTCATCACCGCGACCTATAGCTCCAAGTCCACCTTGCTTAACGCCCTTGCCAATATCAAGAGCAAGGTATTAGATGGCAACATCGATATCGCCAGGGACAAGATGAACCGCTATCACTTCCACGTCATCTCCGAAAACGGATCCATCTTGCTTATGGGCGAGACCTATCCTTCTAGGGATAGCGCAATCAGCGCCGCCGTGTCCGTCAGGAACTTCATCGGCGATGCCAAGGTCCTTGACCTAACTAAGTAAAACCGACTACTTGGTATTATTAATCACAAATATGGGGGGCTTGCCAAAGTCCCCTTTTGCTTTAGTGCCCTACCTTTAGGTAAGACAAAGGGATAAAATAGTAAACACAAGGAGGAAAGCACATGCAACACAATCACCTTAACCGCCTTCTCGCCCTTTCCATCACGGCTTTGGCGATTCCCCTACTTTCCGGTTGCGACATCTATAACCTGTTCAACCGCAGCGACAATAGCCTTTCCCCAAGTTCCAGCCTCCACGTCAATGACTTCGAAGGCTATTATCAGACTACCGGCAGTTCCCCCTGTACCTTCCATGATATCGGAAAGCTGAATGAGTCCCCCTATCTTCCTTCTAAGGGAAACGTGAAGGTATTGGTCGTGCCGGTCGAATTTAGCGACTATCCCTTTTCCAGCGAGACCCTTGATGATATCGCGAGTCTGACTTCCGGTAGCGCCGAGAGCACCAAATACTGGGAGTCTCTATCTAGCTTCTATAGCAAATCCAGCTATGGCGCGCTTAACCTAAGCTTTGTGCAGACCGATGTGCTAAATGTCGGCACGATCTCCAATTTCGTCAAAAACGCCGAAACCAAAGGCGGGGTTAGCGAATATGATAGCGCCCCGGAATACGCGATGGCGGAGGCGGTGAGGAAATACAAATCCACCAATGGCAATACCTCCACCAAGGAACTTGATAGCGATAACGACGGCTATATCGACGCGACCATCATGATCTATAGCGCCCCGGACATGAATAACAATGACGCCTTGGAAAGATATGGTAACCTCTTCTGGGCCTATTGCTATGCGCCTACCCAAGAAGTGGACCATCCTAACTATTCCCCCGTTGGATACCGCTATTTCTGGGCATCCTACGATTTCTTCTATACCGGCACCACTAACGCCTTTGGTAGGCATACCGGCGTCGACGCCCATACCTTGATCCATGAGACCGGCCACCTTCTAGGGGCGGATGACTATTACAACATGAACGCCCAAGGCGGGGAGACCAATGAGCCTAGTGGGGCGCTGATGATGATGTGCTATAACGTCGGCGACCACGACATGTTCACCAAGCTTTGCTACGATTGGGTCCATCCCTATTGCCCAACGGGAGATTGCACCATCTCGATTAAGCCCAGCCAAGAAAACGGGGATTGCATCGTTTTGGCGGATTCTTGGAACGGCACGGGTTTTGACGAATACCTTCTTATCGACTACGTGACCCCGACCGGGTTAAACAAACTCGACGCGGAAACGGTCTATCCTGAATACGTGGGACATCTGACCGAGACTTCCTTCAAAAAGCCCGGGATCCGCGTATTCCATATCGATAACCGCCTCGTCTATGGCATTGGCTATGATTCTAATGGCGTCTTCCAGGCCCAGGGCCTAGTTAGCGATAAGGACATCCAGAATTTCTCTTCCTATAACCCGGTTGTGACCTACCAAGGCCAAAAGGCCTATGGCTTTGCTGTGCCCGGGGTCTCCAATTGCGCGATCTACGATTGCTCCTTGTTCCAGAAAAAGGGATTCGAATTGATCTCCATGATCCAAAGGGGTGGAAGGTACACCTGGTCTGAAGGAGGCGCCGCCACTAGCGCGGATCTGTTCCAGCAAGGCGATACCTTCACGATGGAGAAATACAAGGCCTTCTTCCCCAACAAGACCTTGAACAATGGCAAATCCCTAGGCTTTAGCTTCACCATCGATTCCCTTACTAGCGATCAGGCGGTGATAAGCTTCAAAAAGGCATAACCATTCGCTTATAAAGCCCTTGAATCCATCGTTTGAGGGCTTTTTGAATCAAGAAAACCCCATTAGGCCAATAGGCCCTTACTTTGCTAAAATATCTAGGCTTTGCCTTATGATGGGGAAAGAAAAAAGAAGGAGAAAGGAGAAACGAAGATGGCCAAGAAAAGGGATTCCTCGACTTTGCTAGAGAACCGCAAGGCGTTTTTCCTATACCATCTTTCCGACTTCGTGGAGGCCGGCATCGTCTTAACCGGCACCGAGATCAAATCCCTTAGGGCCAGAAACGCCTCCTTAAGCGACTCCTATATCCAGATTCGCCATGGCGAGGCCTTTATCTGCAACATGCATATCGCGGCCTATAAGGATGGCACCTACAATAACGTCCACCATCTTCGCGATAGGAAGCTCCTGCTCCATAAGAAGGAGATAATGAAGATAGACCGCCACCTTAAGGGCACCTCCACCACCTGCGTCCCCGTGAAGGTATATTTGTCTAGGGGCTACGCCAAGGTGCAGATCGCCCTAGCCATAGGCAAAAGCATGGGCGACAAAAGGGATTCCATCAAGGAAAGAGACGATAGACGCGCCATGGACAGGGCCAAAAAAGAAGGAGGGAGGTACCAAGGTGAATAAAGTCGAGATCGAGGAATACTTGTCTTCTTGCCCTTACCGTTATGAAAGGGATGGCTATGATGCCTTTTTAAAAAAGGCGAGGATCGCCAACCCCTTCCCCAGCATCCATATCGTGGGGAGCAATGGCAAAAGCTCCACCGCCGCCTATCTTTCCTCCATCTACGTCCATAACGGATATAGGGTGGGGCTAATCACTTCCCTATATGAGGAAAGCAGCCTCGAATGCGTCAAATACAATGGGGTTGGCCTTAACGAAGGGGAATTCTCCTCGCTATATGGGGAATATGGCAAACTCATAGAGAAATATGACCTATCTAGATGGGAGATTCTTTGCGCGTTTGGCTTCCTCTATTTTAAGAAGAAGGGCGTGGACCTATTGATCCTTGATAGCGGACTAGGGGGCGATATCGACGCGACCTATATCGAGGGGGAGGACCAGAGGATGGTCATCCTTACCTCCCTATCCTTGGAGCATACCTCCATCTTGGGGACCACCTTATCGCAGATCGCCTTAAACAAGATTAGCGTATTGGGCGAATCCTCCTTGCTTCTAATCACCCATCTAGACGAAGACCTCACCAAATTGCTTAGGGAAAGCGCGGAAGCGAATAGAAGCGAATTTCGTGTGGTCGATAACTTCCACTTCGAACGTCCCGATAAGGATGGCTTCCATTTCACCTACCAGCCCTTTGGGGAGGTCGTGATCTCCCAAAAGGCGCGGTATCTTGCCTATGATGCCTCTATGGCATTAGAGGCCTCGAAGCTATTAGAAAGGGATTTCCCCCTAGATAGGGAAAAGACCATCGAGGCCATAAAGGACACCTTCGTCCCCATGATGATGGAAGATAGGGGCAAGGCCATATTCGATTTAAGCAGCAACGTGGAATCCAGCGAAGCCCTGGTGGTGGCCTTACGCGTATATGGGGCGGCCCATATCCATATGCTTTTCGCCGCGGAGAACACCAGTAACATCGCCTCGATGCTGCCTTTTCTTTCCAATTATTGCATCAGTTTGACCTTGACCACCTTGGAAGATAACCCCAACATCAGGAAGGAAGAAGGCTATTTCCTCTATACCGAGGACTTCAAATACGTTTCTGACCCCATGGAGGCCTATAGGGCGATTAGGGAAGATTATCCCGACGATTATATCGTCATCACCGGGAGCAAGGACTTCGTCAGGGAGATGAGGAAGAGGATAAGGGAATGAAAAGGAAGGACGAACCGGAAATCGACGTGAGCCTTCTTACCGAAGAGCAGAGGAAGGAATACGAGAAAAAGCCCAATTACCTTCCCTGGTTCATCGCTTTCGGCGTGTTTTTGGCTATCATCGTCGCCTTGGTGATCGTTATATTGAATTTACCCAAATAGGCCACATCATAAGGCGTCTTGATAATGGCCTTGGAAGAAAGCGTCCAAGGCCATTTTCTTTCTTTAAAAAGAAAGTAAGGCAAATTCGTAGGTATTGGAAATCTTTCGTACAATGTCAAAGAATTTGACCTTGTAAGAGAATGTAGATGATGTAAACTTATCGCCGGTTTTAAGGAGAATGGGGCCATGGATGAATCCAATTATCTAAGTTCGATCAGCGAAGAGGAAATGGACGTCTGCCTCGACCTAGCGTTATCTTCCTCTAGCGAAGAGGATAACTATTACGAAGAACTCGATAAGGTCGAAAACTCCAAGTAAACAAGCTCTTCTACCAAATGAAAAAAAGCAAGGGGCGAAAAGCCCCTTTTTCTTGTGAAAATCTCCGATAGAATGGGCGTGAAATTACTTCCAAGGAGATTTGGTCCAAACAGGTTTAGAGGTAAATCCTTTCTTTCTATACAATCGTCTTTATGATGCGATATAGCCGTTTGCCATAAGTAAAAAGAAAACGCGCCTTATCCTTTTTTTGGATAAAGCGCGTGGGTTTTTTCTGGTTATTCTTACTTCGCGGCCTTGATCATAAGCTCGCTAAGTAAGGAGACGAATCCTGCCTTATCTTCGATGTCCCTTCCTTCTAGAAGTAGGGCTTGGTTATAAAGCAAGGTGCCGAATTTCTGGATCTCTTGGTCATCGTTTAGTTTGGAGAGAGATTCGAATAGCGGGGAATCGGGATTGATCTCGAGTACCTTCCTAGCCTTCGGGGCCTCTTTCCTAGCTTCTGCGCCAGG
>JAILEX010000038.1 GCA_024687185.1 Bacilli bacterium | reverse complement strand
GACATAGGGTTGTCCGCCGCCATTGATGCAGCCGCCGGGGCAGCCCATGAACTCGATGAAGTCGTATTTGCTATTTCCGGCCTTCACTTCGTCAAGCAGCTCCCTGGCGTTGACCATGCCGCTGGTGACCGCGATATTGACCTTGGTGCCATTGATATCTAGGCTTGCCTCACGGACGGCTTCAAAGCCACGGACGGGAAGGAGGTCGACCGGCTCCATCTCGTTGCCGGTGATCGTATGGTAGGCGGTTCTGACCGCGGCTTCCATAACCCCGCCTGTGACGCCGAAGATGACGCCGGCGCCGGTATTGTCGCCAAGGATATCGTGGTCGAAGTCCTCATCGGGAAGCTTGTTCCAGATGATGCCCGCGCGGCGGATAAGATCGCCTAATTCACGGGTAGTTAGGGCCAAATCGACGTCACGGATGCCGTCTTTGCCAACGAATTGCTCCCTCTTCACCTCGTATTTCTTCGCGGTGCAGGGGATGAAGGAGACGACATAGATGTCTTCCTTGGGGATGTTGTTCTTCTCCGCATAGTAGGACTTAAGGATCGCGCCAAACATCTGCTGTGGCGATTTGCAGGTCGATAGATGCGGGATGAGTTCGGGATAATAGAGCTCGATGAAGTTGATCCAGCCGGGGGAGCAAGAGGTGAACATCGGCATCTTCTTGCCGTTTGTGAAGCGTTCGACGAATTCGTTGGCCTCTTCCATGATGGTGAGGTCGGCGGAGAAATTCATGTCGAAGGACTTATAGAAGCCAAGGCGCTTTAAGGCGGCGGCGAGTTTGCCGGTGCCATTGGTGCCGATCTTGCAACCGAATTCCTCGGCGATCGCGCTTCTTACCGCGGGGGCGGCGAAGCAGATGACTTTCTTTCCTGCGCGGAAGGCGGCATCGAGTTCATCGATGTTATTGTGCTCCATTAGGGCGCCGGTTGGGCAAACTAGCGTGCACTGGCCGCACTGGATGCAGGGAACCTGCGAGAAAGAGCGGTTCTCGGTAGGTCCGACGATCGTGTTGAAACCACGGTTGATGAATCCGATGATACCGATGCCCTGGGCCTTTTTGCAGGCTTCGATGCAGCGTCCGCAGAGGATGCACTTACTGGTGTCGCGAACGATCGCGGGGGTCATGAAATCGAGGGTAGCCTCGGTTTTGGGACCGATATATTTCCCAGTCCTTGCGCCGACTTCGCGAGAGACGTTTAGGAGTTCGCATTTGCCGTTTTTCTTGCAGGATTGGCAGTTGACGGAGTGGTTGGAAAGGAGCAATTCGACCGAGGTGCGCCTTGCGTCGGCGGCTTCTTGGTCCGCGATGGAGATCCTTAGCCCTTCCCTAACCTGGTAGGCGCAAGAGGGCACTAACCTTCTTTCGCCTTCGACTTTGACTAAGCAGACCCTGCAGGAAGCAAGGGAGCAATCATGGTCCCTCCAGTTGCAAAGGGAGGGGATATGGTAGCCGACTGTTTTGGCGGCTTCTAGGATCGTAAGGGAGGAATCGACCTGATAGGGCTTGCCTTCGATGTAAATGGTGACTTTGTTTTCCATATTCTCTTACTCCTTGCTGACGGCGCCAAAGCGGCAGACGGTGACGCAGGTGCCGCATTTGATGCACTTCTTGGTGTCGATGACGTAGGGTTCCTTGCCAATGACGCCGGTGATGGCGTTAGTGGGGCAGTTCCTTGCGCACATAGAGCACTTCTTGCACTTTTCGGGGTCGATCTTGAAGTTGATGAGCTGTTTGCAAACCCCAGCCCTGCACTTCTTGTCGATGACATGTTCCTCATAGACCTTGCGGAACTTCCTTAAGGTCGATAAGACGGGGTTACCCGCAGTCTGCCCTAATCCACAGAGAGCGCCACTAGCGATGTTTTTGGCCAAATCCTCTAGATCGTCAAGATCTTGGAGGGTGCCATTGCCGCGGGTGATGCGGATTAAGATCTCTAGTAGCCTCTTGGTACCGATGCGGCAGGGGGTGCATTTGCCGCAACTTTCGTCGCGGATGAATTCCATATAGAACTTCGCGACATCGACCATGCAGTTGTCCTCGTCCATGACGATGGCGCCGCCGCTACCCATCATGGACCCGGCTTTGACCAAGGGTTCATAATCGATAGGGACGTCTAGTTCGTCTTTGGTAAGGCAGCCTCCGCTAGGACCGCCGGTTTGGATGGCGAGGAATTCCTTGCCATTGGGGATACCTCCGCCGATATCATAGATTAGGGTACGTAAGGTGGTGCCCATCGGGACTTCGACTAGGCCGACGTTATTGACCTTGCCGCCAAGGGCGAATACCTTGGTGCCTTTGCTGGTTTCCGTGCCGATTTTCGCGTATTCTTTCGCGCCTACCCTAAAGATATAGGGAAGAGAAGCTAAGGTTTCGACGTTATTGATGACGGTGGGTTTGCCAAATAAGCCAGAGACCGCCGGGAAGGGAGGTTTCGGGCGGGGCATACCACGTTGTCCTTCAATCGAATTAAGTAACGCGGTCTCTTCGCCGCAGACGAATGCGCCGGCGCCATAGCGGATACCAACGCGGAAATTAAAGCCAGAACCTAAGATGTTATCGCCTAATAGTCCTGCTTTTTCTAGTTCAGCAATCGCGATTTTGATACGTTCGCAGGCGATTGGGTATTCGGCACGGATATAGAAATAACCTTGGGTCGCACCGATGGCATAACCCGCGATCATCATGCCTTCGATGACGGCGATCGGGTTACCCTCCAAAATAGAACGGTCCATGAATGCGCCGGGGTCACCTTCGTCGCCATTGCAGACGATATATTTGACATCACTCTTTTGGACGGCCGCGAATTGCCATTTCCTACCAGTGGGGAAGCCAGCGCCGCCACGGCCACGTAAGCCACTATCCAAAACTTCCTGGATGACCTTTTCTGGGCCCATCTCCAAAGCTTTCTTGAAGGCGACTAAGCCACCATAGCCCAAAGACTCTTCGAAGTCTTCGGGATTGATGGTACCGCAGCCATAAAGGGCGATACGTTCTTGTTTCTTATAGAAATTGATATCGTCTTGCCTTTTCACCTTCTCTTTGGTGGCGGGGTCGACATATAGGAGATCTTCGACGATTTTGCCACCGATGATATCTTCATCGATGATCCTATCGGCGTCTTTGACTTTTACTTCGCAATATAGGGTATCCTCGGGGAAGATCTTGACGAAAGGTCCTTTGGAGCAGAAGCCAAAGCAACCGACGATGTTGGCGGTGACCTTATCCTCTAAGCCCTTTTCCTTAATGAGTTCGAGTAATCTAGCAAGGATTTCCTTGGAGTTAGAAGACATGCAGCCCGTACCGCCGCAGATGACGATATGGCGTTTGCCGTCTTTCCCAGAGAATTTGTCCTCAAGCTTCTTGGTGCAGGCGCACTGGATGTCTCCTAAAGACTCCAAAGTGCGGATCGCTTCATCATGAGTCATATTAGGCCTCCTCCTTCTTGCGGTATTCTTCGATGATCTTACCCACTTGGCTAAGTTGGACCTTGGGATAGACTTTGCCGTTGATGGAGACCGCGGGAGCGATGCCGCACGCACCGAGGCAGCGGACGTTATCGAGGGTGAATAGACCATCATCGGTAGTTTGCCCAGCTTTGATCTTTAGTAGTTCCGCGAACTTGTCGGAGACGTTTTGGCTACCCTTGACGTAGCAAGCGGTGCCGGTACAAACGTCGATGACGTATTTGCCTTTGGGTTCGAGGGTGAAGAAATTGTAGAAAGTGACTACGCCATAGATGTCGGCGACGGGAACGTTAGTTTCCGCCGAGATCACTTCCTGGACCTCGAGTGGGATATAGCCGAACTCCTTCTGGCAATCGGACAATATAAGCATGAGCGGAGAAGGCTCATTCTTATAACGGTCACAGATTTCTATGACCTTGGTTTTGGCTTCTTGACGGATGCGCATCAAAAAATCCTCCTTCTTTTTAAACCGATTTCATTTTATAGATATCGCACGTGCGTAAGATATATTAACAAAAATGCCGATTCCATCGAGACTTAAAGAAAAAGCCTAGGTCGAATCGGAGTTTCTTATTTTATCATAAGGAGGGCTTATGTTATTTATATCAGTAAATCGGTAATAATAATACGGTATTCTACCGTTTGTATAATTTGAGGGTGTAATGGGAACGCCTGATTTTGATCTCGCCTTTTAATGATCCTGCCTCGATTCCATCATAGATCACTAGGCTAGAAAGCTCCCTGTCCAAACTTTTCGCGACCACGCTTCCTCTTCCCGATAATATCGTGGGTTTCCTTAAATCGTCGCTGACGGGGGCGATTGGGAGATAGATGAACCCCTTGTCCGTCTTCTCGAGTATCGGCCCGCCAAGGCTTTTGTTATAGGCGGTGCTGCCCGCGGGGCTAGAGACCAAAAAGCCATCGCCTTTCAGTAGATGTTTGCCCGCGCCGACATCGATTTCGAAATTGACGCATTTGCTTCTAGAGATACCGGCGACGATGACCTCGTTTAAAGCGAACCCAGAAAGGTTCTTAGCCTTGAAATCCAAGCCATGGAGCTCTTCGATATGGCAGTCCTTTATCGGGTCTTTAGGGTCCAAATCGGGATATTTCATCGCGCATAATGCACCCACATGCCCCGCATTTAGCCCCAAGATCGGCTTATGGAGGGGATAGGCGAGATGGGCCGCCTTAAGTAACGTCCCATCCCCACCCACGGAGATGATGAGATCCGCGGATTCGATGTCGAACCTGATTAGGCTTGGCCTTTCTAATTCAAAGGCCTGGGTGATCGAAAGGGAAAGCTCATGGTAGGGGGAGAGCTTCTCCACCACCTCGAGGGAACGTTTCGTCTTTTCTTCTTCGGATAGGTTAAGAACCAAAAAAATCTTCATAGTCGTATTTAGGGGTTTTACTTTAGATCGAAGGCACCTTCCTTCATGAGGAATTCCATCACGGTGCTTCTTTTGACGATGCCGATGAACACGCCCCTATCGTCTATTAGGGGAACGAAGTTCTGGGCGAGTAGCAATCGGAGCAATTCGGGGAATTCCACGTTCACCTTCGCATAGGCGTAGGGACGGTGGCGGGCCACTTCGCTAATTAGGCTATTCTCGGCCTTCCCCAAATCGAAGTTCGCATCGTTTTTGATGTAGCGGAGGACGTCGCCCTCGGAGATTGAGTTGACGTATTTCCCTTCTTCGTCTAGAACCGGGACGACCGTGAATTTATGGAAGTCGGCCTTCTCCAAAAACGCCCTCACCGTGATATCGCCATCGACGAAAAACGTATATTGCTTCGGGGTTAGGAAGGAAAGGATGTTGATGGGTGCTTTCTTCTTCATATGCTCGGCACCATTTTACCCTACATAACAATGCTATCGCAAATAAATCGCATGCCCCTTGCCATAACAAAAGCCCTTCCTCTTGGGGAAGGGCGATTAGTCAAAGGGGAGGCGATTATAGAAGATGGGAGGAGATTACGATGGTCTTATCTAAGATCTTCTGGTTGAATTCCTCCAAGGGGATGGCCTTACCGAATAGGTAACCCTGAAGCCTTTCGCAGCCATGCTCGCGGAGGAACGTCTCTTGCGATCTGGTTTCCACCCCTTCGCATAGGGTGCGCATGCCAAGCTTCTTCGCCATCGTGATGACGGAATCGATAAGCGGCTTCGCCTGCTCGTTTTCGTCGAAGCCGACGAGGAACTTGAGGTCGATTTTCATGACGTCGAATTCATAGTCCTTCAAGACGTTTAGCGAGCTATAGCCGGAACCGAAGTCGTCAAGCCATAGCGAATAGCCCTTCTTCTTAAGTTGTCCTAGGGCGAAGGAGAGCCTGGCCTCGCTATCGGTTAAGGCGCTTTCGGTGACCTCG
>JAILEX010000009.1 GCA_024687185.1 Bacilli bacterium | reverse complement strand
CTTGGGACGCGGAGCAATAGGCCTAGCAAAACGGGGGTGATCGTCTGCGCGGACATGGAGGCCATATAGTAATAGCCGGTGAACTGGCCGATCTTCTTCTTGGAGCAAAGCTCGACGACCATCGGGAAGGAATTGAGGTGGACCAAGGACATGCCGAATCCCTTGAAGGCCCAGACGATATAGAGGTAGATCGGGAAGTCGTTATAGGTGCCGGTGGCGGGAAGGGTGACCTTGGTGATGGATTGGAAGATGATCCAGGTGACATAGGCCAAAACGGTTAGGCCAAGACCGCTTACGACGGTCCATTTCCTACCGAGCTTATCGGCGATGAAGCCGCCGATGGCAAAGCCGATGACGCTACCCACGCCGCCGATTAAAGTCATGATCATGTTGGAGGCGCTACGGGTATATAGGGTTTCCCTAGAATAGTTGATGAGGAAGGTGGCCACGCCGTTATCGGACATGAACCAGAAAAATTCGGCGACGAGGATCAAGATAAGCATGACGAGGTTGGCCCTGGACATCGGCTTCTCCTCATCGTCCTCTACGCTATCTTCGACCGCGGCTTGCTTTTCGCCCTCGGCCAAATCGTCGGATAGCTTGGCCGCGAGTTCGTTTTCCTTGACGGTGACGATCAATACCAAGGCCGAGATGACCATCAGGATGGAGGCGATGATAAAGGGCATCTCGATGGCCCAGATGTTGCCGGTCGCCCAGGTTTCCACGCCATTATCGCCTAGATAGTCGGTTAAAACGAATATGATGCCGACGACGGTAGCGAATGCGCCACCGATATAGCCCATGATGTTGATGATGCCATTTGCCTTACTGCGAAGTGGCTTTGGGGTTAAATCGGGCATCAAGGCAACCGCGGGGTTACGGTACATCATGGCGAAGACCAAGACGATGACCATCATCACGATTAATCCCGCGACGTTATGCAGGTGGAAGAATAAGGGGATAAAGGGGAAGGCGACCGCGCAGACGAAGGTGCCGACTAGGATATAGGGCATCCTCTTTCCTAGAGGCGTCCGCGTCTTGTCGCTAAGCCTACCGAATATCGGCATGAGGATTAAGGCGGCTAGGTTATCCAAGGCCATCATGATACCGACGAGGTATTGGACTTCCTTGGCGTCGACCGCCGTAGCTTCGATTCCCCTTCTATCGGCGACGACCTGACGGAAGGTCTCTTGGAGGAAGGTGGGGCACCAAGAGTCATAGACTTGCCACAAAAGCAAGATGCCGAAGAAGGCGAAGCCGATGATCATCGTCCTTTTGATTGACAGCTTCAGCTTCCTAGGCTCACCAGAATTTTCCATAGTTATGTGTTCTCCTTGAAAACTGCTCCTATTGTAACCGCTTTCAAAACGAATATAAACAACGAATTGATTCGGTGGGATGTAAAGTTTTCGCCAGTTTCCGTTTCTTCTTACCCTCTTTGGTTTATAATTGGCTTATGAAAAAGGGACCGCCGATAAGAAGAGACCACAAGGAGTTGATCGAAAAACGCTACTTCCCTAACGGAAGGGCCGTCTTTATCTATAATTCCGCCTTCTTCGGTGAACCCTTTTCCTCTATGAGGGCCCTATTTCGCGAAGCCTTCCACCATAATAAGATGGCACTAGACTTCAAGGAAAGCGCCTATTACGCCTCTAACGCAATAGAGGATTTATCCACGATCCCCTATACCCACTTTATCTTTTACGATAAAGACGTTTCCTTGGCCTCTAGGCTAGAAAGGGCGGGGAAGAAGGTGCATAACCCTTCTTCCTCCATCTCTATCTGCGACTCTAAAATCGAGACGGGACTTAGGCTAGCCGAAAACAAGATCGCGACCATCCCCTTCTTTATTTCCCCCTTCCAATTCGAAGGTAGCCTCTATAATCCCCTTGAGGTCTTATCTAGGCCCATAAAGGAATATGGTTTCCCCCTAATCATCAAGGAGGAATATGGCTCTTTGGGCGAACAGGTCTATAAGGCCCTCGATATGGAGGATGCCTTCTCTATCATTAACAAAATCAAGCCTCCGAAAAGGTTCTTGGTGGAGCCCTATTTCGAAAATAACGGCGAGGACCATCGCCTATATATCGTGGGAGAGAAGGTAATCGGGGCGATAAAAAGGAAAAACGACGCCGATTTTAGAAGCAACGTCGAACATGGCGGGAAGGGTTATCCCTATGAGCCTAGCCTAGAGGAAAAAGAACTCGCCTTAAAAGCCCATAAGGCGCTTGGACTAGAGTTTTCTGGCGTCGATATCCTTTTTGACAATAATGGGAATCCCCTTATCTGCGAGGTCAATAGCTGCCCCCACTTCATGGGGCTATTAAAAGCCACCGGCATCGACATGGCGGAGGAAATCGCTGAATATCTACTTTGCAAAAACCAAGCGACTCATTGACCTCTTCCGTAAAAGTGCCACAAAAAAAGGAACCGCGGTTATTCTCACGGTTCCCCATATCCTTATTATTATATTAATAATGGGTGGCTTGACGCTTATGGTTTTCTTCCATCTTCCTTTTATAGGAGGCGATTAGCCTCTCGCTATCCGCCCCAAATAGGGGCAGGAGGGAGAGGTACTCCTTTAGTAAGGGCATATACCTTTCTAGGGAATAGTCGGATTTCAATTCGTAGGCGTGGCCATAGAAGTCGAGGATCCCCTCGGTGAGGTCTTTGCCGCCCGCTTCTATTTTGATCTTCGCTTCCCTTACCCCTAAGGGGATCCCTAGGGAAAGAAGGAAATGGAGGCCATCGACATATTCCTCCAATACCACTTCTAGTGGGGAACTAGGCTTATAGGACCAATACTTGAAGCATCTGGTCTCGTTGGCGAATTCGCCCACCTCCACAAGAAGGCTAAGCAACCTTCTTTCGAAGGTCGATTCATAGCTTACCTTATGGATATCGGCGATCTCCTTGTCTAGCTCTTCTTGCAGGGCAAATAGAGGGGAAAGATCGATTTCATCAGTCATTATCGATGCCTTCTAGCTTAGGAAGGTGCCAGATGTCGCGGTTATATTCCTCGATTGTGCGGTCGCTAGTGAAGTAACCGCTGCTTGCGATATTGGTGATCGCGGCCTTGGCCCAGGATTTCTTATTGGAATAGAGTTTGTCGATCCTCTCGCAGGCTTCGCAATACGCCCCGAAGTCAGCGAGGACGAAGAACTGGTCGTTATGGGCCATGATCTCGTCGAAGATCATCCTGAAGCGGTTGGAATCGCCTTTGCACCAGGGTCCGCTAAATAGCGAATCCATGACGGATTTGACCCTCTTGTCGGAATTATAGACGTCCCATGGGTTATAGGAATGCTCGTCGACCATCTTCTGGACTTCTTCGGCCTTAAGTCCGAATATGACCTCGTTTTCTTCTCCGGCCAAAGCGGCGATTTCCACGTTGGCGCCATCAAGGGTGCCTAAGGTAATCGCGCCATTCATCATAAGCTTCATATTGGAGGTGCCGCTGGCTTCCTTGCCAGCCGTCGAGATTTGTTCGGACACGTCGGCCGCGGGGATGATGCGCTCGGCAAGGGTGACGCCATAGTTTTCGACGAAGACGATCTTCATGAACTTATTGGCGTCTGGGTCGTTGTTGATGACCGCGGCGACGGCAAGGATCAATTCGATGATCTTCTTGGCATAGGCATAGCTTGGGGCGGCTTTGGCGCCGAAGATATAGGTATGGGGCACCATCTTGAAGGTAGGATCCTCCTTGAGTCGGCCATATAGGTACATGATGTGGAAGACGTTGAGTAGCTGCCTCTTATAGGCATGTAGTCTCTTGATCTGGACATCATAGATGGAATTAGGATCGATATCGATGTCGTAGGTCTTTTTGACGAAGGCGGCGAATTCCTCTTTGCAGGCATGCTTGACCTCGAGGAACTTCTTCTGGAATTCGGCGTCTTTGGCGAAGGGCTTAAGCTTACCGATTTCCTTCTCGTAGCTATATCTCCATTCGTCCCCGATCGCGCTATTGATGAGCCTCGAGAGTTTGCGGTTGGCATACATGAGCCACCTGCGGTGGGTGACGCCGTTGGTCTTGTTGTTGAACTTCTCGGGATAGTATTTATAGAATTCGCGGAAGGTATATTCCTTTAGGATGTCGGTATGGATCTTGGCGACGCCATTGACGGAGAAGACGGTGAAGATGGCCATATTGGTCATATGGATCTGGCCGTCTTTGATGATATACATGGCATACCTATCGCTTCCTGGGACTTGGCTTTCGTTCATCCAGATTTCCTGGCGCCTCGCGATTTCCTCGATGATCATATAGACGCGGGGGACTAGGGTCTGGACGTAATTGACCGGCCACTTCTCTAGTGCCTCTGGCATGACGGTGTGGTTGGTATAGGCGAATAGCTTTGTGACGATGCCCCAGGCCTTGTCCCAGCCATAGCCATATTCGTCCATGAGAAGTCTCATGGCTTCGGGGATCGCAAGGATTGGGTGGGTATCGTTAAGCTGGATGACATAGGCATCGGCGAAGTCATCGAGGGAGCCAAACCTCCTATGGTAGCTTCTCATGGCGCTTTGTAGGCCGCTTGAGACAAGGAAGTATTGCTGACGTAGACGTAACATTCTGCCATGTTCTGTGGAATCATCGGGATAAAGGCCATGGCAAAGTTCCTTCAAGGTGGTTAGATAATCCTCAAAGGACTGATTGGTCGGTAGGTGGTTTTCGCTTGGTTCTGCGCTCCATAGCCTTAAGGAGTTGGCGATGCCATTGCGGTAACCGGGTACGCTGACATCATAGGGGACGGCGCGGATGCAGGTCGGGTTATTTAGTTTCCAGCCATAGGTGCCATCTGGTTTTAGGAAGGTCTCGGCGGAGCCATAGAACTTGACCTCGACCGCGTGCTTGGGCTTCCTGACCTCGAAGACGAAGCCGTTGGTGAGCCACTGGTCTGGGAGTTCGACCTGTTGGCCATGGAGGAACTTCTGGCGGAAGAAGCCATATTCGTAGCGGATCGTGTTACCATATCCTGGATACCCCAAAGAGGCGATCGAATCTAGGAAACAGGCGGCTAGGCGGCCCAAACCGCCATTGCCTAAGCCGGCATCGGATTCAAGGTCTTCGATCTCGCCGATATCGATGCCGAATTCCTCCAATCCTTCCTTGGCGACTTTGAAGATGCCTAGGTTTTGCATGTTGGAGGTCAATAGCCTTCCCATGAGGAATTCCATCGAGAAATAGATGAGCTGCTTTTTGTTTTCGTCGAGGATGTCCTCGCGGCAGGTACGCCATTCGGTACCCGCATAGTCTCTGACCATCTCGCCGAGGATGTCGTATCTTTCGGTGATATGGCTATCGGCCACCGAGCGGCCGTATTTTTCCTCCAAACGCCTTTCAAAGGTCTGCTTGAAGTCGGTTTTGTTATTGAACATAGTTTTTCCTTTCGTGCACGAAGAATAACGTGAACAACCGCTCGCATTATAATGGTTTGACGGCCCGTGCGCACGTAGAAAGTGTTTTCTTTACTTAAAGTAAAGTGGCCATCGAATCTTTTTCGTATGGTTACCCCGATTCGTATCATTTATAAAGGGTGCCGCGTTGTTGTTACGCGGGCGTGGTTGGATTAAACTAATATTAGTAAGTTAGCCTTCTTGTTTAAAAAAAACGCCTATGCCCTTCTATCCCCTCCATGTCTCTAGCGGCCACTCCTTCCTTAGGAGCGCTTTAAGCGTGAAGAAGATCGTCGGGCTCGCCTTAAAAAACAACATCTCGGCCACCGCCATCACCGATAGGCATAACCTTAGCGCCTACGCCGAATTCGATGACCTTTGCCAAAAGACCGGCATCACCCCCATATTCGGGTTAGATATCGATCTTGGGGATGAAGGAATCACCTGCTTCATCCGAAACGAGGTAGGTTATCTTAACGCCATCGCAATAGATTTTGAGATCTCTAGGGGGAACCTAAGTATTGAGATGGTCAAAGACCACGCGGAAGGGCTCCTTATCGTCTATGACTGCGCTTATCCAAAACTTAGCAAGATGATGAAGGATAGCCCTGGCGAGATCCCAACCTATTTGGCCCATTTCGCCTCTGGGTTCGAGCTATTTTACCTAGGCTTGCCCTATGAGCTTAACGATAGGGGATATGTGTCATTCCTAAGGAACTTCGTCGAGAAATACCCCCATCCCCTAGTCGCCTTCCCCCATTATCTCTATGAGAAAAAAGGCGATGCGATCGCCGTGGAG
>JAILEX010000094.1 GCA_024687185.1 Bacilli bacterium | reverse complement strand
CAGCCAGCGCCTTTTTTCGGCAGCTGGCTGTCTAAATCTTATTAGACCCTTGTAGCTTTGCGTCGCCAGGTTGCCCTGGTTTTGCTTTTTACGGTTTCTATTATATAGAATCCTGCCTTTCGGTCAATAAGGCGGTCTTATAAAATTTTTAATGCGAAATATTATTGCTGATTCTAAGAGTTATTTCCGTTAGGGGGCGGCGGAACTGACTTTAGTCCGAGAAGGCCGAATATATTAAAATGTCCCCGTTTCCCGCCAAAGAAACGAAAGGACATTCGTATGTTACCACATTGGAAGCATTTCGACCTCGCCCAAAGGTGCGAGATCGCGAACGGGCTCTCCCACGGGGAGTCCCTCCGCGCCATCGCCGAGAGGATCGGCATGGACCCCACATCCGTCTCCAAGGAGATCAAGCGCAACCGCACGAAGGAAGACGCCAAGGGCCTTAACGAAAGTGCCCCAATAAGCTTTAGAGAATGCCAATGCCCTACGAAACTTTAGGGTACTATTGTTAATAGATAGCCAGCTGCCAAAGGAAGGCGCTGGCTATTTTGTATGAAGAATACACAAAAGAGGAAAAATCTTCTGAAGATCGCTGCCATGACTAGCATGACAGTATTTTCCCTTTTGGCTGTATTCACCGGCACCATGGCGTGGTTCAACGCAAGCCGAGTCCTTAATAATGGCGCCAATCAAATGGAGATTGGCGTTACCCATAACCTTCAGTCAATCAAGATATATCCTGTTGTTACCGCCAACATTGAAGATGGGTATGAATTTAGCGCAACACCCATCCAAACTATCACCGTAAATAGTCCAGCGCCATCAATTAGTGATTGGCAATATCAAGAAGGCGGAAGCAGTGCCGTTCCCTATGATAGCGCTGAAGTCGTTCCCATGAATCCGCAAGTTTCTAATCCAACAAGTTCAAGTGGATCAAGCATGGTTGATGACCCTTTTAGCCCCATTTCTCCATATCATCCGCTATTGATGATCATCGAATATAAAGACGCTGTTACAGTTAACGCGACCGAAACGGTAACCGTTAAGATGGAGACCAATAACAATTTCCTCACACTAACCATTAGTTCCTCTGGACAAATTCAAACCGTTACTTTGACTGTCGGAGACACAACTTATACGTTTAGGTTTAATCCAACCGCCTAATTTATGGGCTGCACAACCAGACAAACACTATTGTTTGATATGGAAGGGCGGCCATTTTTGTTTGTGAAATTAGCGTACTAAGCCCTATCGAAATCGAATGTAGCATATGCTACAATCAATTTATGAAGAGCTACAACTTTGTTAAAGACATATATCTAATAAGAAAGTATTTGGGTCTCTCGCAAGCGGATTTCGCTGCAAAACTAGGATATTCTCGTTCAAATATCGCTCGATATGAAAGCGGAAGTCTGACTCCAAGCAACCGCTTTATAGAGGATATGTATTCCTATGCTTTTGAAAAAGAGTTGGCTCTAAATGCAGCCAAGGCCCAATTTTTCCAAGAAGAATGCGAAGAGGGTTCAGTGCTTTTATTTCATGGAGCAAGAGGAGAAATCGTTGGCGAAGTCGATACCAAGCATTCTATCGCCCCAAACGATTTCGGCAACGGCTTCTATGCTGGAGAATCCTTTAAGCAAGCTGCCACCTGGGTTTGCTCCGCTCCCGCCGCGTCCGTATATTGTTTTAAATTCAATCCCGCAGGATATAAATGCATGTCTTTCTCGGTAAACCGCAGATGGATGAACGCAATACTTTATTATCGTGGTTTATTAAATGGATTGGTAATTCCTAAAGACATCAACGATCTTATTGAAGAAATAGAGTCCTGCGATTATCTAATCGCTCCAATTGCAGATAATAGCATGTACGAAACTCTAAACGCCTTTGTCAATAACGACATCACCGACGAAGCGTGTATCCACGCCTTGTCCATGACTAATCTAGGCATGCAATACGTATTTAAGAAAGAAGGTCCATGCAAGTCCTTAGAGTTCCTAGATAGGCTTTATCTATGTAAGGAAGAAAAGGAAAGCTACAAATCCATAAAAGAGAAAGAGACAATCGAAGGACTTAATAAATCAAAGCTAGCCAAGATCGAATACGGCAGGAAAGGGTATTATTTCGATGAAATTTTCAAGAGATAATGATGAGAGGTGTTACGCCCTTTGTAAGATGCAGGCTTCGATATTTGACCACGCCTATAAAGACTTCGTTCCTTCCTATTATTTTATAAAGGTATATATGAATTCCATAGAGGCTTCTAAATTAGATGACCTAAGTGTTTTCCTGACTGGTATGTCCCAAGAGTCGATATACGCCTCCATAAAAAGCAAGATTAAAAAGAAATCTGGAACCCTATATTCTGCCGAAGAGATCCATTGGATTGGCTATATTTATAGATGCGCATCCTATATGTGGGATAAAGAAAGCAAATGGCTTTTTAAACATATAGCCCCTTCCTATTTAAGAGGAGTCTATTATCCCTATCATTCTCTTGATGTAAAAAAGGCCTTACAGCTTATATGGGATGACCGTATAGGAGAAGAGGAGACAGGACACGAGAGGATTATGAGAATCCTAAGGGAAAGTAAGTTCCTTTAAGGAATCAATTTGATTGTAGCATATGCTACATGCGATTTTTAAATGAACGGAATTCTAAATGGATTAGTTTTGCTAAAACGGCGCAATTCAAACCAAAAACAAAGCAATGCCCTGATATTCGCTTATTTAATATAAAAGAAAATGCCTTAGGCAGTTCTAAGGCATTTTTAGGCTTGTAGGGGCTTATTCAGGCTTGTCGCCTGCATTCGTCTCTTCTTTATCTTCTGAGGCTTCTAGGGCCGTTTCCTTGGCTTCTTCAGTAGCAGGTGTTTCAGAAGGTTCGCTCTTTTCCTCTTCCTTAGGAGCTTCTATGGGAGCCTCTTCTTTGATGGCTTCCTTATAGACGTCTCCAGAAGAAGGAAGGGTGCCATGGGCGATAAGGTAATCGACTTCCTCAGCGGTGATGGTCTCTTTCTCAAGGAGCGTCTCCGCGATCATCTCAACCTCGTGCTTATACTTGGTAAGAAGCGCGGTAGCTTCGTCATGGCAATGATCCACGATGGCCCTTACGGCCTTATCGATCTCGAAGGCGATCTGAGTGGAGAAGTTCTTCTGGGTAGAGGCATAGTCTCTACCTAAGAAAACAGAACCAGTATCTCTTTCATATTGGATGGGACCTAGATCAGACATACCATATTCGGTAACCATGCTCCTAGCGATACGCGTAGCGACTTCGATGTCGTTGCTTGCGCCAGTAGAGACATCCTGGAAGAAGATTTCTTCGGACGTACGCCCGCCCAAATAACCGGTGATACGCGCGAGGAGTTCGTTCTTGGTCATGAGGAAGCGGTCATCTTCAGGGGTCATTAGGACATGGCCACCGGTATTGCCGCGAGGAACGATGGTGATCTTTTGGACCTTATCGCTATAGGGCAAGTGGATGCCAATGACGGCGTGGCCTGCTTCATGGTAAGCGATTTGCTTCCTTTCGTGTTCGGACATGGACCTAGAGGATTTGGCGGGGCCGGAGATCCTTCTGTCGACGGCTTCGTCGATATTGGCCATATCGATCCATTCCTTGTTTTCCCTAACGGCTAATATGGCCGCGTCGTTAAGGATGGATTCTAGGTCTGCGCCAGAGAAGCCGACGGTACGCTTGGCAAGGGCGGCAAAATCGACGGATGGGTCGATCTTTTTGTTTCTTGCATGGACTTTGAGAATGGCTTCGCGGCCGTTTTTGTCGGGAAGGGAAACCGTGATGGTCCTATCGAAACGCCCGGCACGTCGAAGTGCGGGGTCGAGGACGTCGTCGCGGTTGGTGGCGGCGATGACGAGGATTCCACTATTGGCTTCGAAACCATCCATTTCGACCAGCAACTGGTTGAGGGTCTGCTCACGTTCGTCGTTGCCTCCGCCTAAGCCAGCGCCACGCTGACGGCCGACGGCATCGATTTCATCGATAAAGATAAGGCAAGGAGCGGTTTCCTTGGCGTTATGGAACAAATCACGGACACGTCCCGCACCAACGCCGACGTACATTTCGACGAAGTCGGAACCGGAGATGCTATAGAAGGGGACGCCAGCTTCGCCGGCGACGGCTTTGGCAAGTAAGGTCTTACCGGTGCCAGGGGCACCGATCATCAAGACGCCCTTAGGAAGCCTAGCACCATAACGGGAATATTTCTTGGGGTCCTTTAGGTATTCGACAAGTTCGACCATCTCGGCTTTTTCCTCATCGCATCCAGCGACATCGGAGAACCTGACCTTGGTGTTATCGGCCCTCCTCGCGGGGGATTTGTTGAAGTTCATGATGCCGGAATTCATTCCTCCGGAGCTGCGGAGCAATCTGCGGTAGAGGAATATCATCAAGATGATGGTGAAGGCCATGAAGATGATGGTTGGGCCCCAGACGTCCCAGAAGTTTGCCTGATAGGCGTCTTCTACAACATAGCCGATCTGGCCGCTTTTCTTTAGATCGGGGTTGGCGCTTGCGGCCTGCTCGATACGGGCAAGGAACAAACTGCTATAGGAGGCGTGTTCGACGGTATAGTTTTTGCCATCGATGACGGCTTCCTGTTCGAAGGTGGTGTTCCACTTATTGCTTTCCATGCGGATAACGTAGGAACGCATCGTGTTGTTGTTGGTGGCGTAGCTACCGGTGATATAAACGGACTTTTCGCTTTCGCTTACCTTGGCGGAATAAACCTTCACGGGCGCTTCTTCATACGTCTTCAAAACGTAATGGACCTCGCCTGGGTTAGTTTCCTCATAGGTGTAACCGATTAGATCACTATCGACGTTTGTGAGATAGAAGGTTTGGGCGCTATTTAAAAACTGCGAAGCGAATAGCCAGATCAATAAGCCGATGGCCACGGCGGTGAATAGGTATGGCAAGATGAAGCCGAATATGCTTCTTTTTGGAGTTTTGCCGTCGTTCATAGAATATTCCTCCTAGGTTGGGGTTGGTTATTGTTTGGGGCTTTGGTTACTTTTCTTCGATCTGCGGATGTAGGCGCAAGATGGAAGTATGGTATTCCTTGAATTGTCTGCGGTATCTAGGGACGTAGATGACCTTGCCGTCTTTGTTGACGAAGACGGGCCATATGTTTCTCATCTCCACGGGCATGGCCCAGCTGGAGTACATGGCCCTGACTTGGTAGAGATAGCCGTGGACGACATAGTTGTCGCTGGCGGTAGCCGTGCGAATCGTCAGGGGATAATCCTCTTCTTTGATCCCCCTATCCTCGGCTCCCATCGAGAAATCCAAGTCGAATTGCGGGGTGCTTAGGACACCAGGCGCCTCTAAGTGATAAGTATAAGGGCATTCGTCGAAACTTTCACCAATGGTGAGGATGTCGTATTCCTTCATCACGTAAACGCCATCGGCCAGCTTAATGGATAGATTAGGCTGGGGCGCTAGGCACATCTTGCGGATGCGCGTGACCATGTCCGCGGTAAGGTGAACGGGGTTCTTTCCTTTGGAAACGAATTCCATAAGCGTTGTGACAAAGGCGTCATAGGGAAGGGCGATAAGGGGACGGATCTCAAGTTCCTCGCCGACTTGGATGTCGCGGGTGATGGAATCGTGTAGACGCATGGTGTCGTCGTTTTTATCTCTCATCTCCATCAAAACCCTTTCCCTATCGATCTCGCTCATCGCCGCGATTTCCTTGCGGATCGGGCTACGGGTGTATTCGTTTTGGAAAGCGTCGCTTTGGGCACTATAGGCGATGCGGTTTTCCGCGTTATAGTCAAGAAGGTCGTCGTGGCTGAAGTTAAGTAGCGGACGTATGATGATCATCCCCTCATAGGTCGATGCCTTGGCTAGGCCATAATGGGTCACGTTGCTTTCGCCCCTAGATTGAAGGAGGTATGTCTCGATGAGGTCATCCTGCTGGTGGGCGAGGAGAAGTCCGATTGCGTTATATTTGGCATAGACGTTTTTAAACCAGTCGTAGCGGATCTTCCTAGCCCAAGAGGCGAAGGTCTCGCCTTCGCGAAGTTGCGCGGAGGCGGGGAGCTCATCGGTATCGAAACCTTCGAACTGGAGGCCATTTTGTTTGCAATATTCACGGAGTTTATTGAAGTCTTCGTTGCTTTGGTCGAACTTATGGTAATTCACGCAGCAGACAATGGGTTTGATCCCCTCCTTTTGAACCATGTCCAAAAGAGCCATGGAATCTGGTCCGAAAGTACCGGAAAGTAGGTAGGTGCCTTTCTTATCGAATTTGTAATCCAACATGATTTCTTCCTCCTCAAACTGCCCTGTCCGAGATGATTTCATAGAGGGTGCCGGCCTGTTCCTTGTTTGCAAACGGGCGGACATCCAAGATGCGAACCTCTAGTTCCCTTCTGCCAAGTTTCATCAAAAGCGTTTCCCCTCCTACGATTTCGGAAGAGGGTTTCGCGGGCTTGCCATTGATTTGCACTAGCCCCGCGTCGCATAGCTCTTTCGCCACTTCTCGCCTTTTAATAAGGCGGCTGACTTTTAGGAACTTATCGATTCGCATGGACAAAGTTTATCACATTCCCACAAGGGAAATGTGCCTATGTGCATATGGGTGAGGCAAAAATAAACTACTTTTCTTCTTTGACGCACTTTTCATACGTCATTTCTATCGCCACGACGACCTTCTCCAAATCGTCCAACCAACCATCCCTTTTGATGAGGGAAACGTTTAGCTTTTTGTCCATAAAGCCAACCCTGATAAAGGAAAGATAGGGGATCACGGCTTGGAACAATTCGTTTCCGATTCCGTCAATCCTAGAGAAGGAATCGGAGAGTTTGATATCGACTTTGTCCTCTTCTTCCGAAATGGATTCAAAAGCCTTTGTGGAGACGATGATATCGATCTTCTTCTTTTGGATGAGCAAAGAGACTTCTTCTGGCATCCTGCCGTAGATATCCTTCACTTTTCTAGCAAAAGACTTAAGTTTTGAAGTGTTTTCTATCTCATCTAGCTCTTGATACAGTTTTATTTTGTCCCCTTTGGTGGCATAGCCCTTGGGGATATAGGCATCGATTTGGAACAGTTTGTTGGGCTTGGGCGGCTCTTTGATGACGCCGGTGCGCTTCGCCTGCACAGCCTCGTCCAAAAGCTTGAGGTACAAATCTAGGCCAATAGAGTCAATGAAACCCGCTTGTTCAGAGCCTAGTATGTCGCCTGCGCCACGGATCATCAAATCGCGTTGGGCTATCTTATAACCGGAGCCCAATTCGGTGAATTCCTGAATGGCCTTAAGCCTTTTCTTGGCGTCTTCGTTCATTTGCTTCTTCTCTTTATAAAGAAGATAGGCATAGGCGATGCGGTTTCCCCTTCCTACCCTGCCTTTGATTTGATAAAGCTGGGCAAGGCCAAAGGTGTCGGCATCCTCGACGATGATCATGTTGGCGTTAGGGACGTCGATGCCGTTTTCGATGATGGAAGTGCAAAACAATAGGTTTATTTCCCCATCATAGAAGCGTTCCATCGTTTCCTCTATCTGTTCCTTTTCCATCTGGCCATGGACGACCCCTATCTTGGCCTTCGGGATCCTTGCCCCGACCCTGGAGGCAAGGGAGAAGATGCTTGCGATCTTATTATGCAAATAGAAGACCTGGCCATTTCTTGCCAACTCCCTTTGGATAAGCTCATCGACGACGCTTTCCTTATAGGGGGCGACATAGGTTTGGATGGGCATCCTATTTTGCGGAGGGGTATTGATCTCCGATATCGGGCGAATGCCCGCCAAAGACATCTGAAGGGTTCTAGGAATCGGGGTGGCGGACAAAGTCAAAACATCGATGCTTTGCTTCATTTCCTTGATTTTTTCCTTCTGCTCAACACCAAACCTTTGCTCTTCGTCCACGATCAATAAGCCAAGGTCTTTGTATTCGATCGACTTAGCGAAAAGGCGATGGGTTCCTATGACCATATCGATGGATCCGTCCTTTAGTCCCTCGATCACCCTTTTTTGTTCCGCGGGGGATACCATCCTAGAAAGTAGGCCAAGGTGGATTCCAAAAGTCGCAAACCTCGATTCGGCGACTTCATAATGTTGCCTAGCCAAAAGGGTGGTTGGCGCAAGCAAAGCGACCTGCTTTCCAGAATTAATGGCCTTAAAGGCCGCGCGGAAGGCGACTTCTGTCTTGCCAAAGCCAACGTCTCCGCAAACAAGGCGATCCATCGCGCCTTTTGATTCCATGTCCTTTTTGATATCGACCACGGCCTGTTCTTGGTCATGGGTCAAGGTAAAGGCGAATTCGTCTTCGAATTGGCGCTGCAAATCATCGTCTGGCGGGAATTCGTATCCGCCTTCCGCGGCACGATACCCATATAGGGCAAGAAGCCTATCGGCGAGGTCACTGACCTTCTTCTTAATGCTTTCCTTTTTCTTTTTCCAATCGTTGCCAGAAAGATGGGACAGCTTTGGCGTCGCCCCCTCCCTACCGGAATATTTCCTTACAAGCCTAAATTGTTCCAAGGGAACGTATAGGGATTCGTTGCCCGCATAGACGATATGGAGGTAATCGCGGTGCACCCCTTCCACCTCGATGGTGTTGATATCGATGAATTGCCCGATGCCGTTATATTCGTGGACGACATAGTCGCCGGGGCGGAGATCCTCATAGGATTTTAAGACGGCCGCCTCTTTGAATCTGGTCGTGAACCTAGAGTTCACCACCCTATTGCCAAATAGCTCGTTGGAGCACATATAGGCAATCTTCAAATCGGGAATTTCGAAGCCTTCGCTTAACGAAAGGGTGCAAATCCCAAGTTTTTTTCTTGGAATCTCATAGTTTTCCACCTCTTCGTAGTCGATGCCGGCATCGCTTAATAGGGAGAGGACGGTCTTTCTTTGATGGGCTTCGCTTAAGGCTAAAACAACGTGTTCGTTTTGCCTTAGATAGCTTTCGATGGAGGGGACGATGGAAGCGAAGTTCCTACCGACCAAAGAGATGCGGTGGACGTTGAATATGCTTGAGCCTGGGCCTGGAGAGAAGTCATGGGAGAAGATGACCTTCTTCCCTTTTAAGGCGGCATCGACCTTCATATATTGCTCTAATCCAGAGCAAGTCAAAGCCTCCCCGTGGAGTTCTCCTAGATATCCATGGGCCTCGAAGTTTAGATTAGTGGAGGATTCCTCGAATTGTTCTTTGTTGGTTAGATAGACTAATTCGGGATCGAAATAGGACAAGACCGAATGGGATTCCCCCAAGGCGAATCCATAATATTTATAAAGCGCGGACTTATAGTTTTTCTCCATGAAGTCCTCGAGGTCGATGGAGCAATTCCTCTCCTCTTCCTCCTTAAAGGATGCGCCATATCTTTTGCCGTCTTTCTCTATCCTTTCCTTTAGCTTGATCGCGAATTCGGATAGTTCTTCGTCGTTTAGGAAAATATCGGTCGCGGGCAGAATAACGACGCTTTTCCTAGATTCTATCGATTCCTGCGTCGATACGTCGAATTCGCGGATCGATTCGATTTCATCGCCGAAGAATTCGATTCGAATCGGATTGGCGTAGGAGACGGAATAGACGTCGAGGATATCGCCTCTAGAGGCGAATTGGAGGGAGTGTTCCACTTTGTTGATCCCCTCATATCCGATGCTAACCAACCTGCTTTTTAGCTCTTTTAGATCCAGGCTATCGCCGATGGAAATGCGGATGGATTCCTCTTCGAACCTCTTTTTGGAAGGAAGATAGCGAAGGAGTGCGGAGGGATGGGTGACCAAGATATGCTTTTCCCCATCGAGCAATTTGCCTAACGCGTATAGCCTTTGGGAAAGCAATTCCCTAGAGGAGGCAAGGGTTTCGGCGCGAAGCAATTCGTCGCTTGGGAAGAAGACGACTTCCTCCTCGTCGAAAAAGTTCAACAGGAACTCATATAGCCTTTGGGCGGAGTATTGGTTAGTGGCCACGACAGCCAGATTACGCTTCCTTTTGTGGAAAATTGAGGAGAGCAAAAGCCCCGAACCAAGGGTTTCTTCCACCAAAAAACGCCCCGAACCGTTTTCTAGGGAGGGGGTAATGGGCAAAGAGGCGACTAGGTCCAGTAGGTTTTTCGTCTTCTATCTCCTTCCTCACACGTTATAGTGGTTCATCGCGTAGTCCCAACCCTTAAGGAGGTAATCACGGAGTGCCTTGGCGGCGAAGTCGGTGGCTTCGTCTATCTTTTCCTGTTCCTCCTTGCCGGGTTTTCCTAACACATAGTCAACACCGGAATGGGTGGGTTCGCCGATTCCAACCCTGATACGCTTGATCTTTTCGCTTCCCATATGGAGGATGATGTTCTTCATGCCGTTATGGGAACCATGGGATCCAAAGGGGCGGAGCCTTATCTTGCCGATTTCTATCGCCATGTCGTCATAGCAAACAACGATATCCTCTAGGGGAATCTTGAAATAGTCGCTTATGGCCCTGACGGATTCTCCAGAGAGGTTCATAAACGTTTCGGGCTTCAATAAAATGGCGGGCTCAGGAAGGGCGGGGTTCCTCACTAAGGCGTATCTGCCCTTAAAACCGCTGCGATCAAAATCCGCGCTTAGGATATGGGCGAGTTTATCAAGCGTATCGTAGCCCATGTTGTGGCGCGTATGTTCGTATTCCTTGCCAGGGTTTCCAAGCCCGACGATTAGTTTCACGCGGATGCGACCTCCAAGGAGATTTTATTGAGGACGCGGATGATTTTATTGACCCCTTCTTGGTCATAGACGTCGATCGGAGTGGTCAATAGGCGCTGCATAGCCGCTTTGTGCATATCGTCGTAATTGGGGTCGTTTTGAAGTCTTGCAACCGAGGTTTTGATGAGGGTTTTATCCAAAAAGGAGAGGGACGCGTAGTCGAATTTGCCCTGAAGTTGGTAGTAACGGAGATGATACATATCAAGTAGGTTGCTGGAGATCATCGCGTCGCGTACGACCTTGCTGGAGGGGGAAAGCCCGCTAGAGAAGACGATGACGTTTTTCTCCTTCATCTCCTCCCAATGGGACAAAAAGTTGTCGATCCCGACGATAACGCTTCCTCTGGTCCAACCACCGAAGACGATGGCGTCATAGTCCTTAACCGTCTTCCATTTGAATTTCTTCAAGGGGAGGACTTCGCAGTCTATCGCTTTAGCGATGTCTTTGGCATAGGCTTCGGTCGAGCCTCTTTTTGATTCATAAAGCACAATGGTTTTCATAGCCGCGTTATAGTATCACAAAACTAGGCAATATAGTTTCCTTCGTGCTAGACTAATCGCCGCTATGACAGTGAAAGAATGGTTTATAGATTTTGCCAAGGGCAGTTCCCTTGGAATCGGGTTATTGCCCGGAGTGAGCGCAGGGACGATCGGAATCACCGTCGGAATCTACGATAAATTGATAGATGGGGTCAACGGATTGAGGAAAAACTTCCTCCAGTCCCTTATCACTCTCATCCCCATCGGACTAGGTTGGGTCATCGCCGGCGTCTTGCTTTTGTTCCTAGAGCATAAAAGCTGGGACTATATACCATTCATCATCGTTTTGCTCTGCGCGGGATTAACCGTCGGGGGCCTACCTATATTAATTAGAGAAATAAAGAAACACGCGTTAGGCGCGAAGGACTATGTTCAAATGGGCGTCGGGTTCTTAGTTGCCACTTCCATAGGCGTGTTATCGGTTTTGGCCAAGGTATATAACTGGTTCAACGTCGAAGCGGCCTTCCTTGACCCCAATCACAACATTTGGATCTACTTTGTAGTCGTTTTGGTTGGCGTTATCGCGATGGGGGCCTGCATCGTTCCCGGCATAAGTGGGGCCATGATCCTATTTATTTTCGGATTATATCAACCAACCCTCGATATTTTCATGGGCGATAACTCGATTTTGCGTAACCCGGACAGGCTTGGAACCGGCTTGATTTTGACGGCCTGCCTACTAATTGGAATCGTCATCGGATTGATAGGGGTTTCCAAAATAATGAGGAAACTGTTGGACAGGCATCCCGCGGGTACCTATAACGTCGTCTTTGGATTCGTTTTGGGATCCCTGATTTCGATGTTCGTCAACAATCAGATTTGGGATTTCTATTTTGTCCCCGAAATCAACGTATGGTGGCAATGGCTCGTCGGGGGCGTCTGTTCTGTAATCGCGGCAGCCGTGACACTGTTTTTCGTCAGGAAGAAAATAAAGGCTGACGAAGCGAAAGCGCTTTCTTTGGAGTGATTTTTTCGCTTTTGAAAACATCAATTAAAAGGGTGAAAAAGCGTGCTGCAATCGACCCTTCAATTTATAAGTTCGCTTATGAAAAACCCTGAAAACAATAAAACGTAAAAAACATTTTGGTTGAAAAAACCATAGGTTTGGATATGATTGCCTTACGCTCAATTAAAGCGTGCCGTAGACGACATTCGACCCACACCCCTAAAGGAGCGACATAACCATGCCACGTACCGAAGCACAAAACCAAAACATCAAAGACAAAAGAAGAGCAAAGATTGTCAAAGGTGCAATTAAGGTGTTCGCCGAAAAAGGAATCGACAAAGTTCCCGTTGACGACATCACCAAGATCGCCAAGTGCTCTCACGGTCTCTTCTACCACTACTTTGATAACAAGGACATCATCATCGAAGCCATCGTTGAGGAAAACGTTATCCCCAATGACCTCGTCCCACCCTGCCGCAAGGCGAAAGAAGCCCATGGCATTGCCGGATTAAAGCTATTCGCGGATTACTACAACAGGGTGTTCGACCCCTCCAACGGAGTCTATAACCTAGCTTCCATCGGCGCTCACCTCTACCAAAGCGAGTCCCTCCCCGAAAGCCTCAAGCATTTCGAGAAAGACGCAAATACCCTTGAGACCCTTAAGGTCCTCATCAAGGAAGGACAGGATCAAGGAAAAGTCATCGCCGGCGATCCCAACGAAATCGCCCTTGGCATCTACGACATCATCGAAGCGAGCTTCAATAGGCTCGTCAACGGCGGCAAAAAAGGAAGGAAAGCCGTCTCCGGCGACGTCATCTACAACATGCTTCTAAAGGAAGCCAGGGAAGACTGAATTCCCCATTCATCCATAACGACAAAGGCGACCATAACGGCCGCCTTTTTTTGAACTCCGAATCAGCGAATATCCATGTAATCCACGGATATTTATCTTGTTTTCCCTATTATTTATGGGTGAAATCGAATTGGTGTTTGTAAATGCCTTTTAGACTGGGATATAGCTTAACGTAAGAGCCATAGAAGAGTTCGTCGTAGACCTTTTTCTCCTCTTGGTTTACCTCAAACCTATCCTGGGGACGGACCATGTTCTTCACGGCGTCTTTCGCCGAGCCATATATACCTAGTCCCAGGAAGCCAGCCATGGCGGCACCCAAGCTAGAGGTCTCCACGGTTTGGAGCCTAACAACGGGAAGGCCGATGACGTTGGCGAGGATTTGGCAGATCTCATCCGACCTCGCGCCGCCTCCGGCGATTCTGATTTCGCTGAAGCCGTGTTTTAGGTTCTTCTCGAACTTTTCCTTCTGTTCGCGTAATTCATAGCCGATGCCTTCGATTAGGGCACGGTAAAGATGAAGGAGCGTGGTGGAATCGGAGAACCCGACGACGGAGCCTTTTACCAAAGGCCTATCTAGCTGCGACCCCCAATAGGGTTGGAGCAACAAACCATCGCATCCGGCGGGGACGGTATTTAGTTTTGCGTTGAAGGCGGTTGGGTCCCCGGCATCGTCGGCCATGAGGTCGTTAATTGTCTGGGCACCGAATTCCTTTAGGAACCAGTTGATGGTCCAGAAGCCGCGATAGATCTGGAAATCCATGTTGTAATAGCCAGGGAGGACGAAAGGATAGGCGGGAAGAAGCGGGGTGGGGCCGACATAACGCTGCATGGTCGTCTCGATGGTGCAGGCGGTACCCAATGATACCGCGGCCTTATCTTCGTCTATGACCCCGCTACCAAGGGTTTCGCAGGCCTTATCGGAGCCGCTAGCGAATAAAGGCAAACCAGCGGGAATGCTAGAGGCAAGAGAAGTCTCCGGGGTGATGCTCCCCAAAACGGATAGCCCTGGGACGAGCTCGGGGAGCTGACTCCTTTTAATGGAAAAGATCTGGCCCTGAAGATGGGTCTCGGGCTTTTTGTAGAATTCGCATTTCTTGAAGTCGATTGGGTAGTGGCCGGTGTAATCGGAAGGGGAATCCTTTAGTTGCCCCGTAAGGCGATAGATGAAGTAGGTCGATATCGCCACGTACTTCTCGATCTTGGCGAAGTTCTCGGGCTCGTTTTCCTTGATCCAGTTCATGGCCGTGCGGCGCCTATTCATGTTGATGACTTCCTTCATGCCGACGAGCTTGAAGATTGCCCTAGACATAAGGGGGAGCGGCTTTTCGCATTTGGCGTAACGTTGATCGAGCCAAAGGATCGTGGGCCTGACGATCTTCATATCCTTATCCAAATAGACGGCCGTGTCGCGGAAGCATGACATACATACGCCGCGTATCCTACCAAGGAGGTCCTTGTGGGCGTCTAGCATCCTTTTGGAGGCTTTGGTGAAGGCGTTGAAGTATTCGTCTGGGTTTTGCTCGGCGTATCCGGGCTTTGTGGAGAAATATGGGGGGTCATAACGTTCCTTGTCTTGGCAAAGAACCTCACCGAACTTATCGAAAAGAGAGACTCGGACCGATTGGGTGCCGAAATCAATCGTCAAAACTAGAGCAGAGTTTTCCATGTCAACAATATTATTCAACTGTGAGGATTTTGCAAATGCCTTCATGAGGGGATTTAAGCTGGATAGGGGGCAAAGCGGTTTTTTCCTTATTCAATGAATAAGCGGTGCTGTGCTACACTAATACCGTTGGGTGCAAACCCTACTTCAACCATTAGGAGGAAAAAATGGCAAATAAGAAGTATGTCTACTCCTTCAAGGAAGCTCATGAGGCCAAAATCGGCAAAGAGATCCTTGGCGGAAAAGGCTTCGGTCTAGCCGAGATGACCGCCGCCGGGATCAACATCCCCGATGGCTTCACCATCTCCACCGAAGCTTGCACGCTCTACTACGATTCGGGCAAGACCATCCCCGATTATGTGTGGAACGACATCGTGGAACACATCCACGAAATCGAAAGAAAATCCGGAAAGTCCTTCGGCGGCGGCAAGGGAATGCCGCTACTTGTCTCCGTACGTTCCGGCGCCAGGATGTCCATGCCTGGCATGATGGATACCATCCTTAACCTCGGCTCCAACGACAAGACCGTCGAAGAGCTAATCGCCGCCACGGGCAACGAAAGGTTCGCTTGGGACTCCTACCGTCGCTTTATCTTGATGTTCACCAACATCGCCAAAGGCCATCCCAGAACCAAGATGGACGCGATGCTTGAGAAGATCAAAGCCGACAACGGATACAAACTCGACACCGAAGTCACCGTTCCTCAGCTCAAGGAACTAGTCAAAGCCTATAAGGCCTACTACAAAGAGGTCTTCAATGAGGAATTCCCCACCGACGCCTACGTCCAACTTCGCGAAGCGGTCGCCGCCGTCTTCCGCAGCTGGGACAACGAGCGCGCCAACGTCTATCGTTTGATGAATGGCATCCCCTACGAATGGGGCACCGCCGTCAACGTTCAGACCATGGTCTTCGGTAACATGGGTGAAGATTCCGGCACTGGTGTCGCCTTCTCCCGTAACCCCTCCACCGGCGAAAAGAAGATCTATGCCGAATTCCTTCCTAACGCCCAGGGTGAAGACGTCGTCGCCGGCGTTCGCACCCCGCTTCACATCGACGAACTCGCCAAGAGGATGCCCGATGTCTACAAACAGTTCATGGAAACCATCGCCAGGATGGAAAAATACTTCCGTGATATGCAGGATATGGAGTACACCATCGAAAAAGGTAAGC
>JAILEX010000047.1 GCA_024687185.1 Bacilli bacterium | reverse complement strand
CTTCTTACGAAGCCTTCGCTTTTCTTTAGCTCCTCCAGGGCTTGATGGGGGTATTTGGCGCCGAGGAAGGTCACATAGACCTTGGCGACGCTATTGTCTTCGTTGAGCACGACCTCGTTGACGCTGACCATGCCTAGGCGCGGGTTTTTGATTTCCCTTTGCACGATCTCGGCGATGTATTTGGCGTAGGAGGATCTTAGCCTTGCGGAGTTTTTGCTGCTACTTGCCATAAGGAGAGCCCTCCTTTATTCGGCTTCGACTAGGGCGTAGGCCTCGACGATGTCGCCTTCTTTGATGTCGTTATACCCGGCGATGGTAAGGCCGCATTCATAGCCTTCCCTGACCTCGGAGGCGTCGTCTTTGTATCTTTTTAAGGAACCTAATGTCCCATCGTAGATGATGACGCCATCGCGGATCAACCTGACCTTGCTCTTGGCCTTGATGGAGCCGCTTCTAACGTAGCTGCCGCCGATTGTGCCGACGTGGGCCATCTTCCAGATGTGGCGGATTTCCGCCTCACCCATGACCTTTTCGACCTTCTCGACGACTTCCATGCCCTTCAAGGAGGCTTCCATCTCATCGAGCAATTCGTAGATGATGTTATGGAGGTGGATTTCGACGCCGTTTTCCTGCGCCAATGCCCTAACCCTGGAATCGGGGCGGATATTGAAGCCGAAGATGACGGCGTTGCTGGCCGTGGCAAGGAGGATGTCGTTGTCGCTAATGGCACCGGCGGTGGCGCTTAGGACATGGATCTTCACCTGCTCGGTGGACATCTTCTCCAAGTTGGCCTTCAAGGCCTGGGCGGAACCGTCGGTATCGGCCTTGACCATGATATTGAAGTCCTTGACCTTGCCTGCGGTGACTAGGTTGTTGAGGTCAGATAGGCTCATGGCGGCGCTGCCGCTTCTGGCGGCCTTTTGCTTTTCTAGCATCCTGGCCTCGGAGACTTCCCTGGCTTCCTTTTCGGTTGGGAACGCCATGAAGCGGTCGCCAGCGCTAGGAACGGCGCTTAAGCCGATGACGGAGACGGGGCTAGAGGGACCGGCGGACTTTAGGTTTGCACCGAATTCGTTGGTCATCCTCCTGATTTTGCCATAATGCTCGCCGACGACGACATAGTCCCCGAAATTGAGGGTGCCGTTTTGGACAAGCAAGGTGGCTTTGGGGCCAACGCCCTTATCGAGTTCGGCCTCTAGGACGGTGCCGATGGCAAAGCGGCTTGGGTTGGCCTTAAGCTCCAACATCTCGGCCTTTAGGATAACCATCTCCAAGAGGTCTTTGATGTTGATGTTCTTCTTCGCGGAGATCTCCTGGACCATGATGTCGCCGCCGTATTCCTCGGCGATGACGTCGTGGGCCATAAGCTGTTCGATGACCTTGTGGGGGTTGGCGCCCGGGGCGTCGATTTTGTTAACGGCGACGATGATTGGCACGCCAGCCGCCTTGGCATGGTCGATGGCTTCGATTGTCTGAGGCATAACGCCGTCATCGGCCGCGACGACTAGGATTACGATGTCGGTGACGCTCGCGCCCCTGGCCCTCATCGCGGTGAAGGCCGCGTGTCCCGGGGTGTCGATGAAGGTGATCTTCTTGCCGCCCACCTCCTTTTGGTAGGCGCCGATTTCCTGGGTGATGGCACCGGCTTCGGTGTCGACGATCCTGGAATTCCTGATCGCGTCGATCAGGGTGGTCTTACCATGGTCGACGTGGCCCATGATGGTGACTACGGGCGGGCGCTCCTTAAGGTGCTTCTCGTCGTCTTCGATGACGAGCTCCTCGAAGTGGGCCTTGTCGACTACCTCTTCCTTTTTGAAGTCGTAGCCGAATTGGAGGCAGATTAAGCCGATGGTATCGTCATCGAGCATTTGGTTGATGGTGACGGCCTGTCCTTGCATGAACAGGAATTTGATGATCTCCGGGGTCGGGATATTGATCGCTTGGGAAAGATCGGTGACGGAGAGGGGTTTGGAATAGACGAACACGCCGCCGTTTACCTTGGCATATTCGGGCTTTCTCCTCTCGGAAGAGAAGTTCGAGACCCTATTGTCGCGGCCGCGCTTGTCGTTGTTCTTCTTTTTCCCATAGTTGTTCGATTTCTTCATGCGTTTTCTCCTTTCTATAGTATCTATGGCCTACTTAGGGGGCAGTTTCGCCAAATAGGCTTTGGCGGCCCTACTATCCTCAAGTAGGATGGCGGATAGTTCCTGGTAGCCCAGGCACTCCCCGAGTTCGGACTTGGTGTGGACTTCCCTTACCTCGATATGGCGAGAGGAGGCGAAGGAGAGGAACATCTTCTTGGAATTGGCGGAGGCATCGCTTGCAAGCAAGAGCAAGTGGCCCTTTTTCGAATTGAGGCAATCCGGTCCGATGCGGAGTTTGCCGCCGCGGTTAAGCAAACCTAGGAATTGCAGATCCTTTTCCATGCTCACTTAACCTTCCCATATAGTTCTTCCCTTAGGGCGGCTTCGTCCTCGATTTTCCCAAACCGGGAATAAAGCCTTTTCCTAAAGAAGGTTTCGATGGATGAAGGATCCTTGAGGAGGTAGAAACCCCGGCCTAGGCCATCTTCGCCTAAGCGAACAAGTCCGCTAGAGATGACGAAGCGGAAGAGCATATCCTTTGGATAACGCTTCCTGCTTACTATGTCCATGCGCGGGTTTTCCTTCTTCATCCACTTCCTACCTTGCAATTTGATTGTGATGGCGACGATGGTCGATATCAACGATCGCCGTCATCGTCATAATACTCATCGTATTCGGAGTATTCTTCGTCGATATCCTCTTCGGAGACCATATCGTCGTAGTTCGCGGCTTCCTCGGCATCCATCTCGGCGAGCTCTTCCTCGGTATAGACCGGGGTGGCGACGCTTGGGGCGCGGGTAGGCGCAACGGGGGTTTCCCTCTTAACCTCTTCCTCGGTGATCTTGCGAGGACGCTTCTTGGTGTTGGAGCGGGTCTTCTTCTCCTTGGCGGCCTCGAGTTCCTTCTCAAGGTCTTCGAGGGTGGTGGTGGTACGGACCTCGACGGGCTCGGGCTCGGGCTCGACGACGGGTTCCTCGGCCACGGGTTCTTCGGTCGCGGCAATCGCTGCGGCGGCCTTCTCCTCCTCGGCTTTGGCCTCGGCGGCCTTGAAGGCTGCCAAAGCGGCGGCTGCGGGATTGGCGGCTTCGGCCGGGAATTCCTCGGGCTTGGCACCGGTTTTGGGTGCGACGGGTGCGGGTTTGGGTGTGATGGGTTCGATGGTCGCGGCGGCTTTTTCCTCCGCTTCCTTCTTCGCCTCTTCCTCTAGGCGGAGGCGTTCTTCCTCGGCCTTCTTGGCTTCCTCTTCCCTCCTCTTCGCCTCTTCCAGCCTCTTGGCTTCCTCTAGGCGGAGCTTGTTGAGATAGGCTTCCTTCTCGGCGGCGGCGCGCTCTTCCTCAGCCCTTTCCTTCCACTCTTCGGCGGTGGTGAACTGAAGTCCATCGGCGATGGCCTTGTCGAGTTCGACGAATTCGATCTTATAGCCGCTGATCTTGGAGGCGAGGTTGAGGTTTGCGCGGTATTTGCCCATCGCTAGGGCATAGTCGCCATTGTTGATGACGACGACCGCGGTCTTCTCGTCCTCGTTGATGTTGGCGCCGATTGCGATGACCGGGCGGCAGGCTTCGATGACGAAGGCGCCGTGGTTGGGCGAATAGTTGAGGATATCGATCTTCTCCTTGCCCTTGGCGCCGTTGCCAAGCTGGGAGACGACCTTCTGGATGCGGCTGCCACCCGGACCGATGCAGGCGCCGGTGGCGTCGACGTCTTCGTTGTGGCTGGCGACGGCGACTTTGGAACGGACGCCGGCTTGGCGGGCGATGGCCTTGATGACGACGGTGCCGTCATAGATTTCGTGGATTTCCTCCTCGAATAGGCACTTTAGGAAGCCCTCGGAGGAACGGGTGGCCTCGATTTGGGGGCCCTTCTTCTTTTGTCCGTCCGCGGTGACTGGCTGGCGGACTTCCTGGATATAGACCTTGATGGGATCGCCGACGCGGAAGAACTCATCGCCGATCAAATCCTTGCGGCCCATTTCGATGGTCGCATGGCCAAAGCGGACGGTGACGGTCCTCTCATCGCTTTTCTCGACGGTGCCGTTGACGATCTCGCCGATGTGGTCTTTGTAGATCTCATAAAGGGCGATGCGCTCGGCCTCGGCAAGCTTCTGGCGAAGGTTGCTCTTGATGGCGATGGCGGTGAGGTTGGTGATCTCGCTGGTGGGGCAGGGGATCGGGAAGTCGTCGCCGGGCTTATACTGGTCTTTCTTCTTCTTGACGTTCTCGTTGGCCTCTTCGACGGAGATTTCGAGGTAATCGTCCTCGACTTCCTCGACGACCTTCTTGATCTGGGCCAAATCGACGTGGCCGGTCTCGGGGTCGACATGGCAAGTGACGACCGCGTCATCGCCGCCGCCAAGATATTTCACATAGGCTTTGACGATGGCTTCCTCAAGGGCGTTGATGATGTCTTCGTCGGTTAGGCCCTTGGCTGCCGCGAGTTCGCGGAGGGCATCCACGAATTTTGGCATTTCTTCTACTTTTTTCTTAGGCATTGTTTTGCTCCTGTTGCTCTTTCTAATGCTTTTGCTTCTATAGGCTCTTATGGCCTTTCATTCCCGTTTCTTCAGAATTCGATGGCTAGTCGCGCCTTATCGATGTCTTTCCTAGCAAGGCTGGCGACCTTCTTCTTGGTCTTTTCCCTATATTCGAGTTCGACCGTCCCCCCGTTTACGGAAACCAGGGTTCCCTCGACGTAGTTCTCGCCTTGGTAAGGCGTGATTAGGTGAAGGTTTACATACCTTCCTACGTAGAGGTCTAGTTTTTCTAGGGCAATCGGCTTTTCCGCGCCTAGGCTAGAGACATCTAGGACATAGGGTTCGTCGAAGGAATCGTCATCGTCTAGGATCTTCGATACGAGCTCGCTGACCTTCACGATGTCGTTGAGGGAGATCGGGTCCACCCTATCGACGACCACGCTAAGGGTCGAGCCGTCTTTTCCGCCGACGGCGTATTTGGCTTCGATGAGATCGAATCCCTCATTTTTCAAGGGTTCTTCCAAAATCAGGATGATATGGGATTCTACTGGGTTCATCTTCCCTCCTTTTCCTTTTTTCCTTTTTCCAAGTAAAAGGGTGGCAACATTGGCCACCCGAAAACTTGACTCAATACGGATCCGCTATCGGGATATCCGCGAGGTGATTATACGCGAGCGCACACAAAAAGGGCAAGGGGGCTTTTTCGCGATTTTCAATTGACCAAACCCCCTTTTGAAAAACGGGCAAATGGCGGCGAAAAAAGTTATTTCCCCTAGGTTAAGTGAAGCTATAGCTATGCTATAATGATTATCCAATGGCAAACCCTAGACGCGACTATAGCATCATCGTCGAAGGCAAGCGCATGCTTGAGGTTTTCTTTTACCATTCTTCTGGCAAGGAAGCCCATGTCTCCATTAGGAAAGAGGCGGGTTCGAACCAGTACGAATTCATCTACGACCCCAAATTCGACGTCCCGACGAGCTTTGACCAAAGCCAGTGCGAGGTCTTGGCCAGGGAACATCTTCGCGGCACCTATTACGGTTCCTACTACTATGATGATTCCCTTAGCCAATATAACTCCATCCAAGCCGAGAAATTCATAGAGGACGCCTTGGAAAGGCTTGATGGCATCGAGGGCCCAGACCCCTATTTCGCCCATTATGGCAGGGAGCTGCTTTCGATTTATTTTGATTTTCCCTACCTATATAAAGAAATAGGGGTAAGCATCTATGACTTCGCCAAATTCTTTTATCCCGTCAATCTGAATAAGCAAGAGGAATATAGGTTATTTAGGGAGGCCGTCACCGCGCTAAAATTCGGCGTGCCCTTCTTCCTTAGGGTCATCGAATCCGGCAACGTCAGCATTGATTTCGCGACCGCCTTGCAAACGGAAAAACCGCGATTCATCGAGGCTTTGATGAAGGAAATCGATAAACTTTCCACTAATTCTAGCAACGACGCGATCCTTTGTGACATCGCAAGCAAATACCCCTTCATCAACTCCCCTAAGGCCAACGCGGTATTGCTAAAGGAAAACCATGGCATCGGCATAAGGTCGAACGCCCTTTTCCCCTACCTCATCGAAAGGGGCTCCTATGACGAGGTGGCCTATGTCCTCATCCATTCCCCCGTATATAGAACCATCCTCGCAAGGAGTAAGAATTCACCCTACCTCTATTACCTGTCTCTTCTTAAATCGCATGGCTATGAGGAAGAGGCCGATGAGGTCGCTAGGGACATCTGCAAAAAGACCGATGACCCGGTGGCCTATTCCTATCTTTGCCATCTTTTTAGCAAAGAGGAAAAAATCGCCTTGATCAAGGGAAACGAAGTCAGGACCTTCCCTTGCTCCAACTATACGGGCGAAAATAGGGTCTTTTCCCTGTTCTTGGCCGATATCAACCCAAGCGTAGTGGAGGAAAACGCCCAATTCGTCTGCAAATATAAGCTCTATGGCGCGGGATTGTTGCCCATCAAGGCCTTGGATTCTTCGACCCTAACCGAATACAAAAAGAACCTTAGGAGCCTAATAAAAAACGGAACCGCCTGCCATAGCCCAAGTAAGCCGCTATCCTTGACCGACTCGGTGGTTTTGACCGCGATCAAATTCAACGACGCCCCATCCATCAGGATGATATTCGGGGAAAGCGACCAAAGGAAGAACCCCGCCGTCCGCGTCCATCTGGCCGAACTGAAAAGGAAATACCCAAAGAAGGCCGACACGTTGAAACCTTATATAACCAAGAAGGGGGAGAGCGATGTTTCTTAATCGATTGGCCCCCAAATTCATCGCTAGGTGCAAAGGCGTCTTAGAAGCCATGGGCGACGCCACTTTATCGCTATTGCAAAAGGATGCCTATGACCTATTTTACGAATACGATTCCCTAAACAAAGTCATTTACTATAGCGCGCTTATAAAGGAAGGGAGGGAAAAGGAAGCCTATAAGGTATTCGCCCCGCTTAGGCTATATTTTTCCATCGACGAAAACGGGGTCCCATCAAGCGAACCAAACGAATATAGCGCCCCGCTTATCCTTCACCTATACGAAGCGGAGAAGGAAATGGGCGAAGATGAGCTCTCCTCCCTTTATGGGGACGCCTATTATGAGGCCGAACTCACCAAGGGATTGAGCCCAGTGGAGGCCGCGCAGAAGCTTAGCGTGCGCAAAGACTTCGAAAACTTCATCAACAAGGTCAATAGAATCAAGGAAGACGCGCCAAACGAGAAGGTCATAAGCGAGAAGTGCGGGGTCAGGCTGCATCTATCGGTCAACCTCCACTTCTATTATTTCGGGCTTGACCTCATCACCACATCGGGCACCTACCACGTCGATAACCTCCGCCGCTTCGTGGAGGCCTTCAAAAATAGGTCGCAGTATAAGCTTTCTAGCAAGGAAAGCATCACCGTCGACGCCTCAAGTTTCCGCTCCCCCTATGACGCGGCGATGCCATTACTTTGCAATAACGCCTATTTCTATGACAAGAGGAAGACCGATAAGGCCGAGGTCTACCAAAATAGGTTCGTCCCCTTGCTCGAGCTCCTCGTCGGGGAGGACATCGATTTCGATGGCAAAAGGACCCAGATCGAGATCAAGGATCCGGTCTCGGTTAGCTTAGGAAAAAAGGGCGAACCCATCTTTACCCCATCGATCAAAAACAACAATAACCTCTTCCTTGGGGAGAATGGGGTCATATTGGTCCTGCCTTCGGAAAAAAGCGTCCATTATTATCCCTATGGCTCGGAAGTCGTGAAGCAAACCTATGACTATTTCTATAACCATAAGGACCAAAACTTCGATTACATCAAGGATATCTTCGTCTCCAAACTCCTTCCCAAGGTATCCTCTTCCCTAAAAAACGTGGCCTCAAAAGGCAGCAAATCGCCTTTCCTCATCCGCCTATATATCGCCTTTGATTCGCAAGAGAGGCTTACCTTTAAGACAATTTATGAGGAAAACGGGGTCGAGACGAAAGCGAATAAGGTCGAAAGCGAATTCGGCAAATCGCTTATGGTCGCCTACGAGGCTTTGCTTACTTCCCTAGGCGGGGTAAGCAACGGCCACCTCTCCTCCCAAGAGGCGATCTACGATTTCCTGACCAAGGACATCAGCGCATTGTCCAAGCTCGCCCAGATCTATTTCGAGGATAGCCTTAAGGGGCCTTCTTTGACCAGGGTTGGCAACTTCAACATCTCCGTTCGCTATTCCCAAAACTACCTCGATATGACCCTGGACGCGGACGAATATGACCCGGAAGAGCTTTCCAAGATCATGATCGCCGTGAAGAAAAAGAAGAAATTCATCCTCCTTAGGAAGAAGACGATCCTTCTTGATGACCCAAATCTTGCAAAGGCGGCCGAGATATTCGGGGATGGGAAAATCAGCAAGAGGGACATGCCCCTATATCACCTCTTCTCGCTTCAAAACGCGGCCTTCAAAGTAGAGACGGACGACCGTAGCAAAGAGGTGCTACGCGACATCATGAACTTTAGGGACGCCGAAGTCTTTTTGCCCACTAGCCTTCTAGATACCCTTCGCCCCTACCAACTCGATGGCGTCAAATACCTAACCGTCCTGTCTAAATATGGGCTAGGCGGCATTTTGGCCGATGAGATGGGATTAGGGAAGACGCTACAGGCAATAGCCTATTTGGTAAGCCTAGAGGAAGAAGGCCCGATTCTCATCGTCACACCCAAGGCGGTTTTGTATAACTGGCTAAGCGAAATCAACCGCTTCTCTAGCCTAGACGCCACAATCATCGATGGCCCGAAGGCAAAAAGGGAAGAGATCATCAAAAGCATCGACAATAAAGGCAAACACGTCTATCTTTCCGCCTACGATTCCTTTAGGCGCGATAGCGATTCCCTTGCCCTATACCACTTCTCCGTAGTCCTCCTAGATGAGGCGCAATCGGTGAAAAACGCGTTCTCGCAGCGACATATCGCATTAGAAAAACTATCTAGTTCCCATCGCTATGCCCTAACGGGGACGCCGCTAGAAAACTCGCCTCTAGACCTATGGTCCATCTTCGATTTCCTAATGCCGGGATATCTAGGAAACTTCGATGATTTCGGCAAATTCTCCGGCGATGAAACCAATAGGACCGCCCTTAGCGCCTTATTGAAGCCCTTCACCTTAAGAAGGAGGAAGGACGACGTCTTAATCGACTTACCCCCGAAGACCGAGACCGATATCCTTTTGTCGATGGAAGATAGCCAAAGGCTATATTATGTGGCGTTTTTGCAAAGGGTAAGGGAGCAAAGCATGATGGATGGGGAAAGTCGGATTGCCATGCTCGCCGCCTTAACGAGGCTTCGCCAAATCTGCGTCGACCCCTCTAGCTTTATCGAGGAATACGATGGCATCTCCTCCAAGCTTTCCTATTGTAGGGACATGCTTCTTGAGGCTAAGCAAAACGGCCATAAGGTCATCGTCTTCTCCTCCTTTAAGTCCGCTTTAACTCACCTTGAGGAGATATTGGGCGAAGAAGATTTAAAGATCGGGGTCATCACAGGCGACACCAGCGGCAAAGATAGATTGGCCTTAGCGAAGGAATTCAATAAGATGGATGGGGATATCGACGTGATGCTCGTCTCGCTTAAGGCGGGCGGGGTCGGTTTGAACCTCATCGGCGCCGACATGGTCATCCACCTAGACCCGTGGTGGAACCCCGCGGCGGAAAACCAGGCATCCGATAGGGCCCACCGCATCGGACAGACGCGCCCGGTGACGATCTTCCGCCTTATCTCCAAGGATTCGATCGAGGAGAAGGTCCAGATCCTGCAGGAAAAGAAAAAAGACCTATTCGAGGAACTGGTCGAAGGAAGCGGCGGCGCGGGCAAACTAACTGACGAAGATATCCTCTTCCTCCTTTCCTAAGAAATAAAAAAGTCAGGACGGATCCTGGCTTTTTTAATCAAATATAGATAAGATCAATAGTTTTTCCTATCGGCGATGGAAAGATATTCGTCATAGAGTTTGAGGCATTCGTCGCGGTCAAGCTCATGGAGGATCTTCTTCTTGCCCTCTTCGCTTAATCTTTTATAGAAGATATCGTCGCGGAAGCCGATGTTATCGGTATCGAGGACGTTGCAGCCATAATAGATCTTCTCGATGTTGCTCCACAAAATGGCGCCTAGACACATCGGGCAGGGTTCGCCGGTGGTGTAGAGTTCGCAGCCGCTTAAATCGAAGGAGTTGAGGTTATGGCAGGCATCGTGGATGGCCATCATCTCGCCATGGCAAGTGGGGTCATTGTTTTTGATGACCTGGTTATGGCCTTTGCCAATGACCTTGCCGTCTTTGACGATGACGCAGCCAAAGGGTCCGCCGTCTCCGGCATGGATACCGACTTTCGCTTCTTCGATAGCGAGTTTCATGTATTCGTTCATGGTTTTCTTCCTTCCTTGATCGTTTACTTCTTGAAGCGTTCCTTCCACTTCTCGAAGGGGGTATCGCCATTGGAGAAGGAATTATTGAGACTGGCGAGCAACTCCTTCTGCTGGCGGTTGAGCCTAGTGGGGGTGGAGACCTTGATATGGATATATTCGTCGCCCGGGCGCTGGGAACGAAGGTCCTTGATGCCTTGGCCGCGGAGTTTCAATACGGTGTCGGGCTGGGTGCCTTCCGGAATCGAGACGGTCGCCGAGCCATAGACGGTTGGGACATCGATCTTCTTCCCTAGGGCGCAATCCATGAAGGAGAGGGGGACGTCAAGATGGATGTCATTGCCATCGCGTCTAAAGTAGGCATGGTCCTGAACGAGGACCTCGACATACAAATCGCCGTTGGGTCCGCCGTTTATACCCCTTCTTCCCTTGCCGGAAACCCGGATTTGCTGACCCGCGTTGATGCCGGCTGGGATATTGACGTCGACGTCGCGGCGCTTTCTGGAATAGCCTTCGCCATTGCAGGTGGGGCATACCTTCCTGATGCGTTTACCCGTGCCACCGCAATGGGGACAGGGGGCCTCGGTATCGATCATGCCGAATAGGGACTGCCTGCGCTGAAGCACCACGCCCCTTCCTCCGCAATGGGGGCAGTTTTCGATGTCGCTAGGACTATCGGCGCCGGTGCCATGGCAGTGCGGGCAGGGTTCGTCGAAGGAGATATTGAGGGTGACTTTCTTGCCGTTAACGGCATCCATGAAGCCGATCTTGACCCTCATGAGGGTATCTTCGCCCTTTTGGGGGCCACGGCTTGCGCTTTGTCTGGCGCCTCCGCCAAAGCCTCCTCCGAAGAAGGAAGAGAAGATGTCGTTTATATCGCCAAAGCCGCCTTGGAACGGATTGCCGCCAGCACCTCCGCCCATACCGTTATTGGGATCGAAGGCCGCGTGGCCGAATTGGTCGTATTGGGCGCGTTTGTTGTCGTCGGAAAGGATCTCGTAAGCCTCGGTGATCTCCTCGAATTTCTTCGGTGCGTCCGGAGATTTGTTTACATCGGGGTGATATTGTTTGGCTAACTTCCTATAGGCTGATTTGATTTCGTCCTTGCTCGCGGTCTTGTTGACCCCAAGGACTTCGTAATAATCTCTTTTCTCGGCCATATTGGGTTGACCCTCCTTTCTTTTGTCGTGAATTACCGATGAAACGCCACCCCGAGTTGGAAGTGGCGTCCATCGCTAGAGTTTGTTTTGCTTAGTTGTTGCCGTGATCGGTGAAGTCGGCATCGACCACATCATCGGCGGGGTTGCCGGTGGAACTCGAGCCGGTGTCGCCGGGATTGCCTTGGGCACCCGCGCCGCCTTGGGCTTGGGCCGCTGCGTTGGCGGCGTCTTCTAGACGGCCGACGATCTCGCGGAGCTTATCGATGTCATTGGAGGCAAGGGCACCGCTTGCTTCGTCGCGAAGCTTGGTAAGCTGCTCCTTCTGACTTGGATCCATTTGATCGCCTTTTTCGGCGAGGACGTTATTGATTTCGTCGACGTAGCTTTGGGCACGGTTAATGACTTCGGCATCGGCCTTCCTCTTTTCGTCGGCGGCCTTGTTCTCCTCGGCTTCCCTGACCATGCGGTCGATGTCTTCTTTGGAAAGACCGTTGCTACCGGAGATGGTGATATCCTGGGAGAGCTGGGTGTCTAGGTCCTTTGCGGTGACCTTGACGATGCCGTTGACGTCGATATTGAAGGTGACTTCGATCCTGGGCTGTCCCCTGCGGGCCGGTTTGATGCCAGAGAGCTGGAAGTGGCCTAGAAGCTTGTTGTCGTGGGCCATCGGACGCTCACCTTGGTAGACCATGATGTCGACCGCGGGCTGATTGTCGGCCGCGGTGGAGAAGATCTGGCTCTTGGTAGTCGGGATGGTGGTGTTTCTCGGGATGAGCGGGGTCATGACGCCACCGAGGGTTTCGATACCCAAGGTAAGCGGGGTGACATCGAGCAAGACGACGTCTTTGACATCCCCAGCGATGACCGCGCCTTGGATGGCGGCGCCCATGGAGACCGCTTCGTCGGGGTTGACGGAGAGGTTGATTTGCTTGCCAGTGACCTTGGAGACCATTTCCTGGACGGCGGGCATACGGGTGGAGCCGCCGATCATGAGGATGGTCGCGATTTCGTTATAGGATAGTCCAGAGTCCTTGAGGGCCTTTTCCATCGGGACTTTGCACCTTTCGAGAAGGTTACGGGTCAAATCCTGGAATTTGGCCCTGGTGAGGCTGGTCTCGAAGTTGATGGGACCGTTGGGACCCATGCCTACGAAGGGTAGCGAGATCGTGGTGGTGAGGGAGCTGGAGAGCTCGATCTTGGCACGTTCGGCCGCGTCGATGAAACGCTGTCTGGCCATCTTGTCGGTTAGGTCGACGCCGGTCTCGATCTTGATTTGGGCTTGGATCCAATCGGCCAAAACCCTATCCCAGTCATCGCCGCCGAGGCGGGTGTCGCCGTTGGTGGAGAGGACTTCGAAGGTGCCGTCGCCGATATCGAGGATGGAGACGTCGAGTGTGCCGCCGCCAAGGTCGAATACCATGACCTTCTCGGTTTTGCCGGTATCAACGCCATAGGCCAAGCAGGCGGCGGTCGGTTCGTTGATGATACGAACGACGTCTAATCCCGCGATGGTGCCGGCGTCTTTGGTGGCCTGACGCTGGGCGTCATTGAAGTAAGCGGGGACGGTGATGACCGCTTTGGAGACGGTCTGACCGAGGTTTTTCTCGGCATAGGACTTCATATAGGCAAGGACCTTGGAGGAGATTTCCTGCGGGGTGAATTCCTTGCCGAGGCAGTTGATCTTGAATTTGTCCGCACTGCCGATGTGGCGCTTGGCGCTAGAGACGGTGTCGGGGTTGGTGATCGCCTGACGCTTGGCGGCGTTGCCGACGATCTCTTCGCCGCTGGCCTTGAAGGCGACGACGGATGGGGTGGTGTTGGTTCCCTCAGGATTGGGGATGACCTTGACCTTGCCATCGGCTTGCATATAGCTGATGACGGAATTGGTGGTACCTAAGTCGATACCGACGATGATTTCTTTTGCCATAATGTTTTGACTCCTTATTCTTTATTTTCCTCGATTAGGCTTCGGCGGGCTTTTTGTCCGCTTCCGCTTCCTCATTGTTTTCCTTTTCTTCTTTCTTAGGCTTGGCGCTGACCCTGACCATGGCCGCCGAGACCAATCGGTCGTGGAGGCGATATCCTTTGGAGAGCACCTTGGTGACTAAGCCTTCTTCCATGTCATCCCTTGGATCGGTATCCACGGCATGCATGGAATCGAGGTCGAATTTGTCGCCGATCTTCGGGGAGATCTCGCTGACGCCTTCGCTTTCAAGCGCGGCGACGAGTTGGGAATAGATGTAGCTGAACCCGATTTGGTAATTCCTGGCCTCGGGGGTCGGGGCGGGATTGTCCAAAGCGAGGTGGAACGCGTTTAGCGCCGGGAGCAGATTCTCTAGGAATCCCATCGCGCGGTACCTAACGGCGTTGCGGCTATCCTGTTCAAGCGACTTCCTTAGGTTTTGCGTATCCGCATAGGCCTTGTAGTATTCGTTTTTCCAGTTATCCCTGTCGGCGTTGGCCTTTTCCAGTTGCTCGTTGAGTTTGGCGATTTCCTTATAGGCCTTTTCCAGTTCCTTTCTGGGAACCTTCTTATCGGGCTTGCCGTCAACTTTGGTTTCTTCGTTTGAAGCCTCGTTTTCGGCTTCCTCAATATTTTCTTCTATATCTTTGTCTTTCTTCATGCGCTGTGATCTCCTCCGGAGCTATCATCGCCTCCGCCGCCTTGGAAGTATTGGCCGATCATCTCGCAGACCACGCGAAGGGTTTCCATCGCTTTGTCATAGTCCATACGGGATGGCCCGACGAGGGAGAGGGTTGCGTTATTCGCGCCTGGGACGTTGACTTCCGCGGACACGATGGCAAGGTCGCTATCCTTTCCAAACCTGACATCCACTCCTTCACTGCTTGCGCTTGGGGCCGATTCGATGAGCGCCTTACGAAGCTTCTCGGGGTCGTCGATGAGCCCAAGGACTTCCTTTAGCTTATCGATGTCGCCAGAGAACTCCGGCTGCTCCATGATTTTGCTTTTGCCATAGAGGGAGACGCGTTCGGTCGCGAACTTCATGAAGGCCTGCAACATCACCTGGTAGATGACGTCTTGGCCAACGAGCATGTCGGTGACCGCCGGCTTCATCGCTTCCATCTTGGGAACGAGGTCGCTTACCGCGGTACCCTTTAGGCGTTCGTTGAGCACCGAGACGGTTTTGGTAAGGTCTTCCATCGAGATCTTGTCCTCAATCACAAAGGTCTTGTTCTCGACATAGCCTTGGTCGGTTACGAATACCGCGGTGGCCGTGTTCTTCCCAATCGGGATGATCTGCACGGACACGAGGTGTTCTTCCGCCGTCTTCGGGCCGAGGACGACCGTGGCGAGATCGGTCATGGAGGAGAGGATTTCGCAGCTTTGCGCCATGACTTCCTCCACCGACTGCGCCTTCTTCTCTAGAATGGATGCGAGCGCATATTTGACCGAGTCGTCTAGGCGTTGCTCACGCAGGTGTTCCACATAATATTGGTAGCCTTTCTTGGAAGGAACCCTACCCGAGGAGGTATGGGTCTTTTCTAGATAGCCCGCCTTTTCGAGGGAATTCATCTCCGCGCGGATCGTCGCGGAAGAATAATCGAGCTTGTATTCATCGAGCAAAGTCTGACTTCCGACCGGTTGGGCCGTCTTGATGAAATGTTCGACAATCATCTTCAGAATCATCTCACTTCTGGTCATACTTCTACATCCTTTCTAGCAAACCTTTTCTCGGAGTGCTAAGAAGATTATAGATAAACATTTGGCACTGTCAAGAAATTAGTGCTAAAAATAGTGACTTTTCGAAAACAATCTCTCTAAATAGAGATTCTTGCCCCTTTTTGGGGATAAGAAAACCGCCTTAGGGCATTCCTTAAGACGGTTTCAATCGATTTTTCTTCTACTTTTCCCTTACTTTTTCTCAATGGGATGGGGACCATCGTTGAGGTAGAGGATGCCAAGGCAATGGGGGCCGCAGTGGGTGCTGACGGTGCCTCCGGCAGTGGAGAAAAGGACCTCTTTGAAGCCGCGCTCCTTTAGGGTTTGCTCAGTGGCTTCCAGGATCGATTTGTCTTCGCAGGTGGAATAGGTGACGAAGACGACTTCGGGATCGATGTTATTGAACGTCTTAAGGGTGTCGGCGACATAGTCGGCGACGAATTTCTTCATGGGTCCACGCAATTTGGCGCCAGGCCCAAGGACGCCGTCCTTCATGAAGATTTCGGGACGGAGTTTGAGCAAGTTCGCGCCGAACATGGCCAAAGCGCTGCAGCGTCCGCCTTTATAAAGGTGGTCGACGCTTTCCAAAACGAAGGAGGTTTGGTCGAAGGGTATCCTCTCCTTCACCTTCGCCTCTATTTCCTCGGGGGCATAGCCCGCATCGGCGAGGCGCCTGGCATAGATGGCCAGCAACGCAATGCCGGTGGAAAGGACCCTGGAGTCTATGACGGTGACTTTGCCAGGGAATTTCACGGCCGCGAGGCAGGCGTTTTTATAGGCGCTTGATAATTCGGAGGAAATATCGAAGTGGATGATATGGTCGAATTCCTTTAGGAGCTTTTCGAAATGCTCCTCCATCTGGAACTCGTTGACGGCGGCGGTATGGGGGAGTTTGCCGGTTTTCTTGGTATAGGCAAAAAGCGCTTCGGGGGTTATTTCCCCATCGAATCCCTGGTCTTCTCCCATGATGAGGGTGAAGGGGACGATGCGGATATCGAATCTGGCCTGTTGTTCCTTCGTGATGTCGATGGAACTGTCGCAGGAGATGGCAATTTTCATTTTGATTTTTCCTTTCTTGGTTAGGCGACTAGCCCAACTGGATAACGCAATTATAGCGCATGAGCGCGCTTAATGGAGTTTCTTCTTCACGGACCACTTCTTGTAGATTCTAGGGTAATATTCCCTCCAGCACTCGCCTACGCGTTCCTTGGAATAGTATTCCGATAGATGCATGGCTTTTTCGCTATAGGTCTTATAGAAGTCCCTATCCTTGGCAAGGGCTTCTATCTGTTTGACGAAGCCATCGACGTCGCTAGCTTTGGCGTAATCGTCGAAGAAGATGTCGGGGTAGATGTCGAGGTCGCGGAGCAAGACCGGCTTGTTGGAGTTGGCCGCTTCCAAAATGGACATTGGCATAAGCTCGGACAAAGAGGGCATGAAAAGCATATCGCCCATATTGAAGATGCCATTCATTTCCTTGCGCGGGACGATGCCGAGGAAATGGACGTTGCTGGGCGGGTTTTCCATGGTTTTCTTCAATTCGGCATAGCCGTCGGTTATGGCGCCGAAGGAGAATCCGCCGGCCCAAACGAATTCGATGTCAGGCAGCCTTTTGGCGCATTCGACATAGTCGAGGACGCCTTTTCTGGTCTGCACCTGGCCGCATCCCAAAACGACGAACCTGTCCTTGGGGATATTGTATTTCTCCCTTAAGGCAAGCCTATCCTTCTCGGCAAGAAGATGGAATTCCTCCTTGCTTACGTAATTGGGGATGAAGGTGATGTTTTCTTCCTTGCAGCCTAGTTCCACAAGGGGTTTGATGAACGTCGGGTTAACCACGACGATCTCATCGGCTTTCCTATAGGTGGAAACCACGTATTTTTTAAATATCGCGAAGATGGGCTTGGGGAGTTTGACGGAGCCATCGAGGGTGGTGGGGATGAAATGGACATAGATGACGTTGACCGTCTTTTTGCCCATCCTCCTTCTCCATCCCGGGTTTACGGTATGGACGTGGACGATGTCGTTTTTCTCTCCCTTTGGGGCCTTTTCCTTATTGATATATACGCGATAGAGGTCTTTTTGTTCCTTTACTAGAGCCACCTGCTCCAAATAGGCGCTGCCTACGCCTTGTCCATCCACGCTAGTGGCGGAGGAGAGCATCCTGATATTCAAAATCTTTTTTTCCATAAATCGGTGTACCCATTAGATTTTAGCACATCCTTTTTCTTTCTCTACTAGATTATGGGCCCGCCCCTAGTTCTCCTAGAGGCGGGTTCCCATTAGCGCCTATAATCGCCGAAATAGAGTCGGTTATCGAAGGCGAATTGAAGTTCCCTATTCTCGAAATGGGGCGTCCTCTCATCGATCAAACAGTAAACGTAATCGACACATTCGGGGTAGGTGAACCGCGTTCTTGCGTAGATCACGCAGGCCATGAGGTAAAGGGTGGCGTCCTCCACGTCGAAATAGACGATGGCGTTGGAAAGATGGTTGGCGATGGCCTTCCTCCCAGCGCCTGTTTCCTCGAGGATGATGGCGGTTTCGGACAGGGTCGTGCTAAGCACCTCCATGCCCATTAGGCGCGGGGGCAATGCCTCCTCGCCGAGGTCGGGGTTGGCGATAAGAAAATTCGCCAATGCGGTGGAATCCATGACTTCCATGGTTATATATCTCCTTTCATGTGGGTGGCTTAATCCCGCGTCAAAAGAAGATGGTGGGTTTATTTCTCTACTTTAGAGGAAGCTAACGTATTCGATCTGAAAGGGGGTGATTGGCCGCTGGGGGCGTGGTGAGCATGGAGAGACAAACGAGGGTGATTCGAAGAAATTCCATGTGCTTTCCTCCTTTCTTCTTACACCCTCACTATACATGATTTTCCGAGTTGTAAACCCCTCTCTTTCAAAAATTTTTAAAAGAGGAAAAAGATAGAAGTCATCGAATGAATTACTTGGAATGATAGAGTTTTTTGGTCTCATAGACCGCTTCGGAGGTGTGGCGGATGCCAAGCCTACGCAAGGTCGACATGTCCCTAGAGGAGAGGATGACCGAGGAATGGGATTCGCAGCCCCTTAGGTTGTCTAGTTGCTCTAGTGCCATCTCCGCTAAGGGATTGGTGATGGCGGAAATGGAAAGCGCGCATAAGACGTCATCGACGTGCAGCCTTGGGTTATGGTGGCCAAGGTGATCGATCTTAAGTTTGCAAATCGGCTCGATGATGCCCTTTGGAAGAAGCAAAACCTTATCGGGGATATGGGCCAAAACCTTAAGGGAGTTGAGTATCATCGCGCTAGTGGCGCCCAATAGGCTCGAGGTTTTGCCGGTCACGATCGTGCCATCGTTCAATTCGATGGCGCTCGCGGGCGCTTTGGTGAGCCTGGCCTTATCGTTGCAGGGGGCGACGCAGCGCCTATCGGAAAGAGCGATGCCGTTATTGTGCATGATGGCCTCGATTTTGGTCAGAACCGATTCGGGGGTCTTATCCTTCCTAACGTCGATCTGGGCTTTGTAATATCGGTAGATGATCTCTTGCTTGGAGGCCTTTTGGCAAAGCTCGTCGTCGGTGATCGCATAGCCGATCATGTTGACGCCCATATCGGTCGGGGAGAAATAGGGGGAAGTGCCGAATATCGCCGAAATGAGCCTATTGAGAACGGGGAAGATCTCGATGTCGCGGTTATAGTTGACCGTGGAGATGCCGTATTTCTCTAGGTGGTAGGGGTCGATCATGTTGACGTCGTCTAGATCCGCGGTCGCGGCTTCATAGGCCAAATTGACCGGATGCTTTAGGGGCAGGTTCCAAATCGGGAAGGTCTCGAATTTCGCATAACCCGATTTGATGCCATGGAGGGAATCGTGGTAGATCTGGCTTAGGCAAGTCGCCATCTTTCCCGATCCCGGGCCAGGGGCGGTTACGACCACAAGGGACCTAGAGGTCTCGATGTAATCGTTTTTGCCATATCCTTCGGGGGAGACGATCCTATCGACGTCATAGGGGTAATTGGGG
>JAILEX010000076.1 GCA_024687185.1 Bacilli bacterium | reverse complement strand
AGCGGGCGTGTCTCCTTCATTGCACAAGCAAACTATAGTCCCTAAAAAAGATTTTTAAAGGGGGAAGTTTCCTTTTGGTGGGGAGGAAGGCGGCAAAACGGTAAATTGTTATGGGAAAGGGCGTGTTGTTTTACTTCCTTTATTGCCTACTATCCGCGATTTCCCCCTTGGATTATATCGACGCCGGCCCTGACCCCGACTCGATAGTAGCGAGCGCCTATATTCCTAGCGAAGCCGCCCCGACCCCAAAATGGCCAATCCCGCTTCCCTTATCCCCTACCCCCAACGTGGATTGAAAAGGGCACTTTTTCGTATTAATCTTGTAAATAAGATTAGCGGAGGTATATATCATGGGCTTAATCAAAGCGTTTGCCGGCAGTATCAGCGGCACCCTAGCCGACCAGTGGAAGGAATATTTCTATTGCGAGGCCCTTCCCGTCAACGTCTTGGCGAGGAAAGGACAGAAGAGGGTCAACGGTTGGAGGAGCTCCAACACCAAAGGAAGCGAGAACATCATCTCGGACGGTTCGATCGTCGTGGTCGCGGATGGCCAGTGCATGATGATCGTCAACCAGGGCAAGGTCCAGGAATTCGCGGCCGAGCCAGGCGCCTATAAAGTCGATAACAAGACCGAGTCGAGCATCTTCGCCGGGAATTTCGGCGCCGCCTTGGCGGGTTTCTTCAAAACCTTCGCCAGAAGGTTCACCTTTGGTGGGGATACCGGAAGCGACCAAAGGGTCTATTACTTCAACACCAAGGAAATCGTCGACAACAAATTCGGCACGCCCAACCCCGTCCCCTTCCGCATCGTGGACAATAACGTCGGGCTCGATATCGACGTGAATGTGCGCTGCAATGGCGTCTATAGCTATAAGATCGCCAACCCGATGCTTTTCTATACCAACGTCTGCGGCAATATGAGCAACGAATATACCCGCGACCAACTAGACGGCCAGCTTAAGACCGAATTCATCGCGGCCCTTCAGCCTGGCTTCGGCAGGCTAAGCGAAAAGCAGCTTCGCCCGAACCAGATCATGACCCACCTCAGCGAACTGGAAAGCGCGATGAATGAGGCGTTAGACGAGAAGTGGGGCTCTTTGCGTGGCCTAGAAGTCGTCTCCATCGCCCTAGGCTCCGTCACTCTTCCCAAAGAAGACGAAGACCTTATCAAGGAACTGCAAAGGAAAGCGGTCTACGCGAAAAATAGCGCGATGGCTGGGGCGACCTTGGTCGAAGCCCAGGCCGAGGCCATGAAGGCCGCCGCCGGCAACGCCAATGGCGCAGCCATGGGCTTCTATGGACTCAACATGGCCGCCAATGCGGGTGGCATGAACGCCGGCAGTTTCTACGATAGGGCCGAATCCGAGAAGAAGGCAAGCGAGGCCGCCAATAGCTGGACCTGCTCTTGCGGGACCGTCAATACCGGCAAGTTCTGCGCCAATTGCGGCCAGCCCAAACCCGCCCCCGCGGGAAGCTGGAAGTGCCCGAACTGCGGCCATATCGCCACTGGCAAGTTCTGCCCGGAATGCGGCAAACCCAAGCCCGTGGAAGAAGCGGGTTGGACCTGCGAATGCGGGACCGTCAATACCGGCAAATTCTGCGCCAATTGCGGTAAGCCCCGTCCTAGCGCCGTCACCAAGGTGAAATGCAATAAATGCGGCTGGGAAGCTCCTGACCCCGCCCATCCTCCGAAGTTCTGCCCCGAATGCGGCGACCCGATCAACGACGAGGACAAGAAGTAATCCCCTTAGGAGAAAGCCATGCCGAATTTGCAGCTTAAATGCCCTTGTTGCGGCGGCACGCTTGAGTTTGATAACGCAAGCCAAGACGTGGTCTGCCCGTTTTGCGATTCCCATTTCTCCCCCGACGAACTAAAGGAATATAGCGACGCGATGGCCGATGTGCCCCAGGAGGATACCTCTTGGGACGAAAGCCAGGTCCAGGCCTTCACCACCGAGGAGAAGGAGGGGATCAAAATCTATTCCTGCGATAGCTGCGGCGGTGAGATCATGGTCGAAGAGACCACTTCCTCCACCATCTGCCCCTATTGCGGCAATAACCTGCTCGTCGCCAAGGAGCTCTCCGGCGACCTTAAGCCCAACCGCGTCATCCCCTTCAAAAACGACAAGGAGACCGTACAGGCCACCTTGAAGAAATTCTTCAAGAAGAAGATATTGCTTCCCTCTTCCTTTTCCAAGGATTCGACGATCGAGGAAATCAAACCCCTCTACGTTCCCTTCTGGGTCTTCGACGCCGACGTAGACGGCGTGGTCAATTTCAAAGGCGAGAAATACGAAAGGTGGAGCGATTCCCAATATGACTACAAGAAGGTCAAATACTATTCGATAGTCAGGGGCGGCCACATCGCCTTCGACCATATCCCAGTCGATGGCAGCAAGAAGATGGAAGACGAATTGATGGAATCGATCGAGCCGTTCGATTTCTCCGAGGCGGTCGAATTCAACGCGGCCTATTTGGCTGGGTTCGCCGCCGATAGGTATGACGTAAGCAAGGACGAAACCTTCACCCGCGCCACGCAAAGATGCCGCGAGGGAACCGAAATCGCCTTCGAGAAAGACGTCGTCGGCTATAGTAACGTCAGGGTCGATAACTCCAACTTGAAGCTATCCAACACCAACGCCCTCTATGCCCTTTATCCCGTATGGCTTCTTAATACCAAGTGGAAGGATAAGAATTACCGTTTCGCGGTAAACGGCCAAACCGATAAGATCGCGGGCAACCTGCCCATCTCCCCTGTTAGGGCCATCCTGATCTGGCTTTTGCCCTTCCTTATTATCGCCGGCGCCTTCATCGGCATCATGGCCGCGGTCAATTCCGAGGATTTGGTTTTGGGCATCCTCTTTGGCATCCTTTCCGGGGCGATTGTGGCCACCGTGATCTTGGTGTTGCTATGGAGGATCAACAAAAACGTCCGCTTCCAGGTCGGCGCTTCCAGTTACACTAGGCCAAATTCGCTCAATATCGATTACCGCAGATCCTTCTTCCTCTATAGCAAGACCACTAAGACCCGCAGGCAAAGCGAAAGCAATAGAAAGAAGTAATCCCCCATCTTAGCCATAAGGATCCCTTCGAGGGTCCTTTTTCTTCTTTTTGCCCAATTTTTGCCCTTTTTCTACCAATATATCGCCAAATCGGTCAAAAATTCGCCGATTTTGACGAAAAATTATTCGGAAATGGCGAAAAACTACTCACTTTGCATGCGCATACCCTATAAAAGCGATTATAATCATCTCAGTCCATAAAGGAGAAAAATTTAACATCTATGGAAAATACCAAAATCGTCAAAGTCTTTGGTCGCCAGATCATCGACTCCCGTGGTAACCCCACCGTTGAGGCGGAAGTTACCCTAGCCGACGGAACCGTTGGCCGTGCCGACGCCCCCTCCGGAGCCTCCACCGGCACCCGCGAAGCCATCGAACTCCGTGACGGCGACAAGTCCGTCTACCTCGGAAAAGGCGTTTTGAAAGCCGTCAATAACATCAACACCGAAATCAACGATGCCCTCAAGGGCGTCGATGCCTTCGACACCGCCAAAGTCGACCAGATCATGATCGACCTAGATGGCACCGATAACAAAGGCCGCCTAGGCGCCAATGCCATCCTCGCCGTCTCCCTCGCCGCCGCCAAGGCCGCCGCGCAGTCCCTCCATGAGCCCCTATATCGCTTCATCGGTGGCACCTCCGCCAACACCCTACCCGTTCCCATGATGAACATCATGAACGGTGGCGCCCACGCCGACGATAACATCGATTCCCAGGAATTCCTCATCATGCCAGTCGGCGCGAAGACCTGGAGCGAAGCCCTCCGCTGGTGCACCGAAGTCTTCCATGCTCTTCAGAAGATCCTAAAGGGCAAAGGCCTCTCCACCGGCGCCGGTGACGAAGGCGGATTCGCCCCCAACACCAAGCACGGTTCCGACGAAGAAGTCCTCGACCTCATCATCGAAGGCATCGAAGCCGCCGGTTATAAGGCCGGTACCGACTTCATGCTCGCCATGGATGCCGCTGCCTCCGAATGGGCAAAGGGCGAAAAGAGCGAAGATGGCCAGGTCATCTACCATCAGCCCAAGTCCGGCAAGACCTATACCTCCGATCAGCTCATCAACCACTGGGTCAAGATCGCCAACAAGTACCCCCTCATCTCCCTTGAGGATGGTATGGCCGAAGGCGACTGGGAAGGTTGGAAGAAGCTCCGCGCCAAACTCGGCGGCCGCGTCCAGCTCGTCGGTGACGATCTATTTGTCACCAACACCAAGATCATCGCCCGTGGCATCGAAGAGAACGCCGCGAACTCCGTTTTGATCAAGCTCAACCAGATCGGCACCCTCACCGAGACCATCAACGCCATCAAGATGGCGAAGAACGCTTATTGGACCGCCGTCGTCTCCCACCGTTCCGGTGAGACCGAAGACGTCACCATCGCCGACCTCGTCGTTGCCTTAAACGCCGGCCAGATCAAGACCGGTGCCCCCAACCGCACCGAGCGCGTTGCCAAGTACAACCAACTCCTCCGCATCGAGGAAGAACTTGGCGAGAACGCCGTCTATCCCGGCATGAAGGCCTTCCGCGTCAATCGCTAATTAGACCTTTATAAACCCCCTTTGGCCCCTGCCTTCTAAGGCGGGGGCCTTTTCCTTTTCCTTTCCAAACCGCTTTTTTGCCTACAAAAGTGACATATACAAATTATTTGTATTTCGGTTATTATATTGGATATGATGGATCACAAAGCAACTGCCCTTAATGGCGACAATAAGTTCTTCCGTTTTTTGAGATGGCTTGGCGAACTACTGGGCTTTACCAAAAATAGCCCATACGTCAAAAACTACATTGCCGATAGCAACATTAGGTCTGGTATCTTCATGGGTGGCACGGTCGTCATCCTTGAGATTTGGCTCATCATAAGGCAAACGTTTAAATACATCATCCCCGAATGGGAACAATGGGGCTCTTCGGGCATCATGCTATATACCTCTACCTTCATCCTCTTCCTCCTTGTGGGTTTATCGATCGCGACCTTCTCAATCGTCTATGAAAGCAAGAGGATAAAAAGGAAGACCAGACTCGCTTTGTATCTAGCCACGGCCGGAGCGACCGTTTTATATTGCATCTACGTCTTCTTCGAAAACTATAAGGAATACGATTCCTTGAGGAATATCATTTCCAATACCACCCTTATCATCACCTATGTCGCGGCCTTTGCCACAGGTAGCGCGATACTAGTTTATGCCATAGTGGATTACCTTAAGCCTAAGAAGAGGATGTGGCTATGCAACGTCATATTCATCCTTTTCGCCGTCATGTGCTTTGCCTTTGGCATGAAGGTCTCCTATGGCGACTACACTAGCAGCAAGCAAAAGCAGATCATGTGCTTCCTCACGATGGTGATGTATGGCTCTGGCATGATCATCTGGAAGCCTTGGATATCGATCGTCGTCAACGTTACGTTGTTCTATGGCTTCTATGGGCTTATCGTAGCCGCGGGAGAAGTGCCCGGGACCACCTTCAACGATGGCGACTTCATCAATTACACGACCTTCCTAATCGGTTTCACAACCGTTTGCATCATGGTCTATCACCAAAGGTATAAGGGGGCAAGAAATAGCGAAGTACTCGAATATAACGCGACCCACGATACCTTAACGGGCGTCATGGACTACGTTACCTTTGCCCATACCGTCAGCGACAACTTGGCCGCCGACCCCGATCTAGCGGACACTCACGTTTTGCTATTCACCAATATCCAAAGCTTCAAGTCCTATAACGATAGGCGTAGCTTCTCTATGGGCAACGAGTTCCTCCGCGCGATCGCTAGGGAAGCCAAATCCATCTTCGAAGGCGATTTGGTCTGCAGGCAAAGCGACGACCATTTCATCATCTATACGGAAAGGGATACCGCCGTTGCCAAGATGGAGGCGCTTAGCCGCAAGGTCATCGAGCTCGACGGCGAACTCGCCCTCCGCATCAAATTCGGCGTGTACGCATTAAAGTCTGGCGAAGATCCTTTCGCCGCTAGCGATAAGGCTAGATACGCCTGTTCGCAGCTAAGGACCGACCATACCAAGATCTACATGGAATATGACATTGGGATGGAACGCGGCTATGAACTCGTCCAATACATCATCCATAACCTCGAAAGGGCGATGGAAGAAGGCCATATCAAACCCTTCTATCAGCCGGTTGTTTGGAGCGAAGACCAAACCCTTTGCGGCGCTGAGGCGCTTTGCCGCTGGATCAGCCCCGAATACGGCTTCATCTCCCCGGGCGTATTCGTGCCGGTATTGGAAAGCACCAAGCTTTGCTATAAGCTAGACGCCCATATCCTCCGCACCGTCTGCCGCGACTTGCGCGCTAGGATGGACAAGGGCCTACCCGTGGTACCCGTATCGGTCAATTTCTCTAGGCGTGATTTCTCCGCGATGGACGTCACCAAACTGCTGGATGAGACCTTAGGCGAATTCCGCATCGACAAGAGCCTAATCCACGTCGAGGTCACCGAAAGCGCCTTAACCGATAGCGAGGCCAGGCTCTCCTTCGCCCTAGGACAACTTAAGAAGAAGGGCTATTCGCTATGGCTTGACGACTTCGGTTCCGGCTATAGCTCGCTAAACGTCTTGAAGGACTATGA
>JAILEX010000062.1 GCA_024687185.1 Bacilli bacterium | reverse complement strand
CTTCTCCTTTAATGGGGTGACCGATATCATCGATGTTCCTAGACCCATATTCACCTTGATTTCCTTCTCGGCGGGAGATGTCAACGTCGGTGCCATCATCGCCGTGACCATCATCTTCTTGGTTGGCATGGTCGAAACGATGGGTGGAGTCGAAAACTATACCCAATCAAGCGAACTTAGATCCGCCAAAGGGGAAGAATATGCCGGGGCGATCGCCGGCAATTCCTTGGTCTCCATCATGGCCGCTTGCTTTGGGGCGTTACCGCTAACGATATATCAGCAAAATATCGCGATAGTGAACCAAACCAAGGTGAAGAACAAATACGTCCTTCTGCTTGCCGCGTTTGCCCTAATCCTAATTTCCTTCTTTCCGATAGTCGCCACCTTCCTTACGACGATACCGGTCTCCGTTCTAGGCGGATGCTTGTTGCCGTTATTCGCTTCCATTGCGATAAGCGGCCTTCGCATCATCGCAAAGTGCGGGTGGAGCGCGAAAAACGTCCTCATCCTCACCCTTTCCTTAGGCGTTGGCTATGGTTTAACCCTAGTGCCCGCGATTACAACCGTCAGCGGAAATGGGGATTGGGTCGATTATCTTAAGCTCGTATTGCAAAACCCGGTGGCGATGCTATTCATCGTTGGGCTATTAAGTTATTACGCCATACCAAAAAGCCTTGATAAAATCGAAGGATAACAAAACGGCAGCCTCGATAAGAGCTGCCGTTTTCATTATGGGTAAGGCTATTTAGGCAAGGCTGACCTTGGGCACGCCATGGATGCGGATCTTTTCCTTGTTCTTGAAGATAACGTGGTCTAGATGGCATAGGTTGATGGCGGCGTGCTTGCCAATCATCAAGGCGATGGGTATGCCTCCTGGCGGCATGAGCCATTGCCCTGCCAATAGCAAGTTATGGTAGCCCTTAATTAGGGCGGAGGTCATTAGGCCCTTGCTGCGTTTGGTGGTGACAAAGGACATATAGGCGCCTTTATGGGCGTTGGTATACCTTTCATAGGTAAGCGGGGTAACCGCATCGAGGAAGGTCAATTCCTCGTCTTTGATGCCTAACTTTTCTTTTATATAAGAGGAGAAGGTCTTGGCCATATTGTCTTTGAAGGCCCTATATTCCTCTTTGCTCATCTTCTTAAGGTTATCGAAGGTGATTTCCGGGGTGATGAGCAAGACGGTCAATAGGGTTTTGCCACTGCGCGAGAGGGTTTTGTCGAAGGCGTAGTTTCTAACGCAGAAACTATTGAACTTAGCGCCCGCCAAATCGATCTCGGGAATGTTGAAGTCGCACATTCTGGGAAGGTTAGACATGTCCTTGGTAGTCTTAAAGGACAGAAGGAACGCGCTTTTTAGAAGGTAGTCGTCTTTCTTTTCGTAACGCTCGCGGAAGAATTTCGGCATCTCCACATCGGGAAGGAGCTTATTGAAGGAATGGAAGGTGTCGGTGGCGACGATGACATAGTCGGCAGGGACGAATTCCCCGTCTTCCAGTTCAATGCCCTTGGCGATTTTCTTTTCCATCCTGACTTTGCTTACGGGACTAGAAAGATGGAGGGTCCCTCCTAGCGATTTGAATTTCTTGGCCACGTTCATCGCCATCTTCAAGGAACCGCCTTCTGGTATGCCGGCGTTATAGGAGCAGAACGCGCCTAGGCAATAGAAGAAGGAGTGCATGTTATATTCGGGCCCCATGAAACGGACGAGGATTTCGCGGATTCTTTCGCTTTTGAACTTTTGCGCGTATTCGCCTACGGACATTTTGCGGTATTTCGCATAGGGGAAGGCCACCTGGGACATCTTTAACCCAAAGGCGCTAAGCTCAAAGATATTCATCCTCTCCACCGGCTTGATGACGGGGACGCGGATATGGCTATAGTCGACGATGGTCCTGACGAAGGAATTGATCTGCCTTTTGTCTTCGGGTGAGATCTTTAGGAATTTCTCCCTGAGTTCGGTTAGGTTGCAGGTGAAGTCAAAACTCGTCCCGTCGTCGAAAAAGAAGACGGTTAGGGACTCCGTGTTATAGATTTTGGTGGAGTCCTCAATCGCTCCGATATGCTTCAAGACGGGATGGAGGGAACTCTTGGGATGGGTGCCTACGATCCAGTGCGCACAGCCATCGATATATTGGCCTTGCCTAGTCCATCCGGTGCATTGTCCACCAGGAATGGAGTGTTTTTCGTATACATGGACATCGTATCCATTATCCAAAAGATAGATACCTGAAGTGAGTCCAGATAGCCCCCCGCCGACGATAATTACTTTTCTTTTTTGTTGGGTCATGGGAAAGATTTTACTCTTCCTGAAGGCGATATGATAGTGCCTTACATTTTTTACCAAAGGTAAAGTTTTTAGACAAAAGTTCGATGTTTTGTATGGAAATAGCCTTATTGGTTATTGGCGTCCCATTTCTTTTGGAGCGATTTGTTATTGGCGTTAACGACAAATAGATATGCGGGCAAGACAACGAGGAACACCCCACCCATTAGGTAGTAGCACATCTTCTCGTTGTTGAGCTCGATCCAGACTTTGCTATTCCAGGGCTGGAAGGCCACGCGGAAGACCTCGGCGTGGAAGATGTTGCCGTCGGGGGAACGGAACATGGCGAATGAGGTGGTCTGCCCGCCGACATAGGAGGTCGGTAGGCCAAAGGCGAACACGAGGGCCGCGACAAGTACGGCGGAAAGGGCGATGACGCGGTAGCGCGATAAGGGGATGCACATCGAGAACATGACCACGAACCCCGTTATTGCGGTAAGGAGGGAGATCATGCTTTTGGCGTTGGCGTCGCTAAGCAAGGGGTTACTTCCCCAAAGCTGGGGCAATTGGTTTAGGAATATCGGTAGTAACGCCGAGATCAATAGGAAGATGCCCGAGATGATCGATCTTCTGGAGACGTTTTGTAAGAAGGAGCCGCGTATCGGTTTCTTTTGTGGCTCTAGTGAGAGCAAGAAGCCTCCGATGCCCGTGATGGCCCCTTGCATTAAGTAGATGTTTTCGACGCTATACCACATCTGTCCCTTGGGGAAGGGGATAAGGCTTATGGCAAGTCCCACGATAAGGAAGGTCTTCATAAGGAAAAGCGTCGAGCTTCTTTCGATGTTATTGACGACCCTTCTTCCCTGTCCCACGACTTCCTTTAAATGGGAGAAGTCATTATCGAGCAAGACGACGTCGGAGCAGCTTTTCGCCGCATCCGTTGCCTTTGCAAACGTTATGGAGGCGTTGGCTTTCCTCAAAGCGAGGATGTCGTTTACGCCATCCCCGGTCATCGCGGCCTTATGGCCGTTTTCCTGAAGCGATTCGATGATGGCGAGCTTTTGTTCGGGGGAAACCCTGGCGAAGATGACATAATCGTTGGCCAGAGCCTTAACCTCCTCGATGGATTTGCCATCCAGCGACACGGCCTTATCGGCGTTTTTAACCCCGCAGTTGGCGGCGATTTTGGAAACGGTATGGAGATTGTCGCCGGAGATGATTTTGACGTCGACGTTATTCTCATAGAAGAATTCGAGGGTGCTTTTGGCGTTGTCCCTAGTTTCATCGGATAAGGCGAAATAGGCGACGGCCTTCTTGTTTTGGGACAATACGAGAACGCGTTTTCCTAGGGTTGTTTGGGAGAGGACGTATTCTGAGTCGATGTCTTTTTCCTTCAATAGGTATTCGGGGGCGCCCAAAAGGATTTCCTTGTCCTTTCCATAGACGACCCCGGAGCATTTGGTGGCACTAGAGAAGGGAATCTTCTTGGTAATGGAAGCGTCTTCCTTTGCGCCGAATTCCTTGATTAGGGCCAATGAGGTGGGGTTATTCTCCTCAAACGCCCCAAGCAGTCCCTTAAGGTCTTCGATCACCTCGTTTTTCGAGGCTAGGTATTTGACGTCATCGACTTTCATCTCGCCTGTTGTGAGTGTGCCGGTCTTATCGAGGCAAATCGTATCGACCCTAGAAAGGTTCTCCAAGGAATAAAGTTCCTGGATGAGGGTATTTTGCCTGGCGAGTTTGACGATTGATACCGCCAAGGCGATGGAAGTCAACAAAACCAAGCCCTCTGGGATCAATCCAATGGCAAAACTACCCACGGTTATATTGATCCTAGCCCACGTCCGGACGTCTCCTAAGGAAAGGGCGAAGTCCCCACCGAAGATGGCGGGATCGCCATTATGGATGTGGATCTTGATCATCAAAGTGGCATAGATGATTGCAACAACCCCTAATAATATATAGGTAAGGACATGGATGATTTTGGTGATGCTGCCCATGAGCTCGCTTTTATGGCGGGGTAAGTCCCTGACTTTGCTAGATAATCCAGCAGCATAGGTATCGTCGCCAACCTTATCGGCTTTGCAAACGCAGCTTCCGACCAATATGGCGCTAGAGGAATAGATGTAGTCGCCCTTTTTCTTTACGATGGCATCGCTTTCGCCGGTCAATAACCCTTCATCGACCTTGACCTCGCCATCTAAAACCAAAACGTCGACCGGACATTGCTCGCCCGCTTTTAGACTAAGGATGTCGTCGAGGACGACGTCGTCGCTAGCGACTTCTCTCTTTTTGCCATCCCTAATGACGGTGGCCTTGGATTTATTTAGAAGGCGAAGCTTCGCCAAGACGTGTTTGCTATGGAGTTCTTGGTAGGTGCCGATTCCAGAATTCAAAACCGCGGGGATAAGAAAACCGAATTTCGAGATGCCGAATTGCGCCCTCGCGTATTCGGCGTTACCCGTATTGTATAAAGCCATAATAAAGATCAAAAAGATGAGGGCAATGGAGAACAAAACGATATTGAATAACGTGAAAGTATTGTCAAAAAACGTGCGAAGGACAGACTTCTCGACCTTCTTGCTTTCCTTATTGACTTCCCCATTATCGATACGGGTTTTTACTTGTTCATCATTTAATCCGGTTTTGAAATTTACATCAAAACGGATGGTTTCTGCACCATTTTTGCTCCCCCTTTTGAAAACCTTCATACTAATATCCTAGTGCCTCGGCCTTTTTGACCATGTCGTTGAATCCGGTATAGAGAATTGTTTTCATGCCGAGTCTTTCCGCCTCAACCAAATTTGCAGGATTATCGTCAATGAAAAGACTCATTTCATATTCTTTATGCTCGTCTAAAAGCTTCTTGTAAATCGCTTCGTATGGCTTTACCAAACCCAGTTTATAACTTAGGTAGGTCTCGTCGAAGCAAGAGAAGAATTCGGTTCCGTCGAAGATGATGTTCATCATTCTGTCCATGCAATTGGACAAGAGGACGACCTGATGCTTTTCCTTCATCTTCTTCGCCCAGGCCATCATCTCGGGAATCGGTTTGCCAATCTCCCTAAGCTCTTTCATCATCTCTACCCGGTCGACATGAAGTTCCCTTTCGATGCCATCCATTAGTTCCTCAAAGGTGATGAGCCCCTTATCGGCGGGTTCGCAGTATTTGTTTTTGATGGGCATACTCTCTTTACCGAAATGGCGCAGGAAATAGGTCACGAAAGGATCGCCTGCGAACAGGCCAAAGCAGTCAAGTACGAGCAATTTCTTGTCTTTGTTCATCCTTTTTTCACCAAAGCCAAATAAATATAGCGAAAAATCGCTTCGAAGTAGAGAGCCAATTCCAGAAAGAACTAGCTTTCTTCCAATTCTCCTTTTGGTTTCGTTGCCCCATTCGGTTTAGAGTATTGGGGTGAATAGCAAGGACATTAGGATCATGATCGCGGGAAACCTCGCCTCCTATTATGAAAAGGAGGGCAGGGCTTTGCCTTGGCGAATAGACAAAGACCCCTATCACGTCCACTTAAGCGAAATCATGCTCCAACAGACCAGGGTCGAGGCCGTCATCGGTTATTATGGGCGCTTCTTATCGCGCTTTCCTAGCGTGGAGAGTTTGGCTAATGCCAAGGAAGAAGAGGTCTTGAAACTATGGGAAGGCTTAGGCTATTACTCCAGGGCGAGGAACCTTCTTGCCTCGGCGAAGGTAATATGCGAGCGCCATGGGGGAATTTATCCCAAAAAGAAGAAGGAGCTTTTGTCTTTGCCTGGGGTAGGCGAATATACGGCCTCGGCGATCTCGGCGATTTGCTTCCATGAGAAAGTAGTTCCGGTAGATGGTAACTTTTTGCGTATTTACGCTAGGCTAAACAAAAGTAAGGACGATATATCTTTTCCCTCTGTTAAAAAGAGTTGCGCCATATACTTTGGGAAACTATTCCCCTATATCGAACCTGGCCTATTGGCCCAATCCGTGATGGAACTTGGGCAAAGGGTATGCATCCCAAACGGCAAACCCCTATGTTTGTCTTGCCCGCTTAGGGAAGTATGCAAGGCCAACGAAGAAGGTAGCCCCGAAAATTACCCCGTCATAACGAAGAAGAAGACGAAAAAGGAAGAACCCCATACGGTTTTGGTGTTCTCTTCCAATGGAAGGCTAGGCTATGAGAAAAGGCCTGGCAAAGGTTTGCTCGCCTCTTTGTATGGCTTCCCGATGGAAGAAGGCCACATGGATGAGAAAACCTTGTTGGACCTATTGCAAAATAAGGGGATCAAGCCCATCTCGATAACCCCTCTAGGCGAGTTTGAACATGTTTTCACGCATAAGGTTTGGAAGATGGGAGCGGTTTTAATCGAGGCCAAGGAAGAGCTCCCCAACCTAACGTATCTAAGCCTAGAAAAGAGGATGGATTCCTTCCCTTTGCCCAGTGCGTTTTTAGCCATAGAAAAGGTTGCCGATACCCAGACGAGGCACAAGTAGAGTTTCTTTAAAAAAGAAAATAGCGCTTTCAAAAAACGAAAAACCCAGTTTTTGCAGGGTTTTCGACGACTCTATGGAAAAGAGAGAAAGAATGGCATTTTCTTTTTTCGCGCCTACGCGTAAAATCACGGCTATGGTACTTCTAGTAATTGCACTTGTTTTGTCTCTACTCGCCGACGGCGGCTTCATCTATTGGATTTATGTGGCCGGCCCGACCCCCTGGCTATGCTTTCTAGGCGTGGTCCTTTGGTTCCCCGTCTTCGTCTTGCTATTCGGTGTCTGGGTAATCATCTTGATCGTCTGGGGCCCCTTCCTAAGCAAGAAGAAGGAGACCACCAAACCATCCAAATTCTATTATGGCGTCATCCGCCAGACCTTGCAGTGGTTCTTCAAACTCACGAGGATCCACGTCCATCTCCGTGGCGAGCCCCTTCCCAATGTGCCTTACCTTATGATCATGAACCATCGTTCCAACTTCGACCAGATGGCCATCATCGCCAAGCTCAAGACGATGCTTATCTGCATCACCAAACCCGAAAACTTCGATTTCCCGATAGCGGGTCCTTTTATCCACCATGCCGGTTTCATCCCCATCAATAGGGAAAACATGGCCGAAGGCATCGAAGCCATCCATAAGGGCAGCTCCTATTTGGAAAAGGGCTACTGCAATATGGGCGTTGCCCCGGAAGGCACGAGGAACAAGACCGAGGAATTGCTTCTCCCCTATAAGCCCGGCTCCTTCCATATCGCCACCGATATCGGCGCCCCCATCGCCGTCGTTTGCATCAAAAACGCGGACAAGGTCCATAAGCAGGCAATCATTAAACGTACCGACATCTTTATCGACGTGCTCCTAGTTGCGGATAGGGAAAAATACGAAAGCATGGGTCTAAACGAATTCGTGACCTATGCCGAATCCATCACTAGGCGCGATCTTGAGGAAGGCGATATGTTCCTCGACCTCAAATACGACAACTAATCGAATCTCAAAGAAAGGTGGGCTCCATGTTACGACTAGACAAAATCAGAAAAACATACAAGACGGCCGACATGGAAGTCCAAGCCCTCAAGGGCGTAAGCCTCAACTTCCGTCGCAACGAATTCGTTTCCATCTTAGGTCCTTCGGGTTGTGGTAAGACAACCCTTTTAAACGTCATCGGAGGCCTTGACCACTATGATGATGGCGACCTCGTGATTTTGGGCAAATCCACCAAAGATTTCAAAGACCACGACTGGGACGTTTACCGTAACCACCGCATCGGATTCGTCTTCCAATCCTATAACCTAATCCCACAGAATAACGTCCAACAAAACGTCGAACTCGGCCTTACGATTTCCGGCATGGGCAAAAAGGAAAGGGAGCGTTTGGCTAGGGAAGCCCTAGACAAAGTGGGTCTACAAGGGCTTTACCGCAAACTCCCCAACCAGCTTTCCGGCGGCCAATGCCAAAGGGTCGCTATCGCCAGGGCCATCGTCAATAACCCCGACATCATCCTCGCGGACGAGCCCACCGGTGCCCTAGACTCGGTCACCTCCGTCCAAATCATGGACATCCTTAAGGAAATCTCCCGGGAGAGGCTCATCATCATGGTCACCCATAATCCTGATCTCGCCGAAAAATACTCGACCCGTATCATCAATTTGCTCGATGGTGAAGTCGTGGGAGACTCAATGCCCTATTCTAGTCTAGACGAGGAAAAGGAACGCGAAGCCTCCGCCGATTTGGGCCTAAAGTCGAATCTATCGAGGTCTGCGGAAGAAGAAAAGGCCAAGATGAGCTGGGCCACCGCCTTTGCCCTTTCCGCCAGGAACCTATGGGCCAAGGCGAAGCGTACCGTCATGACGGTTGTTGCAAGCAGCATCGGCATCGTCGGTGTCAGCGCCGTTTTGGCGGTATCAAGCGGCGTCACCAACTATATCGTCTCGGTCCAAGACGACATGCTTTCCGGCAACCCCATCACCATTTCCAAATCCTCATTGAGCATCACCAACCTCATGACCTTATCCAATTCCGTCTCCGCCACCAGCGAAGCGATTGAGATGAAGCAAAGGGATGGCTATGTAAACGTCACCTCGGTCATCGAACAGCTGGTCGATGCCACCGAAGGATTGGGCAATAGCCTTACCACCAATGACATCACTTCCGACTATGTCGCCTTCGTCGACGACATGCCAAAGCGCTTTTACGCGGCCATGGACAAAGACTATGGCATCGACCCTTTGACCAACCTATATACCAACGACCTCGTCACTTGGGAAAACGGGGCCGAAAAGGAAGTGACCCGTTCGATTGCGGCATTTGTGAACTATGCCGTCGCGATCATCTCCCAGACCGAATATTCGACTTTCGCCGACCAAATCCCCGCCTTCACCGATTTGGTGGGCCAATCCATCGATAACGAATCCTACGTCCTTTCCCAATATGACGTGGTCAGCGGCAAATTCCCAACCGCGGAAAACGAAATGATGCTCGTCCTCAACCATAGCGGCAAGATCTCCGATTTGATCCTAACGATGCTAGGTTATTATTCCCAAGAGGATTTAATGAACTACATCTATTATTATGGCTATGAAGAAGACGACCCGATCCGCGTGAAGTATTTCACCGAGGAAAGGCAGAAGCAGTTTCAGGAAAGCAGGCAGATTTCCATCGAGAAATTGATGGCGAAGACCTTCCATTATTATCCAAACGACACCATCTTCTCCCCGACGACAAAACAGATGACCGTCGGAGGTACCACCAGGGACTACGATACCTTTAACTATGCCTACGAAGAAGACCCCGCTTGGCTCAATTATGAGAATAGCGGTGGCATGGAAATGAAGATCGTCGGCGTATTGAAGCCGAAGGAATCGGTCAGCTATGGCTGCCTTGACCAGGGGCTATATTACACGCCTAGCTTCACCAAGAGGTTCATTAAGGACAACATTAGAAGCGAAGTCGCCTCCCAAATCGCCTCCACCGGCAGCATCTCCTCCGTCGTTACCTCGACCTATGATTCCCAAACCCATGAGATCGTCTATAGTGAGACTAACGTCACCTACAATTACGATTTCTATTATTACCCAACCTCGGGCAATCCGACCGACAATCCGTTAAAATCGACTTGGCACGCCCCGGTTGGCACCTCGACGATGGATATCACCTCCGCCTTATCGGCGTGGTTTTCGATGGCAAGCGGAGGCAGCGCTTCCACCACGATGACCGCGACCATGACCAAATCCAGCGTCGGCGGATCGAAGATTCCCACCAAGATGTCGATCTACCCGAACTCCTTCGAAACCAAATTTGAGGTAACGGATTATCTAGACAAGTGGAATAACGATGAGGACATCGTCCTATCTAACGGCGACTTGATTTCTAGGGAAAGCAGAAGCGAAATCAACTACACGGATAACCTAGAACTCATCATTTCCCTCATTAACCAAATCATTGAAATCGTAACGATCGCATTGGTCGCGTTCACAAGTTTGTCGCTAGTCGTCTCCACCGTCATGATCGGCATCATCACCTATGTTTCCGTTATGGAAAGGGTCAAGGAGATCGGCGTCATCCGAAGCCTTGGCGGAAGGAAGAGGGACGTATCCCACTTATTCAACGCCGAGACGTTTATGATCGGCGGATTATCCGGCATATTCGGCATAGCCGTAACCTATTTGATCGAGCTTATCGTCAACCTCATCATCCATGCGAATTTCGGATTGTACATCATGGCCTTACCGCTTGCCTTCGCCGGCATCGTTATCGTCATTTCCATCTTGCTTACCTCCATCGCGGGCGTTATGCCTGCCGCAGGGGCGGCGAGAAAAGATCCTGTCACCGCTTTGCGTACCGAGTAGGAAGAAAGGAGCTAACGTATGGACGACTTCAAAAAGAAATTGGATGAAATCATAGAGGAGCAAAAGGCTGCCGAAGAGCTAAACGAAGCCAAAAAGAAGGAACGTTTCTATGGTTTCTTGGGCTTTACCTTCTTCGACATCATCCATATCCTCCTTGGGTTATATTTCTTCATCACCCTATTGGTCAAATCGCCCTCGGCCCATCTTGAGGTCGCGGAAAGCGCGATGGAAGTCGTCTTATCCGTCACCCTCATCGTCTTCATCCATGGTTTGGCCGACACAAGCATCAGGGGCAAATCGTTTATTAAGTCCTATTCCTTCGCCTGGCTTATGGCCTCGGCGAGCCTATTGACCCCATGTTTGTTCAAAGTCGTCGAATGGGACGTCAAAGACATGGAGGGCCTTATCGCCAACATCTTCCTTCTCGCCATTAACGGCGTCCTCTATTTCTCCTTCTTCTTCGCGCTTTTGTTGAAGAAGCAGCGGTTTGTCTGGAGGATCCTCGTCCTTGTTGGCATCATCTGCGGCTTCCTCTCTTCCGCCGCATCCATCACTTGCTTCGTCATCGACCCCCTCACTTGGAACGAAGAACCGATCCAAGACATCATATTGACCATTATAAAACACCTTGCTCCCGCGATCCTTTCCACCATGGCCGCGATAGGCTATGCGAAGGTATATAAGGAAGTCCGCAAGATGCAGGAGGGCAAATAACGTGCCCGATATCGTCGTCACAAACCTGAGCAAAGTCTATAACGAAGGACAGGAAAACGAAGTCAGGGCGCTCGATGGCATCTCCTTTACCGTCAAGGAAGGGGAATTCGCCGTGATCCTTGGCCCAAGCGGAGCCGGGAAAAGCACCATTTTGAATATCCTCGGCGGCATGGATACCTCGACTTCCGGTTCCTTTTGCTTTGGCGATAGGGACGTATCCAAATTCAAGGAAAAACAACTTGCTCTATACCGTAGGAAAGACGTCGGCTTCGTCTTCCAATTCTATAACCTATTGCCTAATCTGAACTGTTTGGAAAACGTGGAGATCGCCGCTAGTTTGGTACCCGATCCCTTCGACGCCGAAAAGGTATTGGCCGATGTGGGATTAGAGGATAGACGCGGCAATTTCCCATCCCAGCTTTCCGGTGGCGAGCAGCAGCGCACCGCCATCGCTAGGGCCATAGTCAAAAACCCTGGCCTATTGCTTTGCGACGAGCCTACGGGCGCCCTTGATTCCAAAACCGGCGCCTCCATCCTTTCCCTTCTTTCCAAACTCGGCAAGGATTATAGGAAAACCGTTATCATGGTCACCCATAACGCGAAGATCGCTGAGGTGGCCAACCACCTAATCCGCATTAGCGATGGCAAGATCGCCTATGATGGATATGTGGACCATCCAAAGGACATAAAGGACATCGTCTGGTGAAGAAGTCGACTTCCTTTTTTCTATTCAAACAGGCCATCAGGTCAATTTTTTCCTTGTGGAAACAGTTTCTCGCCATCATTGCGATTGGGGCCATCGCCGTCACCCTTTTCGTGGGGCTACAGGCCAATGCCGATAGTTTGGCAAGCAGGGTCAACTCGACTTATGAAGCCGGTAACCTCGCCGATAGCTATGTGACGGTCAACCCCATAAAAGGCCAACAGGGGGATGAAGCGAAAATAAGGGAAATCGTAGGCGAGAAGGGGGATGTGTCCTCCCGTTTTTATGGCTACGCCAAAGTAAATACCTACAATTGCTATTGCGCGATTTCGCCTACCCTCCCTACTATTTCTAGGCCCTCGAATATCCTTTCCTCTAACGAAGAGGAGGATTTCCTCTATATCGATTCCATTCTCTCTAGGGATCCTAGCGTGCCTAGCGAAACAAGGATGGCGGTTGGGGATATCGCCACCGTCGAATTCGATTTGACTGCCTATATGGACGAAATCGGGAATACCGCGGGTTCCATATCGGCCATGTCGCTATTCTTAAAAAGCGGCGTGAAACTGGAAGATACGCCCTTATCCACCGGCATCATCGATTTGAAAATCCCCGTGACCGGGGTCATGGATCATCCCGAAAACGTATTGCGGGCCTCCTATTCGGTATCGCTTTTCCTCCTTTCCTCCTCCGCCTTCAAAACCGCGTTCAAAAATTGCCTTAAGCAATATTTCAATAACATCGGGGTATCGCTTATCTTGGCTAAAATCGCCGCCAGCCCCCTTGGATGGAAGGATAACGACGATCCAAGCATGTTCCCTATCTCCAACCAGTTCCTCATTAAGGGAAACAAGGGTAGCGATATCGACGCCATAAACGAAAGCATCGACGCTTATTTCAAATCCAAATCGGAAGAGGATAAGAACCTATTGCTTCTGCAAAAGAAGGAGGAGACCTCTTTCGCCACCGTCATGGAGACCGATGTCACCCAAGCGAGGCAACTCACCTTCGTCTTCCCGTTTGTCTTCTTCATCGTGGCCATCTTGGTCATTTTGACGACGATGAGCCAATTGATATTAAAGGATAGGATCAATATCGGCACTTTGAAGGCGATGGGCGTCGGCAAAAGGAAGATCCAGGTCTACTATGGGGTCATTACGACCACGGTCGTGGGGCTAGGGATATTAATAGGGGAGATCCTTGGGCCAATCATCATCCCGATGATCCTCGATAACAAATACCATATCCTCTATAACCTTCCAAAGCTTTCATACCTCTTCCCAATCCTCCCAGGTATATTGACGGCAATCGTATTCCTTGTTTTGGCCAATGTCGTCACCTTTATAACCTGTAGGAAGGAGACGAGCCTTTTGCCGGTCCAATCGATGAGGCCCGCCGTTCAAAACTTCGCCAAAAATTCTTCAAAAACGATAAAGAAATCCAAAAAACGCAGGGATTTCTCCTTTGTAATGTCAAGAAGAAACATCTTGGTCGACCCCTTGAAGAGCATCATGGTCGTCTTAGGCGTCGCAGGCTGTACCGCCTTGCTTTGCTGTGGCTTTGGCATTGACGATACCATCAACAAGGGAATCGTCGACGATCCTCTTATCACTTCCAATGCCGAATTCACTTTGACCTGCGCCGCAAACATCGAAACCAATAAGTTCATCTCGGATCTAAAAAGCGTTATCGGAGATGAATTAAACGGGGTGGAAGGGACCTCCAAAACCGATTCGACGATCCGCCTTGGAAGCAAAGAGATGTCTTCTTCTCTTCTTATTTATTCGCCCGTTATAAGGAATGGGGAATCTAACGAAGAGACTTTTTTGGAATTCTCATGGAACCTAGACGAGGTCTTATTGACGAAGAAGGTGGCCGATAGGATCGGGGCCAAGGTAGGCGATACGATTTCCTTTGTCAGAAAAGGCGCGACCATAGAGGCCAAAGTCGGGGTGATCCGCGACATCTTCTTTTCCAACGGCGTCTATGTCCATGCCTCTTCTCCCATTTTAAAAGACGACGTGCCCACTTCCTATAGCTCCTTTTTGGCGGATCTAAAGGAAGGAAGCGATGTCTCTAGGGCCAAGAAGGAACTAAAGGAAAAGATCAGCTACCTCGTTAGCGTCAACGGGGCCGATGATTATAAAGCCCAGCTTCAGGACATCCTTTCCAGCGTTTCCGCGATGACCCAGGCCATCAAGATATTCGCCATTTTGCTTGCCATAGTCGTCCTATATAACATCTCCTTGCTCAACTTTAGGCAAAGGAGCAGGGATATTGCGACCATGAAGGTATTGGGCTTCACCCGTATTGAGATGGCTGGTCCATTACTGCTTGAAACGATGTCGCTTACCTTATTCGGGGTCATACTTGGACTAGCCGCCGGGTGGCCCTTCCTATATCTAGTTCTATATATCAATCAGGTCGAAGTGGTTTCCTATCCCTATTTTGTCGCGCCACTATCCTATTTCCTCTCTTTCCTACTTACTTTCGTCGTGGCGGTTTTGATCAATATCTACCTCGCCAATAGGACGAAGAAGGTATTGATGGTCGAAAGCCTCAAGTCCGTCGAATAGTCCTTTTCCTATGAAATAGGATTGAGAAAAATGCGGATACTAGTATCATGATTAGGAAATGGAGGGTTTGACCCTATGAGTGTTTTGGAATCGGTCAGGCGTTGTCTAGACGCCTCTCATTCTTGCTACCATGCAATCGCCCAAGCGGAGAAGGTGCTGCTTGAGGCCGGCTTTTCGCCGCTATATGAAGCGGAGGAATGGAAGTTAGAGGAAGGGAAGAAGTACTACGTGAATAGAAACGGCTCCTCCCTAATCGCCTTCATCGTCCCTTCTTCCTCTTGGAAAGGCGTCCATATCGCCGCGAGCCATAGCGATTCCCCGACATTCAAGATAAAACATAACCCCGTGGTGAACCAATCTGGCGAACTAGGAATCAGGGTTGAGAAATATGGTGGCATGATCATCTCCACTTGGTTTGACCGTCCCTTATCCTTCGCAGGCAGGGTAATCGCCGAGAAAGATGGCAATATCCGCCCGATCCTCTTCGACATCGATGAGGATTTGGCCGTCATCCCCAATCTCTGCATCCATTTCTCCCGCGATATCAACGACGGCCACGCCTATAGCCCCGATAGCGAAATCATCCCCCTATTTGGCAGCGCGGACGATTCCTTTGACTGGAAATCCTATTTGGAAGGCAAGGCCGATCTAAAGGAAGGGGAGAGCATCGTAGACGAAGACCTATTCCTCTATTCTAGAGTCCCCTCTAGCCTAGTGGGAAAGGATAAGGAATACCTTTGCTCTGCAAGATTAGATAACCTCACCTCAGCCTTCACTAGCGTATTAGCGATTTCTGAGGCTTCTTCTTTATCCTCTTTACCAATATGCGCCATCTTCGATAACGAAGAGGTGGGCAGTTTCTCCTATCAGGGCGCGGGAAGCGATTTCCTCCGCGTCGTTCTATCTAGGGTAATGGCTTGCCTAGGAAGAGAATTCGAGGAAGAGGCGGCGAATAGCTTCATGCTTTCCGTCGATAACGCCCACGCCAGGCACCCAAATTATCCCGGCACATTCGAACGCACATGCGACGTAAAGCTAAACGGCGGCATCGTCTTGAAATATAACGCCGCCCTCCATTACACGACCGACGCCATCTCCAGTAGCGTCGTTAGGCTAGTCGCGAAGAAGGCCGACGTCCCTGTGCAGACCTTCTCTAACCGCCCCGACATCAGGGGAGGGGGAACCCTAGGCAACATTTCGATGACCCAGCTTTCCATCCCCACCGCCGACATCGGCTTGGCCCAACTCGCCATGCATTCCTCCTATGAGACGATGGGCGTGAAGGATATCGATGCCATGCATCGGTTTATTAGGGAATTCTTTGAATCCTCGATCCGTTATGAACGCGAAGGCGTTGAAGTAAAATAAATTTGGAGGCGAAAGACCATGTCTAGAATCATTCTCGTCGCCGGCGGTAGCTCCTCTGGCAAAACCTACGTCACTTCCGAGGTTCTTTCTAAGCTCAATTCCCCCGACATCACCCGCATAAGCCTCGATGACTATTACCATGACCATTCCAATCTGACGATGGAAGAAAGGGCGTCGCTGAACTACGACCACCCCAAAGCCTTCGATTGGAAGCTTATGAGGCAACAGGTCCGCGATTTGAAAAACGGCAAGGCTATCGAGAAGCCGATGTATGATTTCGTGGTCCATAACCGCAAAAAGGAAACCGAGATCGTCAAACCGACAAAGGTTATCGTTTTGGAAGGGTTAATGGCCCTAGTCGATAAGGAACTCCGTGACCTAGGCGATATCAAGATCTTCATCCAAGCCTCCTACGAACGTAGGTTCCTCCGCCGTATCATCCGCGATAGGAAGGAACGTGGCCGTAGCTTCGAATCGATCGTGGAACAATATTTCACCACGGTCGCCCCGATGTATGGCGAAATCGTCTCCCCCTCCATCCAATACGCCGATTTGATCGTCAATAATGACGGCGTGGAGAATAGGGCCATCGATATCCTTACCTCCATCTTCCGTCAGGAAATCGAATGCTACGATAACCCCTCTAGCGTCTATCAGGTCCAACAGGAGAACTTCACCGAGGAAGTCTTGGCCGAATCCTTCAAAAAATAAGGAAAGCAAATCGCTTGCATCCCTATTCCTAGCCCATAGAATTAAGGCAGCCTAACAAAAGGGCTTACGTTTTGAAAGGAAGAGCAAATATGGCAATTTACGATATCAAAGTAACCAATACCAAAGGCGAAGAGGTTACCCTTGAAGAATACAAAGGCAAGGTCCTTCTCATCGTCAACACCGCGACCGGATGCGGCTTCACCCCGCAATACGAGGGTTTGGAGAAGCTATATAAGGAATACCGCGAACAGGGTTTCGAAATCCTCGATTTCCCCTGCAACCAATTCTTTGGCCAAGCCCCGGGAAGCGATGAGCAGATCCACGAATTCTGCACCCTTAAATACAACACGACCTTCCCCCGTTACAAGAAAATCGACGTGAAAGGGAAGAACCAAGCCCCTATCTTCGCCTGGCTTGTCGAGCAGAAAAACGGTTCCGAGAAGGGCAAGAAACCCAGCTGGAACTTCTGCAAATACCTCATTAACAAAGAAGGTGAGTTCGTCAAGATGTTTGGCCCTACCACCAAACCCGAGTCCTTGGAAGGGGACATCAAGGCCGAACTAGCCAAATAAGGTAGCCTTATCCTTATGAATTAAATCGCTTCCAGACGGGGGCGATTTTTCTTCTTATCGCCCTTTCCCCTTACTATAATCTTTCCATGCGACAAACTGCTTTTATCTTTGATTTGGATGGAACCCTCTGGGACTCTAGGGAAGAAGTGACCAAGGCCTGGCGGGAAGTGGAACTAAAGGAAACCGGCGTTACTCATATCGATAACGAAATGACCGCTTCGTTAATGGGCCTTCCTATGCGCGATATTGCCTTAGCCATCGCCCCAAAGGAATATAGCGAGCAGGAGAAGCTCGCCTTCGGGGAAAGGGCGTTTGCCCACGAAAACGATTATTTGTCCCTTCATCCTGGAAAGCTCTTCCCAAAAGTGGAGGAGACCCTGCGCAAACTAAAGGACAGGGGCGCGAGGCTATTCATCGTAAGCAACTGCCAAAACGGGTATATCGATAACTTCGTCCACCACTATGGGAAGGATCTTTTCGAAGGCTTCCTTTGCTATGGCGACACCAAGCGCGAGAAGTCCTTCACCATCAGAAAACTAATGGAAAAATACGGTTTGGAAAGCGCCTGCTACGTCGGCGATACCCTCGGGGACGAAGTCGAAGCCAAGAAGGCCGGATGCTATTTCATCTATGCCGAATATGGGTTTGGAAAATGCCAAAACCCCGATGCGACCATCGTTCAATTCCAAGACCTTCTTAAGTACTGAAATCCTTTAAAAACATTGCAATTCCCGCTTATTTAGGCTGAAAATCCGCGGGAATTTTCTTTCCATGCCTATAGGTTAATAAGTCTTCTTCCCCTATTTTTCTTACCACTTTGGCGGGCGACCCATAGGCCAAGGAGTTGTCGGGAATGTCCTTTGTGACGATGCTGCCCGCGCCGATTACGCAGTTATTTCCGATAGTGACGCTAGGCATGATGATGACGCCCGCGCCGATCCAACAAGAGTTTCCGATATTGATGTATTCGTTGAACTGGATCCCGCCTTTCCTGATGGTTGGATGAAGGGGATGGCAAGCCGTGACAAGAGTAACGTTGGGACCGATCATGACGTTATCCCCGATGGTGATGGGGCCATCGTCATTTAGGACCAGGTTGAAGTTGGCGTAGAAGTTCTTGCCTATCTTCATCCTCGTGCAACCCCAATTGGCATGGAAGGGCGCTTCAATGAAGGCGGTATCGCCGTTTTCGGGGAATAGTTCCTTCAGGATTTCCTTCCTTCTTTTCATACCCTTTGGATCTCCGAAGGTGGTGTTATATTCATAAATCGGCATTTTGTATTCTTCCTGAAGCGCCATAAGCTCGGGCATGTTCGAGTCATAGAGTTCTCCCGATGTGATCTTGGCTAGGATTTTGGGATCGATTTCCTTTTTCATGGGGGTGCACCTTTCTTTTTGTTGGCGCTACAATTTTAGTGTATGGAAGACTTTTTAGAACAAGCAGAAAAACAGTATTTGACCGACGAGCAGAAGGATGAGATCGAGCAGCATTTTCTCCGCAAGGATTTCGCCTCCCACATGGAGGATACGGTCGAAACCATTAGGAAATACCTAATCGAAAACAAAACGATGGACGCAAAGATGAGGAAGGTTTTCTCCCTTTATTCGGCCCTAAAAAGGCTCAACCAAGACGAGGAGCTCCTCGAAAACCGCATGCTTAGCCCAGGCTTCATCTATTACCCCTTTGTGATGCTTGGGATATTCCAGGAAGTGGGCGTCCGCGACATAGTCGGCATGCGCATAAACGACATCGATCCCTATAACGTCGCGTGGTTTAAGGACAACCACAAAAACGAAGCTTAACCTACCGTTTGATTTCGCATTTTTCCGCGTACATAACGCACTCGCGTACTAGACAAATCGACACGCATAAGGGAAAATGTATTAAACATTTTTAAACCTGCATGGAGGTTTGAACGACATGGAAGAAAAAAACACGCCGTTAGTAAAAGCCAAGGAGCGCTATATCAAAAGGGCTGAGAATCTAAACGCAACAGCCGATGCCGCTTTAACCGAGCCTATCGACCAGTATCGCGCTTGCCAGGAAGCGACGATCGCCAATGCCGAAGAAGTGGCCGAAGAAGCCTACAAAGAAGCCGAGGAAAAGGCCGCTTTCGTCGCCCGTGAGGCGGATAGGAAAGCCGCCGAGGCGCTTCTAGTTGCCTATACGCAATTCGGAGTGAGGAAGTAACCATGGAAGAGAAAACTAGCATCCCAGAAGTCAAGGTCCATGCCCCTGACGGAGTCAAAGTGGAAGTCAAAGTGGAATACGCCGATTCCGAGGATAAAGTGGTGGAAGAAGCCCCGGTCGAAGAAGAGGTTATCGAGGAAACTCCCGTTACGGAAGCCGCCCCTGAGGAGGCTCCCGTCGAAGTGGAAGCGGTAGAAGAGGTTCCCGTCGAAGAAGAAGCCGATAAAGAAACCCCGATCGACGACATCGATGACGAAGGCCCAATCGTAGAGGCCACCCCCGAGGAGATGGACGACGATGAATTCACCGAATCAAGAATCATCACAAGTCCCGAGGAATTAGAGGAAAAAATCGCCGAACTCGAGGAAAGAAACGCGGAAGCCCGCGCCAAAATAGATGCCATCGAGGCTAGGAAAACCGCCGCAAGGCGTAAGAAGGTCGATGAGCTTTATGACGATTTCATCAAGGCGATTCGCAACATGAACGAATCCTGCGTCACCATCGCCAATAGCCTCGCGGGCGTGCAGGACGATTTCACCGAAGGCGTTGGCAAGATCAACGACGCCTACTTTGAAAACCAGCTTGAGAAGGTGATCCTCAAGGGGAAGGAGGTAAAGTAAGATGACCGAAGAACTCCAACGTCGCATCGACGAACTCGAAGAAGAAAACCGCCTCCTTAACGAAGAGATTTCCAAAAAGCAGTCCGAGCTCGAGGAAATCGAGGCCTTTACCCTTGATTTCAGCCCCAGATTCCCCCTTTCCACCGAAGCGCTTGGCCGCGTCGATTCCAATTTGGAACGCCTTGAGGCACCGCTAGAGAAGATGAAAAAGGCCAAGGAGCTCTATGTGAACTCCGAGCTTTTGATCGGCGATTTCCAAAAGGCCTTAAATAAGGCCAGGGAAGTCCTAAGGAAGGTCAACGAGCTTAACAAAAAGGAAGCCTATGACGATGCCTTGGTCTGCTTAAACGAACTTAAGCCCCTCATCGAGGACGAGAAGTTCGCCCATACTGCCTTTGCGACCTTGCTAAAGGAGATGTTGGGCTATGAAACCTGTGCCCTTCTTACCCATAAGGGTGAGAAAAACATCGCTAAGGGCGAGTTGCCCATGGATAAGGAACAGCTTAACGCCTTCCGCGAATTGGCGACGAGCCTTACCACCATCGCCAATCCCGATGCCTTGAAGGACGCCTATATCGATGAGGCCTTTGGCCTTCGCTATTGCCTCGCCTATAGGAAATCCAACATAGATGCGCCTTCTCTTGAGAGTTTCCGCGAACTCCGCGAAGCGGTGTTGCTACATGAAAACAACAAGGAAAGGCGTTCCTCTTTGACCTTGGCTAGGGCCAAGATCCTAATCGATGTCTATACCAAGATGTTCAATAGGCTCAGCTACGAATATTTCGAAAACGAGCCCAATTACGATAAGGCACTAGAGGTCTTCCTAGGTCGGGATGTGCTACTAGAAGAGGATATCGAGCATTATGCCTATAAGGAAAACCGCGAGGAGAAGGAATTCTATTTCGCCTTCGCCCAAGCCAATGCGCTGAAGAAGGATCCCGTCGCCTACCGCGATTGGGTTTTGATCCTTGGCCAAAAGGCCAGCGCGGGGGACACCCTGTCTTTCGAGGTTTTGTGCCACCTCGTCTCCATGCCGCTATTAGACGCGGCGAAATTCAATGTCGCGCTAGCCGCCACCAAGGGCTTTGACTTCGTTAAGATGCTCAAGTTCCTCGAGGAATGCGACAAACTCGGCATCGATCCCGAAAAGGAATCGATCGTCTTTGACGAACTCATGAAGAAGAATAGGGCCGGCGACTTCGAGAAGATGGCCCCCTCCCTCAATTACCTCAACTTCCATATCGATGCCTCCTTGCGCAAACGCTTCGACGCATTGCGCCTAAGCCTAATGCTCAGTCCGAAGGCACACCGCGTGAAGATCAAAAGCGCGGACGAGAACGTCCGTTTGGCCTTTGGCGAAGACAAAAACAGCTATTTGCCCCCGGTCGGCAAGCCCCTTGCCAACCAAAACGTCAAGGCCTGGAGCAAATTCAAACTCTTCCTGTTCTGGTTCTTCGCCCTCGTGCTTCCGATCGTCGTGGGCGGAGTCGGCATCTTTGTGATGAAGCTATACAAAGTCGAGGAACTCGCCAACAACGTCCTATATATCGTTCCGATGCTGCTTATCTATTTCGCCCTTGTCTGGACTGGCTTAGCCTGGTTAAGCAGAGACGAATGGGGGAGTGCGAAATATCGCCGTTTCCTCATGTTCCTTGCCACCCTCATCGGCGTGGCGCCGCTCATCTACTGGATCATGCCCGCCACCTTCCCGATGCTTTCCATTTGGAGTTTACCTCTATTCATCACCTCTTGGACGATGGGGATCCTGACGGTTCTTATCTTCCGCGAAAGGAAGGCCGGTTGGCGCTACATCACCTTCGTCCTCTTCCTCACAGTCGATATCGCCGCAAGCGTATTCTTTGTCCTTGCCGGCGTCAATGGACTTATCTAGTCCGATACCGCTAGAAATAAGCAAAGGCGGCGTTCAATTAAGACGCCGCCTTTTATGTTAAAAAATGCCTAATTTAGTATTTTAATTTGGGTTTTACACTTTTTTTGAGGACTTTTTTCATGATGGAATGCTCGACGTGCTCCTCGTAGTACCTAGGGCATTCCCTGTCCTCTTTAAACCCTAGGCTTTCATAGAATCCCATTTTGTCAACCTGAGCATGCACGACAGCGATTCTTCCGCCAAGGGAAAGGATCTTGTTCATGAGGTATTTCATTGTGTAGGTCCCTACCTTATTATGGCGAAATGCCTTTCTTACGGCGATGCGGCCAATCTGATAGGTCTCAGGGTCTAGGGGCTCGATTCTGCCCGTGGAGATGGGGGTCCCATCTAGATAAAGGACGAGGGTCCAAAGCTTGGAATCCTTATCCTCGAATTCGTATTGGAAGCCCTGTTCCTCCACGAAGACCTCTTCCCTGATCCTTTTCGCATCCTCACTCATTCCGAAGGTGAATTTCTCGCTTACCATGCCTTTATTCTATAGGCGCATCAAACTTGACTAAAGGGGGAATTACCAAGACAATTATCGCCGTGAGATTCCTTAGGACACTAAAACGCTATCGAAATAAGATCCTCGCCATCACTTTCGTCTTGGCTGGTTTGGGCTTTTTCCTAGCCGATATCGTCTGCAGCATCATCTATGGCTTTACCCCCGATATCCTTACCATCATCTCCTGGGTAATCGAAGGCGGCGTCCTTTCCTATTTGCTATTCACCAACGTCCGCAACGACTCCAATGCCTACCAGGCCGTCGGTATGTGGATCTTCCTTTTCTTCTTAAGCGAGATCAGGACCGTTATCTATTCCCCCTATTCCGTTATCTCCCTTTTTAGCTCCAAGGCGAGCCTAACTCCTTTGGCGACGACTTTGGTGGTATTTCAGCCCGTCTTGGCGATTGGCACACTAGGCCTAGGCGTATACCTATATATCTTAGTTAGGAAGTATATGTTCGGATTGACCTCCAGATTTGCCAGGGTCCGTCTTATCGCAATCCTTTATACCGTCGTAAGCTTTGCAAGCTATGCCGCCCAAATCGGTCTTTTATCCGCGATGGGCCTATCCTTAAGTATCGTCGATTTCTTCCCAGGGCTATGCAAGCTCTGCTCCGATATATCCGTCATATTCACCCTCGAAAGACTTCGCAGAATATAAGGAGTTAGTTTTTCCTATAAAATAGGAATAGTTACCTTCGACTTTTTTTGGTATAGTGTGGCACGTAAAGGGGAGTAGCGTTAAGCTCTCTATCTCGTCAAGACGTTTGGGCGACCCAAACCGGGAAGAGACGGCCTTTGTGCCTCGCAAGACCTTCAGCCATCTTCGGCAGAAAAGGAGAAACATATGTACGAAAACCGTACGAAAGAAGAAACCCTTGTTTCGGTTTCCTCTAATCTTGAGATGGGCTTAAGCGAAGTCGAAGCCAGATCCCGTCTTGAGAAGAATGGGCCCAATAAGCTCAAAGAGGCAGAGAAGGAGAAGTGGTATCAGATCTTTTGGGGCAACATCAAAGACCCCATGACCTTGATTTTGGCCATCGCCGCCTTAATCTCGCTTGTCCTCGCCATCATCAACATGAACCGCGGCACCGAAGGCCCTGAGGCCCTAGCCGACGTGTTCATCATCTTTGGCGTGGTCTTGGTCAACGCCACCATCGGCACCGTCCAGGAAATGAAGGCCGAGAAAGCCCTTGAGGCGTTAAAGCAGATGTCGGCCCCCACCGCGACGGTAAAGCGCGATGGCGAATTAAAGGAAATCAAGGCCGAAGAACTCGTCGTCGGCGACATCGTTATCCTCGAAGAAGGGCGTACGGTCCCCGCGGATTTGAGGATCCTTGGCTCTTTCGCCATGAAGACCGACGAATCTTCCCTCACTGGCGAATCCTTGCCCGTAGCTAAGGATTCCGAACTCGTCTTCACCGAGGAAGTCGGTGTCGGCGATAGGAAAAACTGCGCCTATATGTCCACCCCCGTCGTCTATGGACGTGGCGAAGGCGTCGTCGTTGCCACCGGCATGGATACCGAAGTCGGCAAAATCGCCACGATGCTTAGCCAAGGCGAAGACGACCTCACCCCGCTTCAGAAACAGCTTGCCAAACTTTCCAAATTCCTTGGTTATCTAACTATCGGCATCGTCATCGCGATGCTTATCGTCAAGATCATCTGGGCTTTGGTCAATGGCAATATCGCCGATACCTGGGATAACGCCCTACTTGATTCGGTCGCCCTTGCCGTCGCCGCCATCCCCGAAGGATTAACCGCGGTCGTTACCATCGTCTTAGCGATGGGCATGACCAAGATGGTCAAGGTCAACACGATCGTCCGTCGCTTGGCCTCGGTTGAAACTCTTGGCGCCGTCAGCGTCATCTGCTCCGATAAAACCGGCACCCTTACCCAAAACAAGATGACCGTCGTCCGCGTCTATCACGATGAGAAGACGGTTAAGATGGAAGATTTCACCGCCGAAAGCGAAGGCTTGGTCGCCAAGGGCATGTGCCTATGCTCCGACGCCAAAGTCGAAGGCGGCGTCTATGGCGATCCCACCGAAGTCGCGCTAGTCGAATTTGCCATGAAACTAGGTATGCCAAAGAGCAAGCTCGAGGAAGAGAATCCCCGTATCGACGAACTTCCCTTTGATTCCGTTAGGAAGATGATGTCCACCATGCATAAACAAGGTGACGGGGTCATCGAATTCACCAAAGGCGCCATGGACCGCGTCTTGCTTCACACCACCAAAATCCTAATTGGCGGCAAAGTCCGTCCAATCACAGACGAAGATAAGAAAAACATTAATGTCGCCGCTAACGCGATGGCGGAAGACGCCCTTCGCGTTTTGGCCTTAGCGTATAAGGAAGAAGGCGAAATCGAGGAGGAGAACCTCACCTTCATCGGTTTAACCGGCATGGTCGATCCACCTAGAGAAGCCGCCAAACCCGCCGTTGCCACCTTAAAGAAGGCTGGCATCACCACCATCATGATCACCGGCGACCATAAGGACACCGCCTTTGCCATCGCAAGGGAACTTGGCATCGCCGAAAGCAAAGACCAATGCATGAGCGGCGACCAAATCGACGCCTGCAGCGACGAAGAACTAAAGGAAAGGGTAAAGACCGTGCGCGTATTCGCCCGTGTTTCCCCCGAAAATAAGGTTTCCATCGTCAAGGCCGTCAAGGCCAACGGCCATATCGCCGCCATGACGGGCGATGGCGTCAATGACGCACCTTCATTAAAGAGCGCCGACATCGGCATCGCCATGGGCATCACCGGCACCGACGTCGCCAAGGGCGCGGCCGACATGGTCCTAACCGACGATAACTTCGCCTCCATCGAAAAGGCGGTCGAGGAAGGTAGGGGTATCTATGAGAATATCCGTAAGACCATCCTCTTCCTCCTCTCCTCCAACATCGGTGAGGTCGTGGCCATGTTCATCGCGGCCGTTATAGGCCTTCCCTCGCCCCTTATCGCCATCCATTTGCTATGGGTCAACCTCATCACCGACTCCCTCCCCGCGGTTGCCTTGGGCGCCGATAAGAAGATGGCCGGTATCATGGACGAGCAGCCCAGGGATCCAAAGGAATCCCTTTTCGCCAGAGGTGGTTCGCTCATCACCTTCGGCTATGGCATCCTGATCGGTTTGATCACCTTCGTCGCATTCCTTATCAAGCCTTGGTCCGAAGGCATCTTCACGATCTCGGGAATGAACACCTATTTCTCCAACGAACTATACCTAGAAGAAGCCCAGTCGATGGCCTTCTGCGTCCTTGCCTTCTCCGAATTGTTCCATATGCTTGGCATGACCAATATCCGCAAGAGCTTCGTCCACATCTTCAAGGACTTCAACCCCTTGCTCTTCATCTCCTTCGTCCTTGGCATGGGACTACAGCTATTCGTCATCGAGGTACCTGGGGTCAACATGGTCTTCAAGGTATATAAGCTATCCGATTACCCACTTGATTACCTCTACGTCTTCCTCCTTAGCGTTTCGCCACTATTAATCCACGAAGTGGTCGCCTTATTCCTCTTCATCAAGAAAAAGGCTGCAAAACGCGGATAAAACCAACGAAAACCACCTCTAAACCCCGCTTGGGACGGAGGTGGTTTTTCTTGTTTTAGACTCCTATAAAGTCTATATTATGTGCGCGCCGACTTGGCTCAACGGCAGAGCAATCGCTTCGTAAGCGATAGGTTGCAGGTTCGAATCCCGCAGTCGGCACCAGAAAAAGAAGACAAAGGGTTATGGCCTCCCAAAGTAACGGGGAGGGTCGATAACCCCTTTTCTTTCCTTAGCCCATAGGCCACTGGCATCCATAAAACGGGGATAAATTCGTCCTTGATTTTCCTTAGGGTGATGGCTATCATATTCGAGCCGTTACAAGACGGCACGCTTACTCGTGTATCCCTTCGGGTGTTTAGCTCAGCTGGGAGAGCACCTGTTTGACGTACAGGAGGTCACAGGTTCGATCCCTGTAGCACCCACCAGTAAGCGTTACTTCCGCGGCTTCGTCACCGCGGTTTATTTTTTATCCAAAGGATTGTACAATTTCCCTGTGCATATAAGCATAGGCATAGCCTCTATTTTTAAGGGTAGGAGCCTATTGGTGAATAGGGAGGAAGATCCATGATCATCGAAGTCGTGAATAAGAAGAAACCCAAACAGGAAAAAGTGACAGTCGAGGTCAACGCCAATGGCGAAGAGGTTGAGGTGAAACTCGACGAGAATAAGCCCGAGGAAAAGGAAGTTGTCGAAGAGAAGAAGGAACCAATCGATGAAAATAGGGCCATTGTCCGTTATAAACCCTATGAACCTGACGCCAAGGCCATGCCTGATGGCGAAAGGTGGAGCGTTAGATGCGATGGCAAATGGTATCTGTTCAAGAAACAAAGGGATGCCGTTAGGTTCGCAAGGCTCGTCGCCGAGGACCGTGGCGTAGACGTCGCCGTCCACGCCCCCAAAAAGGAAGACTGAAAAAAAGGAAGGAATCGCCCCCGTTTCGCGCTTGCCCGTCGGATGGGGGCTTTGTATAATCTCATTCGTCGCCAATAGCGAAGAAGCGCACCACTAGTTCAATGGCAGAACACTAGCTTCCCAAGCTGGATACGCGGGTTCGATTCCCGTGTGGTGCTCCAAATATAAGAACTTGCCCTCTCCGGAGGGCTTTTTCTTAAAATTCAAAAATAATCTTGACTACGTTTTCCATAAGTTTAAATTTATATAAACCGTTGATGGGGAAGTTGTTCCGGAAACGACCTAAGAGAGAGCCATGGGTGGTGTGATCATGGCGGGCATCGGACCGGATACGTGGGCCCCTAAGGGCTTGGGCAAAACCGAATGGGAGTAGTCTAAGACGGATGCCTCCGTTAAAAGGCTGGGATATGTTGGTATCCCGAAAAGTGGCCAAAAGCATTTTTGGCAAATTAGGTGGCACCGCAGGTACAAAGCGCCTGTCCTAATGAAGGAAGCTTTCTTTCACTAGGAGAGGCGCTTTCTTCTTTGCTTAGAAAGGAAAAACCATGAAAAAGATCCGTATTCTAGCCGTCCTATCCGCCTTCGCCCTCGCCTCCCTTGCCTCATGCGGGGGCAACCAAAAGACCATTGCCATCGTCCAACTGATGACGCATACCTCGTTGGACGAGATCAATGAGGCCATCGTCAAAACCCTTGAGGGGAGCGACGTCTATAGAAATTCCGGCTATAGTCTCGTTCAGGAAAACCCCGAAGGCGACATGTCGATATTATCGCAGACCATGGCCAAATTAAACGAGACCGCCGATATCGTCGTGGCCATTGCAACCCCAGTTGCCCAGACCGCCTACAACAAATTATCAAGCGACAAATCCATCGTCTTCGCTGCCTGTAGCGACCCCATTGGCTCGGGGATTGTGAGAAATTTGGAAAAGCCAGGAGAAAACATTACGGGCACTAGTGACGCAATCCAGGTCAAATCGATCATCGACAAGGCCCTTCTTATCGACCCCGATTTAGATGAACTCGGCTTCATCTACAATCCGATGGAAGCCAATTCGGTCGCAAACAAAGTGAAGATCGAGGACTATTGCAAGGAAAAGAACATCAGCCTCATCTCCTCCATGATTTCCAATTCAAAGGAAATGAGCGAGGTGGCAAACGTCCTTTCCAATAAGGTCGATGCGATATTCGTCACCGACGACAATACCGTCGCCTCCTCCATGCCTTCGCTAGTCGCCGCCACCAAAAAAGCGGGCATCCCCTGCTATACGGGGGTGGAAAGCATGGTCAGGGATGGCGGAATGTATTGCCTTGGCATCAACTATGGGGAACTGGGAAAGAAAACCGGTGAGATGGTTTTGGATATCCTCTCTGGAACTAAGGCTGGTGATATCCCAGTCAAGATATTCGACGATAACCTCAATAGTTATCTCAATATCGATTATATAAACGAGACGGGCATCAAAATACCCTCGTCCATTATGGATGATCCTTACTTGGTGAAGATAAGCGGGGATAAGTAAAGTGGTTTTGAATGCGATTACGCTAGGCTTTATATTCGCCCTTCTTGGGTTTGGGATATTCATATCGTTCAAGATTTTGAATTTCACCGATCTGACCGCGGAGGCGAGTTTTACCTGCGGGGCGGCCATCTCGGTCATAATCACCCAACTTGGCTTTCCAATACTAGCGATTTTTCTAGGCGCATTAGGTGGGGCGTTTGCGGGGGCGATCACCGCTTTGTTACACACCAAACTAAAGATAGAGAAGGTCCTTTCGGGCATTTTGACCCTGACTGCATTCTATACGGTCAACCTCCTCATCACCGACTTCAAGCCGAACATCAACCTACCTAAAAGCGCTATCGGCATTTTCCCAACGGAAAACCCATGGCTTTGTTTGGCCATTGCCGCTTCGATAACCGTAGTGGTTGGCTTACTTATCGTGTTTTTCTTCAAAACCAAGCCCGGCATGGCCGTGCGTGCGACCGGGGATAACGAGGCCATGGTCTCCACCTTGGGTTTGAATACCGATAACTATAAGATCATCGGCCTAGCTTTAAGCAATGCCGTTGTCGCGGCTAGCGGAGCCTTGTTTATGCAATATGAAAGGTATTATGACTCCACTTTCGGCACTGGGATGATGGTAGTTGGCGTGGTGACGATCATAATTGGCGGCGCCTTCGTCCATAAACGCCACTACACTTCCTTGATGCTAACGGGCATCACCTTCGGATCGATTGCCTATAGGTTCCTATATATGGGGGTGTTATATTTCACCAACCGTCCCCAGTATATGAAGCTTATTTCGGCCGTCGCGATCGTTATCTTCATCCTCATTAGCTATATCCCCCTTCCCAAAAGGGAGGCGAAGAAGAAGGAGGCGAAAGCATGAATAGCCTTTCGATAAAAAAGCTTTCGGTCGCCTTCCAAAAGGGGACGCCCAGCGAGAAAAAGGTGTTGGATGAGGTCAATTTAGAACTTGAAAAGGACGATTTCGTCTGCATCTTAGGAAGCAATGGGACGGGGAAAAGCACTTTGCTGAAGGCGATCCTTGGACTAGTCCCCTATACCGGAAGCATCAGTTTAAACGAAAAGCCCATCGATAACGAAAAGCCCTATAAAAGGGCGAGGAAGATCGGTGTCGTCTACCAAGACCCCCTAACGGGGACCTCACCTAATCTGACCGTTGGGGAAAACCTGTTGCTTGCAAGCAGGAAGAAGTCCTTTCTCAACAAGAAGGCAAACCGCGCCTTTTTGAATAAGGCCAAGGAAGACCTTTCCTCCTATGGGCTAGGGATTGAGGAGAGGATGCGTACCCCAACGGGCCTACTTAGCGGGGGCATGCGTCAGGTTTTGACTTTGTATATGGCCTCTACCTTCGACTCGGAATTGCTTTTGCTAGACGAGCATACCGCCGCACTTGACCCCAATGCCGCGACCAAGGTCATGGACATAACGGAGAATATCCTGGTCCAGAAAAAGCATATCCCCACCTTGATGGTCACCCATAACCTCGATTTCGCGTTGCGTTATGGTAACCGCCTCATCGTCTTGAATAAGGGCAAGATCGTCCTAGACGTCAAAAACGAGGAGAAGAAGTCCCTTACTAGGGAAGCGCTGCTTGAGTCCTATGGGGCCATCCTATCCGATAAAACGTTATTAAGGGAATAAACTTGCGCATTTATGGTGACAAAAATGATTTTTGTCCCATAATAGCCAAACGAAAGGAGATAACTATGTTTTCAAAATTTCTCTCTTCCAGCAAACCCGCTTTGGAAAAGCTATTGGAAGAACTATTGAAACGGTATGAATATGCATCCATTTTGGGCACCGATTACCACATCAAAAACTACGTCGTCCGCAAAACGGTCACCAGCGTCAGCGATGGCCCGGGCACGGAAAGGGGCTTTGTCGTTAGGCTGAATAACGGCAGATCCTTCTTTGACTACTATTTCGACTCGATCCCCGAGGATATTGGGGAAATCGTCAAGGCCATCGAGGGGGCCGTGAAGCTTGGCGAAGGGCTTAGCGATCGCCAGATCAGCCCCAAAGCCGTCCTCGACGAACCCTTGCAAAAGGATTTCTATAGGGAAAACGACCTCGCCGATTATAAGACCGAGGATATCGTTTCCTTCCTTACTTCGCTAAAGGACCAAGTCCTTGCTAGAAGCGACAAGGTAAAGGATGCCTTCGCGGTCATCTCCACCCTAGAGACCTCCAAGATATTCCTCTCCCGTTCTAGGCGCCTTACCCAGAATTACGTTTGGGTCAATGGCATGTTGCGCATTGCCTATAGCGACAACAATAGGATGGTCGGCTCGAGGACCGGGGCGAATTCCCACTTGCTAAAAGACGTCTTCGAAAACCTTCCCAAGACAATCGATGAGCTTTTGGATAAGGCCGCCCACCTGATAACGGCCAAACCCATCGTCCCTGGCGTTTATGACATCATCACCCACCCCTCCATCACCGGGCTTATCGCCCATGAGGCGTTTGGACATGGCGTGGAGATGGACCAATTCGTCAAGGATAGGGCGGTCGCGAAGGAATATGTCGGCAAATACGTCGCCTCACCCCTAATCAATATGCATGATGGCGCCAGCGCGACTTTGTCCGCCGCAAGCTATTTCTTCGATGACGACGGCGTTTTGGCAAGCGATACCCTCATCATCAAAGATGGCATCCTCCAAACCGGCATCTGCGATTTGGTCTCTTCCCGCGAACTAGGGACCAACCCCACGGGGAATGGTAGGCGCCAATCCTATCGCAACAAGGCCTACACCAGGATGACCAACACCTTCTTCGACGAAGGCGAAAGCAAGGTCGAGGACATGATCGCCTCCATCAAACACGGCTATATGCTATTTGAGACCAATAACGGCATGGAAGACCCCAAGAACTGGGCCATCCAGTGCGTTTGCGAATATGGCAGGGAAATCATAGACGGCAAATTGACCGACAACTATGTCTCCCCCGTAGTCATAAGCGGCTTCGTCTTGGATCTGCTTAAGTCCATCTCCATGGTTTCCAAAGGCAAGGAGATCATCGGGGCCGGCCAATGCGGCAAAGGCTATAAGGAATGGGTCCGCGTCTCCGATGGGGGACCCTATTTGAAAGCGAGGGCGAAACTATCATGATCAACTCCATCGTCGAACTTCTTGATAACTATATAAAGGAAGGGAAGATCAGCGACTACCTCCTAAACGAAGTGGAGGAGGAGTCCTATCAGCTCTATTTCGTTAAGGAAAGCCTAGAGACCGTCCGCGATGGACGTTCCACCTCGATTTCCGTCACCGTCTACGTCAAACACGACGAAAAGCTAGGCTCCTCTTCCTTCCTCCTCTATCCTTCTTCCACGAAAGAAGAGATCGAGACTTTGGTCGATGAGGCCAGAAGCAACGCCCTGGGTATCTTTAACGCCCCCTATGAACTAGTCAAAGGCGGCAAGGAAACCTATGGTGAGAATAAGGGCAAGGACCTAAAGAAGGAGGCCGAGAGAATCGCCAACGCCATCTTCTCCGTCAAAGGAAGCGATGGTGCCAAGCTCAACGCCACCGAAATCTTCGTCTATAACACCAGGACCAGGGTCATCAATTCCCTTGGCCTAGACAAAACCTCCTATACCTCTAGGGGCATGGTGGAAACCATTCCCACCTTCGATAAGAAGGAGGAGTCGGTGGAAATCTACGCCCAAAAGAACTTCGCCGAGATCAGCGACGAGGAGATGAAGTCCTACATTAGGGAAAAGTTAGACGAAGTCGAGGCCAGGGCCAATGTCGCAAAGCGCGACCTCCCCTCGAATGTGGACGTATTGCTACGCGAAGAGGAGATCGAAACGATCTTCGCCGACTATATCTACATGCTTACCTATAGCGCCCTCGCCAGTGGTGGTACCCCCTTCAAGGAAGGCCAGAAGGTCTTTGGGGATAATGGCGATCCGATCACCATGGAGATGAAGGGAAAAGTGGCCGGTTGCTCCTCTTCCCGCTATTTCGACCAAGACGGTACCACCCTAAAGGATAAGGTCGTCATCGAAAAGGGCACCGTGTCCTCTTTCTTCGGCGACAACCGCTTCAGCCAATACGTGAAAAGGGAGAATACCGGCAACCTAGCCATCCTCTCCGTTAATCCAGGCAGCCTAGAGGAAGGGGAAATCGAAGGCGATTACCTCGAATGCCTCCAATTCTCCGGCATCCAAGCCGACATATTCAACGACTACCTAGGCGGTGAGGTCCGTCTTGCCCTATATCACCACGATGGCAAGAAGATCCCCGTCGGCGGATTCTCGATCTCCGGCAAATTAAGCGAACTGCTTTCTTCCGCCAGATTGTCCAAACACATTTCCAAGGATCCTTCCTATTGCGGTCCTAGCCACATTTTCCTAAAGAAGATGGCGCTTATCTAATCCGGTAACTCAACAAAGCGGGTGGTTCCATTGGGATTACCCGTTTTTTGATGCAAAAATCGGGGTTTTGCATGGGTTTTTGACGAAATCCTTTTTGCTATTTGAACGTCTTGGCCCATAGGGAAGGAAGTGATATCCGATAGGAAAAAGCCCATTTATAATGGTAGACTATATGGCATGCAGGGGAATGGGAAGTATAGGACAATCAGAACCGTAACCTATGTTTCCTTTTTCCTTTTGATCTGTGTTTTTCCGCTTTTGGCGGTTTTCTTCTCCTCCTATAACGGCTATAGCCCATCCCCCATTCTGACTGGCCTTGCAAGCGCATCCTCAATCATCGCCGCCTCATGCTTTTTCCTCCTAACGGTTGTGGAATCGCTCTCCTTGTTCTTCGATAGGACCGCGAGCTACAAAACCCTCGTTTTGACCGTTTTGATATTGCTTATGTCATTATCGACGCACGACATGTATGGCAACCTAACCGATTTTATCCCCGAGATGGCCAAGCATGACTTCGTCTTGCCCCTATTCAGGATATTGAACTTCGTCTTTTTCGCCTTTGCGAGCTTTTTCTTTTTCTCCTACCTTTCCGAAAACTATGGGCTTGCGATTACCAAGGAGGAGAAGTGGATCGGCTTGGCCGTTTTAATCTCCACCTTGGTCTTGAACTTCGTCCTCTTTTTCTTCGACATCCATTACGTCGGCCCGATTTTGGTCGCCATCGCATGCATCCTATTTGGGTTTAGGGCGATATGGATTGGGGTGCAAGGCGAAAAGGCCAACGTCAATTTCTCGTGCTTCATCTTCATTGGGATATGCATCCTCACCGTCTTCATAAACGAAAGCGGCGTCATCGCGTTTTCCTTCTACCAAGGAACCTTTGTCTCCTCGCTTATCCTAACCTTTGCCTTCGCCGCATATCTGACCATCTACCTCAATTTCGTCATAACCAAAACGAAGGCTTCCTATAAGGCGGAGGCGGATGCCGCCAAGGTAAAGGAGCTTCAGGCCAATGTGTTGAAAAACCAGATCTCGCCCCATTATATCTTTAACGCTTTAAACGTCGTCAAAAGCCTATATAACGTCGACAAGGAGCAAGGCGACCTTGCCCTAGAGCTTCTTTCCAAACACCTTCGCGCCTATACCAAGGCCGCGGATAGGCTTATGGTCCCCCTTTCCCAAGAGCTTGACGTCATCGCCGACTTCGTGGAACTCGAGGGGCTAAAATACGGCAAACCCGTGGAGGTCATCTACGATATCGATTCCGAATCGGTGGAAGTGCCCTATTTCTCTTTGGAACCACTTGTGGAGAATGCGCTCAAATACTCCAAGATCGCGGACAAAGAGGATGGGCTGCTCGTCATTAGGGCCCATGAGGAAGAGGATAGGTTCGTGTTGGAGGTCGAGGATAACGGGGTCGGCTTCGATCCTAAGGAAGTGCCTTCATCTTCCTACGGCATAAAAAACGTGAAGGACAGGATGGAGATTTTGCTTAACGCGACTTTCATCGTGGAAAGCAAACCAAACGAAGGCACGAAGGTCAGAATCGAGATTCCCAAAGGGAGGAAAGGGGAGATATGAATATCATCGTGGTCGATGACGAGGTCAGTTCCTTGTCCCTATTCCTAAACCAGGTCGTGGATGATGAGGCGGTCAATTGCCGCTTTTTCCGCGACAACCCCGGCGCGATTCTGGATTATTGCAAAAACCATGATGTCAAAGGGGCGTTTGTGGATATCAACATGCATAATATCCAAGGGGATGCCTTGGCTGCGATGCTGATAAAGGAAAACCCCGACATGCAGATCGTCTTCGTCACGGGGACCAATACCACCATGGATGACCTTAGCGAGGAAGTGAGGGAGCATACCGTGGAAATCCTCTATAAGCCCTTGGATTCGATGGCCCTTAAAAGGAGGCTGCTCCTCATGGGCAATAGGCCCGTTAAGCTAAGCGTAAGGACCTTCGGCGCCTTCGATTGCTTCATAGACAAAAGGCCCGTCCGCTTTTCCTCCAATAAATCCAAAGAGCTTTTTGCTTTGCTAATCGTCGAAAACGGGAAGACCCTTTCCATGGATAGGGCGATCTCCATGCTTTGGCCAGACAAAGACCTCTCCAAGGCGAAGATCCTCTACCGCGACGCCGTATGGAGGCTTAGGAAGACATTGGAGGACGCCAATTTCCAATGCGTCGACTTCCTTAGAGCTTCGCTTTCGTTAAACAAAGACGACATCCAATGCGACTATTACGATTTGCTCGATGGCAAAGACGTCTACTATACGGGGGAATTCCTCTCTAGCTACGATTGGAGCTACCCATATGAATCCGAGATCGATTACCTATTGGAAAAACGGAAGGGAAGGCGTTAGGCCCATCCTATTATATTTATATATATAAGGAAGGGTTTCGCCCTCCCTTCCACTTCCTATGGGGGATGATAAAATAGTCCCATGCGCAACCTAAGGTTTGTCACCCTCGTCGTATCCGTCGTCTACTTGGTCCTTTCCATTGTCAACACCGCGGTCTATGTGGTCTATGCGATGAATGGCTTTCAGGATCCGACCTATTACCAGGAACTGGTCCTAGAGGCCTTATCCGCCTTTAACCTCAGCGAAAGCGAGGTTTCGGCTTTGGCTAACGTCCTTGTTTGGTATTATTTGCTTTTGGCCATAGAAGACGGGATAGGCGTTTTTTTCGATATATTCTATATCCAGGCGTGTCGGAGGAATTTCCTTAAAGGAAAGGCCCCCTACATCGTCCTTGGCATCCTCGGCATCATCTTCGGACAGCTCTTCCCTGGCATCCTCTTCATCGTTTTGGGCGCGAAAAGCGGTGGCCAAAAGGAAGGGGACGACCCCAATATCATCGACAATTCCCCTAGGGAATAACAGAGTACGCATTAAAATGTGCCAATCGCGTTTTGGGTCTAACAAAAACCCTTTTACCCATGTAAAATAAATTGGCAATTCCAAAAAAACCATTTTTTTGGATACCACATATTTCATTCTTAAGGAGAATTTTATGAAGTTACGCCACAAGATCATTGCCGGTATTGTTTCGCTTATACCGGGGCTTTCGCAAACCTCGATTCCCGCGATTGACGACGGCAAAACAACCTCGCCCAAGTTCAAGGAACTATGCCGTGCCGCGGCTAGGGAATCCATCGTCATGGTCCGCAATGATGGTACGTTGCCCATTGACAAGCACACGAAGATCGCCATCTTCGGCCGCTGCCAGATCAACTATTTCTTCTGCGGCTATGGCTCCGGCGGCGACGTCAAGGCCCCCTATAAGATCAACGTTTTGGAAGGCTTCCGCGAAGCCGGCGCCAAACTCAATGAGGATGTCGTCAAATTCTACGAGGAAACCTGCGCCAAAGACGTCCCCTACGATGGCTTCTGGGGCATGTGGCCGTATCACTATGACGAATTCAAACTAGAAGACGCCTTCGTGGAAAAGGCGGCGAAGAAGAGCGAAGTGGCCTTTGTGGTCATCGGCAGAAGCTCTGGCGAAGATAGGGAAGCCAAACTAAACGAAGGCTCCTGGTATCTCACCAAGGACGAAAGGGCGCTACTAACCCAGGTCACCAAATACTTCAAGAAGGTCGTCGTCCTCCTTGATGGTGGCAACTACATGGATTATCAGTGGCTTGAGGAATATAAAATCAATTCCGCCCTTATCTGCTGGCAAGGCGGACAGGAAGCCGGCCGCGCCATCGCTGATATCGTAATGGGTCTATATTCTCCCTCCGGCAAATTGGCCGATACCGTTGCCAAGAAATACGAATATCAGCCCTCCATCCCCGAATTCGGTCAGAAAAAGACCCACTATATCGAAGATATCTTCGTCGGTTATCGCTATTTTGAGACCTTCCATCCCGAACATGTCCTCTATCCCTTCGGCTTTGGTATGTCCTACACCACATTCTCCTTAACCAAATCCGCCCACCTCGTCGCCAACGACGTCGTCATCGAATGCGTTTGCAAGAACACCGGCGAGCGCAAGGGCAAAGAGGTCGTTCAGGTCTACTATGGCTATACCAATGAGCCCCATGGCAAATTGGCCCATCCCGTCAAGAGCTTGGTCCGTTTCTATAAGACCAAAGAACTCGAGCCCGGCGAAGAAGTCAAATTCGAGATCCGCTTCCCGCTCAACGAGATGGCAGCCTTCGACGATACCGGCGCCACCCACCACAAAGATTGCTGGGTCCTAGAAGTCGGCACCTATCCAATCTATATCGGCACCGATGTCAGAAGCGCCGAGAAGATCATCGACGTTCCCGTTAAGGAACTCGTCGTCATCGAGAAGCTAGAAGAAGCCTGCGGCGTCCACGAAAGCTTCAAGCGTATGACCAACCGCCATGGCAAATTCGAATGGGAAGAAGTCCATCTTTCCAAGGTTTCCGTCAAAGACCGCATCGCCGCCCAGATGCCCACCGACATCCCCCAGACCGGCGACAAGGGCCTAAAGCTAAAAGACGTCAAGGAAGGCAAGTGCACGATGGAGGAATTCATCGCCCAGCTAGATGACGTCCAACTCGAGAACCTCTCCCGTGGCAACCAGCAGGCCATGTTCTGCTCCTTGGGCATCCCTGGCAACGCCGCCGTCTTCGGTGGCATCACCGCCGACCTCCGTTACTATGGCATCCCCACCATGAACACCAACGACGGTCCTAGCGGCAACCGCTTTGCCAACCACACCACCCTTATGCCGATCATGGCTGGTTTGGGCGCGACCTGGAACGATCAATTGCTCCATGAGCTTTGCCTCGAACTAGGTAAGGAAAACCAGGCTGGAAAGAGCCAGGTCATGCTTGCCCCCGCCATAAACATCCACCGCAACCCCCTTTGCGGCAGGAACTATGAATATTTCTCCGAGGATCCCTATCTAACCGCCAGGTATGGCGTCGCCTACGTCAAGGGTATCCAGGAAGCCGGCGGCAGCGCCTGCATCAAGCACTTCGCCTGCAACAACCAGGAGAAGCATCGTTGGAGCGGCGATTCCATCGTCTCCCAGCGCGCCCTACGCGAAATCTACCTCAAGGTATTCGAAGTCTGCGTCAAGGAAGCCCATCCGCATTGGGTCATGACCTCCTATAACAGGGTCAATGGCATCCTCAACGCCTATAACTTCGACCTCATCACCACCATCCTCCGCAACCAGTGGGGCTTCGACGGCGTCGTCATGACCGACTGGTGGATCTGGAAGGAGAAGTGCCCCGATTACAAGAACATCAAGGACCACGCCTGGCGTGTCCGTGCCGGCAACTCCTTGTTCATGCCGGGTTCCGACAGGCTTAAGAGGCTTCAGAACTCGATCTTCCAATGCCTCCACAAAGAGGATGGCCTAACCCTCGGAGAACTCCAGCGCAGCGACATGAGGATCCTCCAATACATCATTGACCATTACCCCGAACGCATGGATGATATACAAATTGTGATGGATGACCCGACCGACAAATCGGAAAGGAACCAAAAGAAATAAAGCCATCACTAGTGACTTTATGAAATTATTAACTATTACCGTTCCCTGTTATAACTCCGCCGCTTATATGAATAAGTGCATCGATAAGATGCTTGAGGTGGATCATAACGACATCGAAATCATCATCGTCAACGACGGAAGTAAGGACGAGACTTTGCTCATAGCCAAAAAGTATGAGGAACAGTACCCGGACGTCGTCCGCGTCATCGATAAGGAAAACGGTGGCCATGGCTCTGGCGTCAACGCCGGCATAGCCAATGCCACGGGTGTCTATTTTAGGGTTTGCGATTCCGACGACTATCTGGAACCCGAATCCCTAAAGAAGCTTTTGGCGGTCATGAAAAAGGCCGTCGAGGAGAACAATGAGCCCGACGTTATCTTTACCAATTACGTCTATGACCACGCTTACGACAATACCTACCGCACCAATAGCCTTTCCAGGATCATGCCGAAAGACCGCATTTTCACCTGGGACGAGATGAAGGCGTGGAAGGTCGACGAATACACGTTGATGCACTCCATCAACTACAAGACCTCGATCATCAGGGAATCGAAGATGGTCCTCCCGGAACATTGCTTCTATGTGGATGAGATCTATTGCTATACGCCCTTGTTCTATTGCAAGAAGCTCTACTACATGGAGATACCCCTATATTGGTATTTCATCGGTCGCCCCGACCAATCCGTTACCCTCGAGAACATGAAGAAGCGTTATAAAATGCAGCTTACCGTCGTCGAGAACATGTTTGGGGCCTATACCTATGAGCAATTGAAGACAAAGCCCAAAAAGCTTCGCAAATACATGATTCATACCCTTAGGATCATGACCACGGTCGCGACGGCCTATGTCTATTTCGACAAAGGCAAGCAAAGGCGACGGGACTATAGGGAATTCAAGAAGAGGATCAAGGCATCCAACCCGAGCCTTTATAAGAGAATATTCCATTTCGGCTACACGATCATCTCCTGCAACTTGCCCTTCTTCATCGCAAGACCGGCCTATGCCATTGGCTATCGCATCACTGCAAAAACCCTTAAAGTAGGGTAAAATAACCCTATGAAAAAACACTATGATTACCTGATCGTCGGTTCGGGTATTTCCGGCTCGACGATGGCCCGCCTTCTTTCTGACGCGGGCAAAACCGTTTTGGTCGTGGAAAAAAGAGATGAGGTCGGTGGCAACGTCCATACCGACTTAATCGATGGCATCCCCGTCCATACCTATGGCCCGCATATCTTCCATACGCACTCCAAGGAAGCGTGGGATTTCTTTTGCAAATACGCCGACGTCGCCCCTTACGTGAATAGGGTCTTCGCCAATTACAAAGGCAAACTCATCTCCATGCCCTTCAATATGCATACCTTCGAGGCCCTTTTTGGGGTAAAGACCCCGGAAGAGGCCAAGGAAGTCATCGGCAAGGAAATCGAAAAGGAAGGCATCAAGGAACCCAAAAACCTGGAGGAACAGGCCTTGTCCCTAGTTGGGCGCACAATCTATGAGACCTTGATCAAAGGCTACACGGAAAAGCAATGGGGCCGCGACGCCACAGAGCTTCCCGCCTCCATCATCAAAAGGCTCCCCATCCGTTACGAATATAACGACAACTATTTTAACGATGCCTACCAAGGCGAGCCAAAAGGCGGCTATACCCCGTTCATCGAAAACCTCCTTAAGGGCGTGGACGTCATCACCGGCGTCGACTATTTGGCGAATAAGGAAGAATATGACGAAAAAGCCGACGAAGTCATCTATACCGGTAGGTTAGACGAATACTTCGGATTTGAGTTAGGACACCTAGAATGGCGTTCCCTCCGTTTCGACGTGAAGAAGGAGGAGGTCGATTCCTTCCAGTGCACCGCGGTGGTCAATTACACGGAAAGGGAAGTCCCCTATACCAGGGTGAGCGAGCATAAGAAGTTCGACCCATCCTGCACCAACCACCATTCGACCATCCTTTCCTACGAATACCCCGATTCCTTTGAGGAAGGCAAGATCCCCTATTACGTCGTCAACGACGCCAAAAACTCCACCCTTGCCAACAAATACAAGGAAAAAGTGGCCGCGCTAAATAACGTCTACTTCCTTGGTAGACTTGCCAACTACCAGTATTACGATATGGACGACGCCATCCTTTCGGCGTTTGAACTCTACAAGGAACTTACGAAATAAATAGTGCGCTTTTGCAGGGTTTTATGGAACAAAGAAGCGTTTTTTGAACGCTTTTTTGCTTAGCAAAATATAGCAATCGCGATTGTAAAGACTTTTCTTTACTAGTAAACTTTTCCTGAAAGTCAGTTTTCTTGACGGAAAGGAACGACAGTGAACTTGGTTTTTGCAAACGAATTGGCAGGAACACCCATTGGAATGATGTCGAGCAATTTTCTCTACATCATCTCCCTCGTGGTCGTTTTTCTCTTCTTCTTACTTATCGATTTCATGGCTCTTAGGCTTTTCAAAAGGGTCTTTGCGAGGGTATGGATCGTCGCCTTCGAAGTCTCTTCCGTCTTGTTCTGGCTATTCGGCCTTTATCTTCCAGCCCTAGTCTGCCTATTGTCTTTGGCGACGGGCGTTGTGATCTTCTACGTGGCGAACTCCGCCGATATGAGGTCGCTCACCGGCAATAACCTCAAGGGGAAATCCGGTTTTGCCAATCCCTTCTTCGAGGCCAAGAAAAAGAAACCCAAGGGAGAAGCACTGTTCGACCGCGAGGCCATGTACCATAAGATCGACGCCGCCGTTAAGCTTATGAGCAATTCCAAAACAGGCGCCATCATCACTTTCGAAAGAAGCGATAACCTTGACGACATCATCAATGCCTCCGGAACAAGGATCAACGCCCCCGTCTCCACCGAATTGTTACAAACCATATTCTTCGTCGGCACCCGCCTCCATGACGGTGCCGTCATCATCCGCAACGACATGATAGCCGCCGCAAGCGTCTATTATCGTCCGACCACCCGTGCCTTAACCGGCAAATTCGGTTCTAGGCATCGCGCGGCCATCGGCATTTCCGAAATCTGCGACGCCGTCACCGTTGTCGTATCCGAGGAAACGGGCCGTATTTCCATTGCCTATAAGGGACAACTCAATTCCGTGACCCCCGAAAACTTCTACGCCAGGTTCACCGAATACATGAAGTTTGAGCCCGAAAGCAAAGAACAATAATTGCTTTTGCACAAAGCGTATTTCCTTTCGAATTTCCTCGTTTGGGATATTGTGAAACAAAACGTCGATATCTTAAAATCATATACTGAAATAAAGGAGAAAGATTATGGGAACACCGCACATCAACGCTGAAAGAGGAGACTTCGCCAAAGTCGTTTTAATGCCCGGCGACCCCCTACGTGCCAAATGGATCTGCGATACCTTCCTTCACGATGTGAAGCAGGTAAATAGCGTCAGGGGCATGCTTGGGTTCACTGGCAAAACCAAAAACGGAAAGCTTATTTCCGTTATGGCGTCTGGCATGGGCCTTCCTTCCATCAGCGTCTACGCTCACGAACTATTCACCTATTTCGATGTGGATGCCATCATCCGCGTCGGAACCGCCGGCAGCTATCAGAAATTCATCCACGTCGGCGACATCATCATCGCCAATGGCGCCCACGCCGAAAGCAATTGGGCCGACCAATATAACCTAGGGCATGGCATCTTCAGCGCCGTCCCCGATTTCGAACTGTTGGAAAACATCGTCAACGCCTCTAGGGAAAAGAACGTTGCCGCGCGCATCGGCACCGTCTTGTCCGCCGACTTCTTCTATAACGCCGATAGTTTACGTTGGAAGAGTTGGGAAAAACTCGGAGTCCTCGCCGTCGAAATGGAATCCTATGCCCTATTTAGCAACGCGGCGGAAACCGGGAAGAAGGCCGGCGCCATCCTCACCGTTTCCGATTCCTTCTACGATGAACCGATGCTACCTCCCAGTGATAGGCAAAGCAAACTCATCCCGATGATGGAACTTGCCATTGCCGCAGCCGAGAAGGAGATCGATGCCCTACAACGTTAGGCTCACAATCTTCATCGTTACCTGCGTCATCGTCGGTGGCGCAGTTTTATTCATGCTCCTATATGGCCCCGTGAAGCGTTTTCTTTGCCGCCATTTTCTGGTGCATGTCTATTACCACAAGGTGAAAAGGGTCGTCTACGATAACGACTACCTCCTCATCAACGACTTCATGAACAAGATCTCCTCCAAGGAATCCTTTACGATCGACCACCTTATGGCAGGGGATAAGTTCTTTTATGTGATTCGCGATAGATATTATCCCGGCGCCATCGCGGCCAAGGAAGACGACCAGAAATGGATCTTCTACCAAGGCAAGAAGAAGGGGGCGATCAACAATCCCCTTTTGCTAAATAGGGTCAGGATGGAACGCCTCGCCCTATTGGCCAATATGGATCCCAAATATTTCATTTCGATCGTTTTGGTCAACGACGATTGCCTTATGACCCATATGGACAACACCCATCCGGACTCCTTCCTAGTGTCTTTATCGCGCTTTCCCGCCCTTATCAAGGCGCTTGAATCAAGCGACGTCCCCCCATTGAACAAAGAGACCGTCAACGCGGCCATGAGGGATTTCGCCAGATTGAACCTCAACCATCAGATCTAAATGATTATCGAGCAAAAACGCCGCAAAAACGGCGTTTTTTCTTTTATTGAAGACACAAAAAAGGGCAAAAAAATAACCCCGTTTCTAACTGGGGCTACGCTCTTTAGATGGAGCAGGCGACGGGAATCGGACCCGCGTATCTACCTTGGCAAGGTAGTGTTCTACCATTGAACTACGCCTGCATGGCCTTCTTTTGGAAAGCGGTAAGATTATAGACACGTTAATCGAGGTGTTTCAAGTAGAAGTTTATTTCCTGCGCGCGTATAATCCACTTGCCATTTGGAGGTACGCTTATGCCCGACAACAACGATTTGGCCGAATTACTATTCCCCGACGTCACCATGACGATCGATGACCTTGAGGCGCGTTATCCCGCCCGCAACCTACCCGAGGGTGCGCAGGTAACCCGTTTCGCCCCCTCACCCACAGGATTCCTTCATACCGGAAGTTTGTTCACTTCCATGGTTTCCTATACGGTCGCCAAAAGAAGCGGTGGCGTCTATTTCTTCCGTTTGGAGGACACCGACACCAAACGTACCATCGAAGGAAGCGGCGATCTATTGATCAGGGAACTCCACCAATTCGGAATCGACGCCGACGAAGGCTATACCCCAGAAGGCGACAAAGGCGCCTATGGCCCCTATAAGCAAAGCGAAAGGAAGGATATCTATCGCGCCGTCATCAAGGAATTAGTCCGTAGAGGCCGTGCCTATCCCGACTTCTGCACCCCCGAGGACCTAGATAAGATCCGTAAGAGCCAAGAGGCCAACAAGGTTTTGCCCGGCTATTATGGCGTCTATGCCAGGGACCGTAACCTCTCCGCCGAGGAAAGGATAGAGAGGATCAACGCCGGTACCCCTTGGGTCATCCGCTTCAAATCCAACGGCGACCATGACCGCAAGACCAAATTCGTCGACGCGATCCGCGGCGAAATCGAACTTCAGGACAACGACACCGACGTCGTCATCCTAAAATCCGATGGCTTGCCCACCTACCATTTCGCCCACGTTTGCGACGACCATTTCATGAGGACCACGATGATCACCCGTGGCGAGGAATGGATCCCCTCCACCCCAATCCACTTGGATATGTTCCGCGCCTTGGGATGGAAGCCGCCCAAATATGCCCATATCCCCTCCATCATGAAGCTAGACCATGGCAACAAGAGGAAGCTCTCCAAGAGGAAAGACGCCGAAGCCGCGGTCAGTTACTTCATCGAAGCGGGCTATCCAGAAGGCGGTTTGCTCGCCTATTTGATGAGCATCGCCAATTCCAACTTCGAGGAATGGACGATGGCCAACAAGACCTATGACGTGAGCCGTTTCCCCTTCAATATCAAAAAGATGTCCTTAGACGGTGCGTTGTTTGATATGGACAAGCTCAATTTCTTCTGCAAGGAAGTCATTGCCGCCACCCCGATCGACGAGCTTTTCGCCGCCGTTAGCAAATATGCCAAAGCCCATGATGAGGACCTATGCTCCCGCATCACGACAAACGGCGACTACGTCAAAGCCATCCTCAACATCGAGAAAGACCGCAAGAATCCCAGGAAGGACTATGCGAAATATGGCGATATCACCCCAAGCATCCGTTTCTTCTTCGATGACGAATGGGAGAAGATCGTCGCCAACCCCCTTCCCTTTAAGGAAACTATCCCAAGCGATATCGTTGCCAAGATGCTTTTGGCTTCCGTTGAGAAGATGCCTTTTGGCGTAGAGGAGAACGATTGGTTCTCCGCGGTGAAGGAAATCGGCGGTTCTTTGGGCTTTGCCGTCTCCAACAAGGACTATAAGGCCAACCCCTCCGCCTTCGTAGGCTCCCTTTCCGACGGTGCGGAAATCCTCCGCGTTGCCCTAACCGGGTCCACCCAATCCCCGAACCTCCATGAAATCATCGAGATTTTGGGTAAGGAAAGGGTTACGAAGAGACTTACCATCGTCGCCAACAAGCTCTAAGTCGCTTCGAGAAAAAATCTTTACACGGACTAGGCATAATGGTAAATTATGCCCGCTGGCCCCATGGTCAATCGGTTAAGACGCGACCCTCTCAAGGTCGAATGACTGGTTCGATTCCAGTTGGGGTCACCATGTTGAAGGCAAAGGCTTGATGAAAATCAGGCCTTTTTTCGTATTCTCCCCTTATATAAATATAAGGATATAGGGGTTATATAAAAAAAGGAGGACAAGCCTCCTTAAGCGACGATAATGGTATTCCTTAGCTTCTTTTTGCCAGGATTTCCCCGATTTCCCTTGGGGAGAATTCATATTCTTTCCCGCACCATCCGCAGGTCGAGACCGTCGGCTCTTCCTTTTGCGATAGTTCCAATAGCTCTTCGTCGGAAAGAAGTTTGAATAGCTCGATGAACCTTTCCTTGGAGCAGTTGCAATGGAAGCGGACCTCTTCTTCGCTTACTAGTTCGTGGGGCAGTTGCCCATAGAAAGCCTTGGCGATTTCGCTAAGCTCGTCTTTATTTAAAGCAAGGTGCGCCTTTTTTTCGTCGAAAAGGGATTCGACGTCATCATCGTGGGGAAGTTCGTGATATAGAAGCGCGACCACCCTTCCGCTTTCCCTATCGATAAGGGAAGAAAACTTCAAAACGGTTTGATCGCTTTGGAGGAAGAAGGAGTTGATCTTCTCCTCTAGACTGGTCCCATCGACCAAACAAGTGGAGTGGTAGGGTTCTTTGACGCCCAAATCCGCGGTGCAGGAAATCATGGATGTGCCGATGTCCTCGCTTGCCTTTGGATTGGCCACATACCCTTTCACATCGCCATTGGCGCTAGCGGTGGCAATGACCTTTTTGATATCGGAAACGGAATCCAATTGAAAGGTCAACGTTTGGCTTGCCCCCTTTAGGTTATTGGACCTAAGCAAGGCGAGGGAGATGATGTTTGCCAAGGCATCGAAGGCGATGGGGGTTAGGTCTTTGTGGTTTGACACGTCCTCCATGACATTAGACGCGTCCACGATATAAAGCTGATGGTTTCCATCTAGGCTAAGGTATCTATCGATCGTTCCGTTTGGCATGGGCATATTGTACACCGCTAGAGGTGGACGGTGGCAGGGTGAAGTGATAGGAAAACCGCGCAATTCTCCAATTGTTTCCCTATTTAGGCAAAGAAAGAGGGGATATTTGTCAAATTATCGCCATTCCTAACCCCGTTTTTATAAGAACCAAAAGAAGATTTATGAATCAAGGCGGTTTATAACTAGGGCAAAGGCCCAAAAAAGAGGGGTTTTGCAGGCATTTACCCAAACTACCTCTTTTATTTAAACTAAAGTTTAGATAAACTTATCTACAGCAATTAAATTTTCTAAAGGAGCAGCAACATGACTAAGAAAAAGACGATTGTGGTGCAGTCAATCCTGGGAATCCTTTTCCTTGCCGGCGCGATTGTACTAACCTATTTCCTCCCGAGCATCCTTGGCGCCCAGGCAATGTTCAAGAACACCTCGATTTTGGATATCACCTATGTGTTCCAGGTCATCGGCAGCGCCTTTACCAACATCGGCGAATATGCGTTCATCGTGTTTGGCATATTGGGCGTCACCGGCATCTTCTTCCTCGTCTCGCTCATCATGGCGATCGTGAAAAAGAAGTTTGGCTATATCGCGATCCTCGTCATCTACTTGGTCTTCGCCGCCGCCTTGCTATATGGCGTCACCCTCTTCATGGGCAACGCCCCCACCGGATTATTCTTCCCTGACTCCGACATCCTCGAGGTCGATGGCGTCGTCGGTACCGCGAGTGCGGGCGGCTATGTCGGCTTTGTCCTATATTATTTCACCGGCGCCGAGAAATCCGTCATCAGCATCTGGCAATTGCTCCTTGCCTATCTACCCGTCGTTTTGGCGGTCGTCGGATTGATCCTATTCATCATCGCCTCCATCAACCTCCCCGTCTCCTTGTCCCGCGAAGTCGCCCCCGCTTCCAAGAAGAAGAAAGCGAAGAAGCCCGCCGGCGACGAAAGGAAGGTTATGCGCGTCTATGAAGGCGACGTCGAGGATCCCTCCGAAGAAGAACTCGCCAAGGATATCGCTAAAGGCGAAGTCGAAGGACCTAGGAAAGCGGCCGAAGCTCCCAATGCCGTTCCTAACGTCTCCCCCGCTCCCGCCTCCGCCACTCCGTTTATGAATGGCCCCTTCCTTATCCAATATGTTAATTCCTATGGTCCTAATGGTTCCGTCGAGCCCGTTAGAAACGGCAGCGGCCTAACCGAAGAGGACATCCGCCGCATCATCCGCGAAGAAAACGCCAGGGCCCGTGGCGAAGACGTAGGCGTCGAAGAAGAGAACCAGGAAGCCGCTTCCACGACCAAGAAGGGTTCCGTCATCGTCTCTATCCCCGCTCCCGCTCCCGTTGCATCCCCTGTTCCTGCCGAAGATGAATTCGTTCCTTCCGAAAGCAACATACGCGACATCATCAAGGCCGTCTTAGAAGACAACGAGAAGGCCAAAGAAGAAGCGGCCCTCCGCGCCAAAGGCGGACTCAACGCCGATGACGTCCGTGAGATCGTCGGCGACGAATTACGCTCCCTCACCTATGATGACATCACTGGCGAAGACATCTTCGTCGGTGCCAGCGAAAGACCATTGAGCGCCGAAGAGATCCGCAGGATCGTCGAGGAATCCCTAGAAACCAAGAAGGCCGAGGAACCCGCTCCCGCACCAGAACCCGAGCCCGAGCCCAAGCTTACCGAAGAAAGCATCCGTCAAATCATCAAGGAAGCGATGGAAGCCTATAACCTCGAAAAGAGCGAACCCGCTCCCGAAGAGGAAAGCGAAGCCATCGAAGAACCCACCCCGACCTTAAGCGCCGATGATATCCGCGTCATCTTCGCCGAGGAACTCTCCAAACTCCCCAAAGAGGAGAAGAAGGAGGATTCCGAAGCCCTAACCGCCGATATGATCCGCGAAATCGTCCGTGCCGAAGTCAAGGCCAATGAGCCCGTCAAGGAAGATCGTCCCGCTCCCATCAGCGTCATCATCCGCGAACCAGAGCCCATCAAAGAAGAGCCCAGGGTCGAAGAAGTAAGGCCCGAACCCGAGCCCGAGCCCGAGCCGGAACCCGAACCCGCCCCTGCCCCCGTCGCACCGGCCCCGGCACCCATCCCCACGATCAACGTTTACGTCACTAGCCCAACTCCCGCTCCCGCACCTGCACCAGAGCCCGCTCCCGCACCTGCTCCAGAACCCGAACCTGAGCCCGAGCCAGAACCCGAACCCGAGCCAGAACCCGAGCCAGAACCCAAGCCGGTTGCAAAGCCCGAGCCTGAGCCCGAAGAGCTACCCGCGAAAATCATCCGCATCCCCTTCACCGATCGCATGGCCAATGCCGACCCGCAGATGAGGGCGAACTACAATGAATTGAAGTCCGAAATCATGTCCTATGGCGTGAAGTGCCGCACTTCCAATGCCGGCGATACCTTCCGTCTACATAAGGTGACTTACATCCGCATGACGATCGCCGGAAAGAGCCTAAAGCTCTACATGGCCCTCGATCCCAAGGATTACGCTGACTCTACCTTACCCATTACCAACGCTGGCGATAAGAAGATCTACGAGGACATCCCCCTCGTCTTCAAGGTCAAGAGCGACCTATCCGTCCGTAGGGCGAAACAGCTTATTGCCGACGTATTCGAACGTGCCGATATCGAACAGGGACCGATCGTCCCCCGCGATTGGGCGAACGAACATGATGCTGCCGAATCTGAAGAAGGCGGCGACGATTAATATTTAGTTAGACCGGAAACCTCTTTCCTTGGGAAGGGGCTTTTGGCGTGTTTGGAGTGTGATAATAATTGGAAATTCCTTTGTGGCTTAGCGTACTATTGCTTGTGATCTCAATTTTGTTCACGGCATTCTTTTCCCTATCGGAAACGGCGTATGCCTGCGTGAACAAATACAAATACAGGGCCCTTGCCAAAGAAGGCAATCGGGCCGCCAAGGTGGTTGTCTTTCTATCCGAAAGGTTCGATTCCACTTTGATAACCGTGTTGATCGGCAACAACATCTTCGCGATCTTCATCTCGGTTTTGTCGACCTTCCTATTCCTAGCGTTACTTGGCCAATATATCCCAGAGACCGTCTTGTCCATTCTTGTCTCCGTGATGATGGCTTTCATCATATTCCTATTCGGGGATACGATTCCTAAGCTGCTCGCCAAGAAGATGCCCGACACCTTCGCCAGGGTATTTTGCTATCCTTTGGCGCTTTTCTTTATCCTTTTCTTCCCCTTATCGATTTTATTTAGGGGCCTTCAATACGTCGTCAGTAAACTCTTCCGTTCCAAGGAAAAGCCCGAGCTGACTGAGGACGATTTGGTGGAGGCGATAGAAGAAGCGGAGGAAGACGGGCTGTTGGAGGAAAACGAATCCGATATCATCCAAGCCACCCTTGAATTCGACGATATCCGCGTCGCCGAGGTTTTGACTCCTTTAAAGAAGATGGCGATGATCAATGCCTCTGGACTTACCAAGGAAAAACTTCTCGACTTCCTTAAGAAGTGTCCTTATTCGCGAATCCCGGTCTACTATAACGACCGCAACAAGATAGTCGGCATCTTGGTCGTCAGGGATTTCCTTTCCGATTATTTCTCTTCGCCAAAGGATGCCAACTTCGTCAAGCACTTGAAAACGCCTAAGTTCGTAAGGCCAAGCATCCACCTCGACGATTTGGTGAGTTTCTTCCAGGATAAGCACACCCAGGTCGCCATCGTCAAATCCGGCCAAAAGGTTTTGGGCATGGTCACGACGGAAGACGCACTGGAGAAACTCGTTGGCATGATCAACGAAAAGCGCGAAACGGTTACGGGAGGTAAGGGAGAATGAGCTTTGCATCCATTGCCTATATCATCGTAATCACCATTTTAATCGTGTTTTCCGGCATATTCTCGGCTTCCGATATGGCTTATAGCGTCGCGCCTTTAAGACAGCTTAAAAAGGCCTCTGAGACAAGCAAGGGAGCAAGGCTTGCCTATGGCAACGCCAAAAACTATGACAAGACCATCACCGTCTTGCTTTTCTCCAATTCCCTAGTCAATGTCATCGCTTCCTCTTTAGGCGCTTTGCTTGCCATCCAAATCGTTAGGGATATCGGCATCACCGACACGCAGGAAATCACCGCTATGGAAGGCACGTTGTCCACGATTATCTCGATGGCGATGCTCCTTATCATCCTCACTTTTGGCGAAATCATGCCCAAGGCCTTTGCCAAGGTCCATTCCTATGGCGTTTGCGTCTTCTCCGCCCCGATCATTAAGGTATTGTCCGTTTTGCTCTTCCCCTTCGTTAGACCCAGCGAACTATTCGGTACCTTGGTTACGAGTCCATTTGTGAAAAAGTTCGAAGAAGTGGAAGACGCCCCCGTCAAAGACGAAGAGCTCTCCGAAATGTTCGAGGCTATCGAAGATGAGGGCATCATCGACGAAGAAAACGCGGACTTGCTCCAAAGCGCATTGGAATTCAAGGATACGACCGCGTTCGAGATCATGACGCCCAGGATGAAGATCGAAGGCATTTCCTTAGACGAAGACATCATGAAGATCGTCAAGTCGGGGAAGAAATTCAACCATTCTCGTATCCCAGTCTATCAAGGAAGCCTCGATAACATCGTCGGCTATATCCAAACCAAGTCGCTTTATAAGTCTTTGCTTCTAGAGAAGAAGGTCTCCATCACTAGTCTATTGCTTCCTATCATCGCCGTGCCCATGACGATGGAAATCTCCTCCATTTTGGAACTAATGCAGGAGAAGCACCGCCATATTGCCGTCGTAAAGGACGAGTTTGGCGGGACCGATGGCATTTTGACCCTAGAGGATATCTTAGAGGAACTAGTTGGCGAACTCTGGGATGAGAACGATACCGTCAAAATCGATATCCAGCGCCTAAACAAAAGGAACCAATACCGCGTTTTGGGCAGTACCGACATCGAAACATTCTTCGAAACGTTCCATATGGACGAAGAGGAGATAGAAGACGACTACGAAACCCTTTCGGGCTTCATAAACGATTATTTGGGCCGCTTTGCCGTAGTGGGGGATAAGGTCAATCTGCCTCGCGTTGAGATCATCGTGACAAAAGCCTCTCCCTATACCGTGGAAGAGGCCAAGGTTATCTATCACCCGAGAAGGAAGAAGGTTTCCTAATCGCCGATACGCTTTTCGTATTCGCTTTGATATAAATCGTAAATCCTATTGGTAAGGGACTCGATGCTATCCTTTGAAGTATCAATGGTGAAGTCGGCCCTTTTCAATATGGGGTTCGAGAAATCGACCTTGTCTGTGGCGATGCGCTGAATGATGGAGTCTTCCTCGTCGCCCCTGCCCTTCATCCTATGGAAGCGGACCTTTTCGTCGCAGACAAGGGTAATGGCGATGATGGATGGATCGTGTAAAGCCAAGAAGGAAGCAAGGCCGTTTGGATCGACGACGACGACTTTGTTTTTGGCGATCTCCTTTTTGCTGCATCCATAGTAGTTGCCGTTATAGTAGGTGGTTTCCACGAAGGCGTCTTCCTTTTTTAGGGCAAGGAATTCCTCGGGGGAAACGAAGTGGTAATCGATATGGTTGACCTCTCCTTTTCTAGGCAGCCTAGAGGTATGGGTCACGACTTTTTTGATGCCATAAAGCGCACCAAGCCGTTTGGCGATTTCGGTTTTTCCACTGGCAGAAGCCCCAACTAGAATCAACATAACGTTGAAATTATACGGGATAAGACGAGGAAGATAAATTTTTTTCTTGCCCTTCCTAAGTCATTCACCCCATAAAGAAAAGAGGATGCGAAATAAGGATAAATATCAGGGTTTTGCATGGTATTTTGAAGAATTTATCCCATAATAACGCTATTTATTTGAACGGTTTTGAGTAGAAAAAAACATAAAGTCAAAAAAATTTTTTTGCCTTTTCGTGTCCGATTTTCGGAAAAACATCGAAATAGTTAAGTGAGAGGCAAAAAAGCATGACCGATTACGAATACAAACAAAAACGCAAAACCTACTTCCGGGGCTTCACCCTTGCGTATAGGGACAATCTAAAAAGGCTTGGGCTTAGCCCCGATGAGCATCTCGATGACCTTAGCTTCGATTACTTTCCCTTCTTCATGGACAAAAGACCCATCCGTTTCCTTAAGCGCGTCAGGGAATTCTATGGAAAGCTCGATCCGCTTGAAAAGATGATCTTCAAAAACGAGTACTTAGAGCCTGGACGGCATGGCGCCTATTGGTGGAGCTATTACTTCAAAAAGGATGACTTCGTGAAGAACGTCAATCAAATCGGTCTTAGGTTTATGAATGAATTCGGAGGTGATTTCCATGACAACGTCTTTAAAGCTTAAAAAGGCTCCTTTGGTCCTTTTGTCCGCGTTAGGTTGCTTAGGCGGCAACACGGCCACGGGCAGATGCGATTTGCTATGCGGCAAGTTCGTATATAACGAGGCTTTGCCCTTCAGACTGGATTACCATGATGTGGACTACCCTTCCTTTGTCTATTCCTGGACCGTATATAGGGATAAGAGCAAAACGGAGACCATCGCCACTAGCGGAATCAAACACCAAAACCTTGATACGTCGGCGAGCGACCCCCATTTCATCTATGAATCCTCAGTCCCGCAGTCGATCCTTAAAGGGCTGACCTCATATTGCTTTGAAATGAAGGTCGAATCCACCATATTCGGATTCATCACATCCAATACCAAAACCTATCTTTTCACTATCGAAAGCGGAACGCTCACGAGTCCAAACATCGCTTTGACCAATCCCGAAAAAAGAAAGGTCTACAACACCTCTAGGATGTATTCGAAACATGTGGGGAGCACAATCTCGGGATCGGTCGATAGCTACTATATCGCCGAAATCCCAAGCCATAATGACGATTACCATGGCGTACGCGTGAACGGATATATGGTCGGTTACCATAATTCCATCGCCAACACCACGGAAGCAGGTTCCGCCACCTTATATATCTATACCGACCCCTTCGAATGGAACATCGGGACTTTGGGCTTTGTCAACGGGAGCTTTTACCGGAGGATTCCCCTAAAACTCTCCTATGCATATTCTCTCCGCGTTTCGGGGGTCTCCTACAGCATCTTCTATCCTTGCCTTAGCCAAGATTACGCGGTGGATAGGTACGATTCGAAGATGTACCCGATATCGAAGAGGGATGAGGATCCGACAAGGTACTTCAATACCCGCGACGTCTTCCTTCCGATAAGGAATGGGAAAGAGCACAAGAAGTACAACTTCAAACTACATATGACCGACTTCGACCTTTTCGGCGATACGATCGATTTCGAGTTCTCCATCGCTAGGGACGACGCCTTCTTCGGAAGCTGTACCGACGCCGATTATTGTATTGGGCTTGGGAATTAGGAGAAAAGGCGATGCACAATGTGATTTTCATGAGCATGGTCTTCGTCTTTGCCATGACCTCGTTTTTGAGGACATACAACCTTTCGACTTTCCGCAAGGCGTATCTTGGGCTTTATAAAGGCGTCGCGGACAATTCCGTCATCACGATTTCCAACATCGGAAAGAATCTGGACAAGCCCCTATTTTATCTACCTTTGTTCGAGAAGAACGTCTCCGATTACCTAGAGACTGAGTTAGGAGGAAAACTCAAATACCTATATGAAGTATATGTTTACGACGAAGAAACAGAAAGCAAGGCCGAATACGGATATAAAGCCGAAATCGACCTTCGATGCAGAATCACCGATTGGCGTTGGATTACCAAAATCGCCATCTTCGTCGTCCAAGAAGGGATCTGAGATGGATTACGAATCCAGATTATTGGAGTTTTTGGAGAATAGCTTCCTCTCCACTCTACTTGCCTGCGATAGCGTCACCGATATTTCCTGGAACGGAGAGTCCATCTTCTATCTGGACAATCGATACGGCAGAAGGAAAAGCGATTTGGAGGTCACCAATGAGATGGTTGGGGACTTCCTTAGGCAAATCGCCAATTTTTCCGAAAAACAATTCTCCTATATGGAACCCGTCCTCGACGTAAGTTTTGGAAGATACCGCATGAACGCGAGCTTCCTTTCCGTTACCAGGGTCAATAACCGCAAGGCCTACTCTTTCTCCCTTCGTATCGCCTCAGCCGGTTCAGCCGTGGAAAAGGCCGATGATTTCTTTCCTTCCAACACCAAGGATCTGTTGCTTACTGCGTTAAATAATGGTGATTCCATCGTCATCGGCGGGGAGACGGGATGTGGGAAAACGGAGTTGCAGAAATTCCTTTTGCTCCATCTTCCCGACTATACGAGAATCGTGGTCATCGATAACGTCCAAGAGCTTGAACTAAGCAGGGGAAACGGCAACCTCGATATGACGAGTTGGCTCGTGGACGAACATAACCCAAGGTGCACTTTTTCGGCCTTAATCCGAAACTCCCTTCGCAATAACCCGGATTATTTGTTGGTCGCGGAAAGCAGGGGTGAGGAAATGGTCGACGCGCTAAACGCGGTCATGTCGGGTCACCCTTTGATCACGACGCTTCACGCCAAGGATATTTCCGCCATCCCCCACCGTATGGCGAGGATGGCGATGCAAGCCGGCAGAAACCTCGTCTATGAGGAGTTGCTTGCCGATATATACCATCACTTCTCCGTGGTCGTTTATCTCAAACGTTCCGTTAGGGAAGACGGGACGATCTTTAGAAGGATCAGCGAGTTCGGATATCTAAACGAGGGGAGTAGAACAATCGATTACGTATACAAGGAGGACAATCGATCATGAATTCGAGTTGGATCATCAGTCTTATTTTGGCCCTAGTCGGCGGCGGGGCTTGCTATTTGGCGACGGGAAATATCATCGCCGGAGTGGCGACAGGCGTAGTTTATTTGGCCGCGATTATGCTATTTGGGATGCCTTTATTGTCGAAGTGGTACGTAATCCATAGGAAAAGGCATGAGTGTTTCCGTTTCGTCAATTCCTTCGTCGTGTCTTTATCCGTCACCTCTTCCTTGGACCTATCCTTTGATACCGCGATTGCGGGATTAGGGAAGGAAATCGAGTCATTGGGCAGATCGATTTCGGAACTGACCGGACTAGAGAAGGTCCGATACCTGGAATCCTATTTCGATACCACGATTTATAGGATGTTCCTTTCCACTTTGGAGATCTATGTCACGGAGGGAGGGGATATAATCGCCCTATCTTCGGAATTATTGGCCGAACTTACCCGAATCGAGGAATCGGAAAACGATATCGCATCTAGCAATAGGACCAATCTCATCCAGTTCTGCCTTCTATGGGCGATGGCGCTTGTGGTGGTCGTCTTCCTTCGCTTTGGGCTATCGAATTTCTTCTCCGTTCTGGAGACTTCCATCATGTATCTAGTTTGCGTTTTGGCTTTCTTCGCCCTCATGCTTTTCTCTATCGTCATCTATCTTTCGACTTACACGGGATTGGCAATCGAATTCCCTTTCTCTAGGAAAAAACATGTCTGAAATTGGAGGATAAAAGTATGGCAACAATTCGAAAAAACATTGCAATTCTTGGATTAAATTTCCAAAAAGAGCTTATTTTCTATTTCTTTGGGATTTTGCTTCTTGTCGGCGCGGGGGTTGGGCTATGGCTAGTCCAAGGGCAGATCATCTTCATGCTCGTGCCGGTGCTTGGAAGCATCGTGTATAGCTACGCGTATTTCTCAAGATATGGGAAGAGGATCATGCGGCTAAGGAGGGAGGAAGAGGAGGAGTTCGTAAGGCTATTCACCTATTTCCAGGTTTACCTAAACGATGGATATAACATCTATAACGCCCTTTCCTCCATCGTTCCCTTCGCCTCTTCTACCATTGGGGCAAAGCTGGAAAAGCTCATCGCGGATATCGATACCGACAAGACAATAAGGCCTTTCATCGAATTCGGTAATAGCTTTGAGGACATCCAGATTCGTCAGGTGATGCTTTCGATCTTCCAAATGGTCGACCAAGGCAACAACAAAGCCTACATGGACCAATTCAAACACGTATTCGGCAGATTAAGCGACCAAAAGCATGAACTGCATAAGCAAAAGAGAATCGAACGCGTCCAGTCGATGGCAACGTTCCCCCTTGTTGGGTCTGGGGTTTCCATGATCATCCTTTTGGCGGCGCTCGCCGATATCATCGGAGGTGTCATGAATGGCTTCTAAACTCGGTTTGCTCCTCTCTAGCGTCTTCATGATCTTCGTCATGTTGACCGTAGGCGATCTAATGTGCCTATCCACCATTCGCTCAGGGCTTGATTCCTTGGCCGTCACGGTAGGATATCGCCTTGCCAAAGATGGCTACTATTCCCCGTCCACGGAGACTCTCATCACCAAGTACGGGGCCACCTTCAAAGCCATAACCAAGTCCGCTCCCAGGGTAGGCGATACCTACGAATTCGCCTTGTCCAAGGAATACAAACCCCTATTTATGTCCAAAAACACGATGGTGATTACCGTCACTCACGCCACCATCGTGGGCTTCTACGATTCGTATTATTGAGAAAGGAGGTGACATGGAATGTCTGAAATTAAGGGACAACTGCTCGGAATGCTCATGGTCTTGGTCGTCTTCGCCTTGGTCGGCGGCGTGCTTTACACGAGCTTTAGAACCTCGGTTAGCACCGTTTCCACCAAAATGGAAGAAGAGGCCTCGCTCATAGCCGATATGTAAACGAGGCAAGAATAAATGCGTCCACCTGATCAATGGGCGCATTTTTTGTATCTTCTTGTTTTGTCTTCTTGATATAATCAACCCGTTCGATTCAGTAGCGAAAGGAAAAACTTACCATGGAAGAAACAATGAAGCGCATCAAAGACCTTTTTTGCGAAAGGCTAAACGTTAAGGAAATCGACATGAAGACCGATTTGGCGAGCCTTGGCCTAGATAGCCTTGACGTCGTCGAAATGTGCTATGCGGTCGAAGAGGAAGTCGGTATCCGCTTTGAAACCGAGGAACTTTCTTCTTTCGTCACCGTCGGCGATCTCTTCAACTCCATCGAGAAGAAGCTCGTCGCCAAGAAGTAATTCCTATTTCCCATCCCTCGTCCCTGCGTCTAACCACACGGGGATTTCCTTTTTAAAGGAACGAACGAAAACCTAGACGTATTGCCTAGATTTTCGCCCTTTAGAAAAATTGGTTGCAATCCCTTTTGACAAACACTAGAATTTACCTCGCCTGAAAAGGCGGAATGCTTAGCTAGCTCAATGGCAGAGCAATCGGCTGTTAACCGATCGGTTGTAGGTTCGAGTCCTATGCTAAGCGCCATGGCCCGTTGGAGAAGTGGCTTAACTCACATCCCTTTCAAGGATGCATTCACGCGTTCGAATCGCGTACGGGTCACCAAGCATAATAGAGAAGTCCCGATTCAGTCGGGATTTTTTCTTACTTTTTTCTCGAAAAATTTTTACCTTTCATTTCATAGATTTTATCGATACTTTTTATTTTTATCCCATGGCGATCCCTATCATATATCTAAAGATATATTGTTATAATCTCAAAGGTAAAAAATGCGGATTAATTTAAGCGAGAGAGATTTAACTGAACCAACCATTATTAAGGGCGATTCCTTTCTTTTATTAAAGGGTATTCCTAATCAATCAATTGATTTGATTTTGACTAGCCCTCCTTATTTTGGGCAACGCCAGATAAAGGAAGGCCCTTTTGCAAAAGCAGGTACAATCTCTGATTATCTTAGGCTTCTAAAACGCTTAGGAAAGGAATTCAAAAGGATATTAAAGCCAACCGGTTCTTTATGGCTTAATATCGGCGATTCTTACCGCGATTCCTCATTGCTTCTAATTCCAAGTAGAGTCGCCATAATGTTAGAAGAAGAACTGGGCTTCATTCTCCGCAATGATGTGATCTGGGAGAAAAGAAGCTTCCTTTCTCCTTCTATAAAGAATAGGACTTCATCTTCCTATGAACACTTTTTCCATTTCGTTTTGGGCAAAGGATATTACGCGAATAAAACTATTGGCACTAGGGAAGTGGAAACAACCTTAGATAATGGCAGGGTAGTATCTAAGACCGGTGTAACGGGAGAAGATTATAAACGGAAGATCGAACTCTCTAATTTAAATAAGGAAGAAAAGGAAAGCGCCTTATTATCCTTAGAAGAAGAATTAGCGAAAGTTAAAAACGGGGAGATATCTGATTTCAGGATGTTACTTAGAGGCGGTAATTCCATCCTTCATTCCCAAAGAGCAAAGGAATTAATGGAGATGGGCTTTGCCTTTATCGAAGCTAGTTCTAGGGAAAGAGTTAGCGATATTTGGAACATCGGCGTAAGCAAAGAAAAAGAACATGATTCCCCCTTTCCCAAAGAGCTTCTTACCTATCCGATTCTTTCCTCTTGCCCAAAACAAGGAATCGTTTTAGACCCCTTCCTTGGTTCTGGCACCACGGCTATTGCGTGTATCGAACTAAAAAGAAAATGCCTTGGCTTTGAAATCGATTCTAATTATTACGAGTTAGCGAAACGAAGAATAAAAGAAAAGCAAAATTAGCTTATTTTATAAAGAAATAGGTGTTTTGCAGGCTTATTCGCTTCTTAAGGCGACGACTGGATCTTTTCTTGACGCCATTCTCGCGGGGATGAAACTCGCGATTAGGGCCAGTACAATCGCGATGCCTAACAGGATCAAGACGGTCCATCCGGAAAGGACCACTAGGTCGTGTAAGGTATATTCGGTATAAAGGCTACACAAGAAGGCGTTAAGCGGGAAGGAGATGCCAAAGGCTATGCCTATCCCTAAAACCCCTGCCACTAAGCCTATAAGGAAACACTCGGCGACGAACAATCGCCCAACGTCCTTTTTCCTTGCCCCACATGCCCTGAGGATGCCGATTTCCTTCGTTCTTTCTATGACGGAGACATAGGTGATGATGCCGGTCATGATGGAAGAGACCACTAGCGATACTCCGGCCAACAAACTCAATCCCAGCGATATCGCGGCGACTAAGGTCCCAATCGTGGAGGTGATGTCGAACATCTGATCCCTATAGTAAATCGCATCCAAATCGCTTTTTCCTATGTTATAGGCGTCTAGGTATTCCCTTAAAGCCGTCTTATTCGATAAGGAGGCGGGGAAGACGAGGATGTCCGAGATTCTGGCATAGCTAGAGGCATAGGCCAAAAAGTCGATCGCGCCCCAACTGACGTCTTGCTTATTCCCCTCTTTGTCGATTATCACCTTATGGGTGGCTTTGTTGCTATTGTAGAATTCCGGTTTGGTAAGCAAATCCATCCAATAGGCAAGATAATGCTTATAGTCATCCCCTTCGGTGGATTTAGGCACTTCGGGGAGATAGGTGATCTCGTTTTCCATAAAGTCGCCGCCTAGTTGGCTAAGAAGGTAGGAGAAGCCGGCAAAGACGGTGTAATAGGAGTAGCTATTGCCCGAATGCTTCCAATAGAAGGTATAGTCGTATATCGCGCCCAATTCGTCCCTGAGGGTGGATTGCAAAGAACCGATGTCGGCCCCGCCTAGGATCGCGGTATAAATCTTGCTGACCGCGGCCTCAAGCCTTTTTAGCCCATCGCGGTCATCGTTATCGTCCCTAGGGAGGAAGAAGTTGTTTAAGGCCGCCTCGATGATCTCGGCCCCTTTGCCGTTTTTGCTTTTATCCCCGCTTGGATCGATATGGGTATCCGCGGTCAAAGTCGATTTCAATTCGGGCAAATAGGCCAAAGAGCTAGGCATTTCCTTTAAAATGCTTTCCCCGCTTGGGCGGAGCACGCCAACGATTTTGATGGGGATGGGATGATAGGAGGCGTCGTTGGCATAAATGGAGGAGGCCTTTTCCCTTTCGTAGAAGGTAAGTTCCTTCGTGGATTCCTCCGCGGTGAAGGAAATGCCAGTTAGGGGATTCAATTCGGCCCCCGTGATGGTCCAACTCGGTTTGGCGATCTTGGTGATCGTCGGATTGTCGAGATGGTAGAAATCGCTATGGCGGTAGGCTTTGTAATCGACGTAGGAACTATCCCCCTCCCCGTCATAGACGATATCGGAGAAGGCGATTTTGGCGGAATTCTCGGCAAGGAAATCGCTGGCTTTCGCACTGGAATTCACTATCCCCAGGCTTTTTAGCGTGTTTAGGGGCACGCGGTTGTATTTATCGGTAACCAAAACGACCTCGTTATAGGCGCTCGGGTATTTGCCATAGATGACGTCATAGTTCCTTTTGATGGTCTTCTCGTCGCCATAGATCTCGTGGAATACCGTGCGGGGGAGGTCGGAGACATTGGAGATCAGGGATTCGCTGGTATTGCTCGCCCCATCGTAGACATTTACTTCCTTAACCCCCCAATCACCCGTTTCCGGCGCGGTGATGCCATCGCGGGTGAGAAGATGGAAATCATAATATTCCTGACGGTACATGACGCTGCTTGCCAAACCCTTGGCAACGGCGTTTTCGACGTAGCGCAAATAATCCTCGCCATAGCGATTCCTATGGGAGACATAGGAAGAGGAAGAGGAGGTGTAGACGATTAGGCTGCTTTCTTCGGGGAAGGCCACCTTATCCTTGTCGGTGGCATCGGAGGCGTAGGAAATCTGGGTTGGGCGGATGGAGAGGGGGACGCTGCTCGCTATATCGCCTTCGACTTCCTGGACATAGGAAGAGAAGCCGTTGGTGATCGCCATGACAAGGGCGACCCCGATGATGCCGATGCTACTTGCGATCGCGGTAAGCGCCGTCCTGGCTTTTTTCTTCCCAATGCTTTTAAAGGAAGAAAGGAAAGCCGTAAGAAAGGACATTTGGGATTTCCTTCCCTTTTCCCCTTCTTCCTTTTTCAAGGGCGAGGGCGTTTCCGTAAGGCCTTCGTTATTGTCTATTTCCACTAAGCCATCCTTCATTTGGATGATGCGTGTGCTATAGGTCTCGGCGAGCTCTTTGTTATGGGTGACCATGATGACGAGGCGGTCCTTGGATATCTCCTTTAGGATCTCCATGACTTGGACGCTTGTATTTGAATCAAGGGCGCCGGTAGGTTCGTCCGCCAAAATAAGGGATGGATTGTTGACGATGGCCCTGGCGATGGCGACGCGTTGCATCTGCCCGCCGGAAAGCTGGGTGGGACGTTTCCTTTCTATCCCGTCCAAACCCACTTTTCTTAGGGCTTCCTTCGCCTTTTCCTCCCTTTCCTTCTTCTCTATGCCCGCTAGGGTGAGGGGGAGTTCGACGTTGCCTAGGACGCTATCATGGGCGATGAGGTTATAGGTTTGGAAGATGAATCCGACTTCCTTGTTCCTGAAGTTATCGTAATCCCTATCCCTATAGTCTTTGGTGGAGACCCCTCTAAAGAGGAATTCGCCGGAAGTCTGCCTGTCTAATCCCCCTAGGATATTGAGCAAGGTGGTTTTGCCGCATCCAGAAGGCCCTAGGATCGAAACGAACCCGGATTCGGGGAAAAATAGGCTAATCCCCCTTAAGGCGGGAAAGGCCTTCTTGTCGACATAGTAATCCTTCTTGATGTTCCTAAGCTCGATCATCGGTAACGAAAGTATAGCAGGACTATGGATATTTCCCATTGGGAAAGGTTCCTTCTGGCCAGAAAAATTGAAATCCAACTTTATCCTACCTTCTTTTGTGCCGTCGATAGACCTAAAATAACTTTGATGAAAATTAAATATACCTGTCCTTTTTGCAAAACCGTTCTCCACACCACCGTCTTGGAATTGCCTCTTGTTTGCCCAACCTGTTCCAAGCCCGTCAAAGTCAGGGAAGAGGACCTCTATTTCCTCGTTGAGATGGGCAAACGCCTATTTCACGATAACGATTTAAGGGAGTTGGCGTTGGAGTATTTCCTCGATGCCTCCGCGTGCGGGGCAAGCGAGGTTGATATTTATCTGGGAGCGCTCTACTTCGAAGGCGTTGGAACCGAACCTGACGAAGAGAAGGCGTTTTCGTATCTTCTTAGCGCATATGAAAGGAAGGATCCCGACGCGATGTATTACCTAGGCAGGTATTATTTGGGGAAGGATGAGAACGAGAAAGCCGTCTCCTACTTCGAAGAGGCCGCCGAATATGATCACCCCCATTCCATCGGTAACCTCGCCGCGTGCTATGCCACGGGGGTCGGCGTGAAGAAAGATCCCAAGAAGGCCTTTGGTTTATATAGCAGGGCCGCGGAACTTGGCAATCCCGATTCCATGGCGTTATTGGGCGGATATTATGAAAGGGGAGAAGTGACCGAAGTCGATAAATGGCAAGCCCTTTATTGGTATAAACGCTCCCTCGATTCCGGCAACGAAATGGCAAGGATCCTCTATTATCCCCTTTACCATGAACTCCATCCCGAAGGGGATAATGGCGACGATGGCGCTCTTTAAAGGGGTTTTGCAGACGTTTTCGCATCAAAACCAATACGTTAATCCCCCCTATCCTTATTTTCTTTACCCCTTCCACATCTAGGAAAGGTGGTACACTATCCCTATCTAACTACGAGGCGACGAAGAAGGAGGAAAGCGAAATGGGAAAAGCGAAGATCAACGTGGATACCTTCCGCGTCATCGCCCATCGCGGGCTCCATAATAAGGAGGTAAGCGAGAATAGCCTTAAGGCTTTCTCCCTTGCCATTGAGAACAATATCCCCTTTGAATTCGACGTCCATTTAAGCAAAGACGAAAAAATCATCGTCTGCCATGATGCCGAACTCGAGCGCGTTACCGGGAAGAAGGGTTATATCCCCGAACTTACCCTGGAACAAATCAAGAAGGAATACCGATTGAAGGACGGCCAGGAAGTGCCGACTTTTGAAGAGGTCCTTTCCCTTAATCCCAATAAGGTGCCGATGGTTATCGAACTAAAGGTCGATAGGGGAAACTTCACGAGTTTGACTAACGCCATTAAGCCGCTACTAAAAAGGATAGGGGACAAAACCAGGGCGACCATCATCAGCTTTGACCCTAGGGCTTTGCTCAAATGTAGGGGACTAGGCTTCACCCGCGGTTTCTTGCTATGCAAGGAATACGAACGCTATAAAATATTCTCGAGGTATTTCGACTATGTGGACGTCGAGACCACCCTCGTCGATGACCGTTATATCAAAAAACTCCGTAAAAAGGGCCGCCCCGTCAATGTATGGACCATCGAAAACGAGGAGGAGCTGAATCGCTGCGCCCCCTATGTCGATATGATGACGTTCCAGTTCCTACCGATCGAAAAGGTCAAAAAAGCGATGGAGGGATAAAGGATGAAGGAAGATTTGAGAAAAGAGAAATCCGTCATAGAACTCCGTAAGGCCATTGAGGGGAGTAAGAGGATCGTCTTCTTGGGCGGGGCTGGCGTAAGCACCGCAAGCGGAATCCCCGATTTCCGTTCCCCCACGGGCTTATACAACATCAAGAACAAATACGGCGTCTCCTACGAGACCATGCTATCCTCTTCCTATTTCTTTTCCCATACCAAGGAATTCTATGAATTCTATTGGGACACGATGGTCAATAAGGCCGCCAAACCCAATAAGGCCCATTTTGCCTTGGCGACTTTTGAAAAGGAACATCCCGACAAAACCCTGTCGATCATCACGCAAAACATAGACGGCCTCCATCAAAAGGCGGGAAGCAAAATCGTTTATGAGGCCCATGGCAGCACTGCCAGCTACCATTGTCTAAGGTGCGGCAAAGGCAAAAGGGTCGAGGAATTAAGCGGCCAAGGCGTGCCTCATTGCGAATGCGGAGGCCTGCTTAAGCCCGATGTTGTCCTATATGAGGAAGGGTTGGACGAGACGACCATCATGGGTTCCCTTCACGCCATGCAATCTGCCGACGTTTTGCTAATTGGGGGCACCTCCATGCAGGTATATCCCGTTGCCGGATTCCCACAATATTTTCGCGGTAAGGCCATGGCTATCATCAATCTTTCCGCCACCCCATTCGACGAATATTGCGATTACGTAATCCATGCCGATATCGGCGAGGCGTTAGAGGCGATTTTAGGAAAATAGGCGACCCATGTATCATTATTTCAAGCATTTAAGAACCATATTGAAACATCGCCACAGGGTAATTTACAACGCCTCCCACTGCGGTATCTTTTGGCATTCGCTTAGGCATGACCTCTCCAAATTCTCTCCTAAGGAATTCATTCCCTCGGCTAAGTATTATGCGGGGAATATGTCGCCCATCGTAAACCAAAGGAAGGCCAACGAATTCTTTTCCACGATTTGCCAACACCATTCCAAAAGAAACGCCCACCATTGGGAATACTGGTGCGATTGGTTCAAAGGCAACATCGTGATGGAAACCATGCCTTGGAAATATGCGACCGAATGCGTTTGCGACATGCTTAGTGCCTCCTATACCTACAACAAAAAGGACTTCAAACCCGACACGACCTACAAATTCTTCATGGAAAGAAGCAACGGCATCTACATGACCAAAGCCACGAGGGAATATATCTCCTGGTGCCTTTCCCGCTATGCCGAACTCGGCTTCAAGGGCCTAAGGAAAAAAGACACGAAAAAGAAGTACCAAGAGATCCTCTCCGTCTTGCCTAGATACGAGCAAATACTGCTTCCGGGCGCTGGAGAAATGAAGTTCTAAAACGAATTTTAGCGGACCCATACATCGGTTTTGCCCCATTTGGGGCACTTTTTATTTTGGTGTCGGTTGTGCAAACGGGCAATCGGTCTTATAATCTCCATCGACTAGCCTAAAAGGCTAATAGAAAAGGAAAGGAGACCGATATGCGCAATCTAACGTTCGTCATCGGATGCGGCAGGCTCGGCGGAGCCATCGCAAACTATTCCTCGGCCCAGGGCGACAGCGTTATCGTCATCGACCCAAATCCCAATTGTTCCGACAACCTAACCGAGGTCTTCTCGGGCAACCTCCTTCATTTTGACGCCAGTGACGTCGAGGGGCTTGAGGAAGCCGGAATCGAAAACGCCAAGGAAGTCATCATCACCAGCGGCGACGACAACCTAAACCTTTTCCTCGCCCATCTTTGCAGCAGGATATACGACGTACCTTACGTATACGTCAGGTTCGACGACCCCGATAAGGGCCTTCTTTGCCAAGGCGCATCCATTAAGGCCATCTATCCGTTCCAGCTATCCAAAGACCGCCTTAACCTTTTGCGTGCCGGCGTTGCCGAAGGAGGGGAAGAATAATGAAAGTAGTCATTGCAGGTGGTTCCAACGAAGCCGAATTCATTGTTGGGATGTTCTCCAAAGGCAACAACGAAGTCATCGTCATCAACCCCAACGCCCCCGTCGTCGACCGCATTGGGAAAAGAAAGAAGATCGCCGTCTACCATGGCGAGCCATGGAGGAAGTATTGCCTCGAAGAGGCCAATGCCTTTGACGCGGACGTCTTCGTAAGCCTTTGCCCAATCGATACCGACAACTACGCTAGCTGCATCATGGCGAAGACCTGCTTCAACGCCAAGAAGTGCATCTGCCTGGTAAGCGATCCGCTTAACGTCGACCTATATAAGAAACTCGGCATCGAAACCGTCATTTCCTCGCCCTATACCTTGGGCAAGATCATCGAGGAGGCGGCCAACGTCGAAAACATCGTCAGGACCATCTCCCTTGAAAACGACCAAATCAAGGTCTTGGAGGCCTTGGTCCTATCCAATTACAACGTTTGCAACAAGACCCTAAGGGAAATCCGCTTCCCCAAGTATTGCTCGGTTGCCGCGGTCTTCCGCTCCCCAACCGTTTTGATCCCTAACGGCGATACCATGATCGAAGCCAAGGACACCCTTCTCATCATCTGCGCCCCAGGCGACGAGGAGAAGGTACGCTCCTTCGTGCAAAAACCCGCCGATAAAAAGGTTACCACGGTGAAAAAGAGCGTCCGTGGCACCTCAAAGCCCAAAAAGGCCGTTCCCGCCAAGGAAACGAAAACAACCAAAGCCAAAAAGAAATAACCAAGTAGACGAATGCGCAAATTTTCCTCTAGCAAAAATCAGAATACGGCCGGAATCCGTTTGATTCTGGGCTATGTCGGCGTTTTCATCGCCTTTGCGGGCGGTATGGAACTATTGCCTCTGATCATCATGGCCTTCTTCCCCCATGAATGGGTCTGCTTTCCCGCATTCGTGATTCCCGGCGCCTCCGCTTTGGTTTTTGGTTCGGTGATGGCCATCCTCCTGATGAAGGGCCAGCAAAAAGGCAAACTGGGCAAATTCCAAGACAGCGTTTTGCTTGTTTTGATTTGGCTGGTGACGATCATCATCGGGGCGTTGCCTTTCTTCCTAGCCGACAAAGTCGATTTCTTCGGGGCCAATAACAACGCGATATCGATGTCGTTTTCCGAATCCTTCTTCGAATCCGCTTCGGGTTTTACCGCAACGGGATTTACCTTGATGCATGGTTTCTTGGCCGATGGGACCCCCGCCTATTCCTCTTTCTACGACGCTTCCATTTCCTATTGCCCCCATGTGTTCCTTTTCTACCGTGCCGTCATGCAATTCTTTGGCGGCGTCGGCCTCGTGCTGGTCGTTGCTAGCGCGGTAAGCGACCGCTTCGGCATGCAACTATTCAACACCGAAGGCCATAACGACAGGCTATTGCCAAACCTAGCCAAAACGGCAAAGGCGACATTCGGCATATACGCCCTCATCATCGTTTTGGGCACCTTGTCCATGTGGTTATTCGGGATGGATTTATTCGAAGCGCTTTGCCACAGTATATCCGGCATGGCCACAGGCGGTTTCTCCACTAGGATATCCGGCTTTTACAATTATACGAACGCCACCCCGATTCTGGGTTCGGTAAACCAGGTCGGCATCGAAATCACGATGGAGGTCATCATGATTCTCGGCGCCATAAGCTTCTTGCTCCTATATAACGCCTTGACGATGAAATGGAAGAACTTCATAAGGGATTGCGAACTACGCTTCATGGCCTTTGCCATCGCCATAACGACGCTTTTGGGTTTCTTCTTGCTCCAATATCAATATAACGACGGCGTAAACCAAGGACTTCCCTGGACCGACGCCCTTCGCTATTCCTCCTTCCAGATGATCTCATGCATCACCACGACGGGCTTCAGCAACGCGCCAAGCATAGTCGTTTTGGGCCAGGGCGTGGTCATGATTTCCATTATCTTGATGTTTATCGGCGGCGGCGTTGGCTCTACGGCCGGTGCCATCAAACAATTGCGTATCATCGTCATCTTCAAGTCTTTGTGGTGGAGTGTGGTCCATAAATTCTCCCCATCCAGAATGCGTTATCCCCACATCATCGTCCGCGCTGGCAAAGACGTGGAAATCGACAACGAGCGCTTCAAGGATGACGCCCTATATGCCTTCCTTTATATCCTCGTCGTCTTGTTCTTCGCGACCTTCTTCATCTTCTTGCCCACGGGCAGCGCGTTAAACGGGACCTTCTCCTCCACCGAGGCAATATATACGGTCACTTCCGCTTTGTCTGGCACCGGGAATTCCATCATCGACTTCTTCGAGGTTAGGAATTCCATGGCGGGAGACGGCCTCATGTGGAGCTATACCATGATGCTATGGATCCTCTCGACCTGCATGATGCTGGGCCGTTTGGAAATCCTTCCCTTCTACTATGCCTTGCGCAGATTCAACCGCATTATCACAAGACGCGAAGTCATTTGATGCCGCTTCATATATGCGCGCATTATTACCTTATAAGGAGATTGTCATGCTCATCGACGAAATAAGAAAAGCCAAAATGGCTGCCATGAAAGAACACAACGAAGACAAGAAGAACGCGTTTTCGATGGTCCTTTCCCGTTACCAGATCCTTCTTTCTAGCGGCAAAGAAGGAACCCCTACCGACGAAGACGTTCTTTCGATCATCATGAAGTTTGTCAAGGAGCTCGATGAAGAAGGAGAAGGCTATAGGAATGCCGGAAGGGACGACAACTATCGTTCCATCCTCGCCCAGAAGGAAGCGGTTTCCGCCTTCCTTCCCAAACTTATGGGTGAAGAAGAAATCAAGGCGGAGATTCTAAAACTCGAAGATCGCTCGATTCCTTCCGTCATGAAGCATTTCAAAGCGAATTTTGCCGGCAAGGTCGACATGGGCCTAGTCAACAGAATCGCCAGAGCCCTATAGTCGATCCCGCTATCTGTCATTAGGTGCCTAGGCCAAGCGCAATTCCTATTTGCGCCTTTACGCGAAGACTCTTATAATCATCAAGCGCAATCGAAAGGTTACGCTTGCTCTAGGGGCATGGTTCAATGGTAGAACAGCGGTCTCCAAAACCGTTGATGAGGGTTCGATTCCTTCTGCCCCTGCCAAATAAGAAATACGTTC
>JAILEX010000030.1 GCA_024687185.1 Bacilli bacterium | reverse complement strand
TGTAGGGCCCACAACAAGATGGACAATAGGACGAAGAACGAGGGGGAGACGAAGAGGAAGGTCATATAGTTGCTTCTTAGTCCCCTGGAGAAGACGTAGTAGATCGAGGTGAAGAGGACGCAGAATGCGGTTGCGCCTAGGTATCCTAGTACCGGCACAAGGTACTTTTTGTTATTACGCCACCACATAAACGATATCTCCTAAGTCCCTGCCTTCGTTGAAGTAATATCCCTTGCCGTCTACTTTGTAATAGAGGGCACTGCTTCCGCCGCCATCGAAGTTATAGGCGGCGACGCAGCCGTTGTCCTGCAGGATCGAGGCCACTTCGTATAGGGAGAGCCCGGTTCCGTTTTGCCTGGAGCCATCGACTTCGGAGGCTAGGAAATAGAACTTCCCATCCTCGGTGATGCCCATGGCGGTGCGCTGATTGGCGCTCATGCTCTTGCCGGAGATCTCTTCGTCTACCTCGACGGAGATTTCGCCGTTTTTGATTAGCGATGGGCCAAACGACCAGTTCTGATAGCAGCCGCCATTCATGTTATAGATCGTATCGAAGTCATAATCGGCTTCGTTATAGACCATGAAGCTACCGTCTTTGAAGATCGCAAGATCGTCTTCGCCATCGCTTCTTTGGGTAGTTCTATAGCTGACGCCATTGCGGATGACGTAGCCTTTCCTGGAGGTGCTCCAGAAGGGGAAGTCGCCATCGATTGCAAGGATCACGTCCCCGGCGGCGTCGTTAATGAGATCCTCGAAGTCCTGCTTGATGTTGACCCCGACGTTGCCAGAGCTATCCTCGGCCATCCAACTCCTCAAGTCGGAGAGGTAGGCGAGTTCGGCTTTGACTAGGCAATAGGAGATGCCATCGTAATCCTTTAGGGAGACTTCGATCGAGGTCTTCTCCGCGTCGGTGGAGATTTCCACCTGGTCGCTAGAGGATTCGCTTTCCTGACTTGTGGAACTATCTTCGCTACTACTGGAGGTGGTGGAGGAATGGCCTCCATGATGGCCGCCTTTGGAAGAGGAGGAAGAGGAGCTTGATTCGGAAGCGGAAGAGGAAGTGGAGGATTCGCTATCCTCCCCTTTATCGAAATCGAATAGGGATTCGTCGGTCTGGTTGGTCGCCTCCGCGCTAGGGACGGCAAAGGTAGCGATGAGGTTGGCGCCTAGTAGTCCGCCGCTAAGAGTTAGCGATGCGGCTAGAAACGCTATCTGTAACTTTCCTTTCATATTTATACCTCCCTTGTTGATTTTGAATCACCCTATTGGCGAAGAACGCCACGATTAATAGGGATAGATCTACGAATAGTTTGATCAATATGGTTTGCTGAAATAGCAACGAGAATAGGTAGATGAGCCCGATGGAGAGTAGTCCCATCACCCCGGATACGATTAGGCAATTGAGTGCGTTGCTGGACACCTTCAACCTATTGGGGGTCGCTAGGAAGGCGATGCCGCTAGCGTATAAGGAAGCGGATATTACCCTGGCCAAGACCCCACTTATTGCGATGATGCCGGCATTTAGCGGAGCTGGCATAATGCGGTAGAAGAGGGCGAAGAGCAAGACGTCGATTGCGAAGTAGGCTAGGCTTAGTCCAACTCTGACCAAGGAGTTCTTGGAGATCCTTAGGCTATCGACGACGGCCCTATAATGGCTGCCTTCGTTATTGTTCTCATAGACTGTTTGGATGGTGATCGTCCTTAGTTCCGCTTCCTTCATCGCGGAGATGAGGAAGGAGAATTCGTAGTCGTATCTATTGCCTTTTATCGCTAGGGCAAGAGGATAAAGGCAACTTGGGATGGAGCGTAGACCCGTTTGGGTATCGACTAGCTTCACCCCGGTAAGCATCCAGACATGGAAGCTTGCGAGGCGATTGCCAGCGCTACTTCTAGCGGGGACGTCGGGGGTATCGAATTCCCTCATGCCGAGGATGAAGGCGTCCTTATTTGATTTTGCCTCATCCCTAAGGCGGAGGATGTCCTCATATAGGTGTTGGCCATCGCAATCGGCGGTGATGATGAAGTTGGGGGCGTCTATAAGCGAAGACAGGTACGCAATGCCTTCCTTCAAGGCTGCTCCTTTGCCCCTATTGACGGGGTAAGAGATCACAAGGAAGGGGGTTTCGCTTTCGATTGCGGCGAAGACGGCTTCATACTCCTTTCCAGAACCGTCGTCCACCACGACGAAGTAATCGAACTCATTCCCTTGGAACGACTTTAGGAAGGGCAGAGTGTTTTTCTTCGGCTTGTAGGCTGGAATTAACAATGCGGTTTTCATATGCCATATTTATACCGACCCAACCTAAAAGGAACTTCAAAACGAAAGTGAAGATAACCTAAATATGACAATATGTCCTATTTCTTTTCCTTTATAAAGGAAAGAGGAGATAAAAAGGAAAGATCAAAAGATTTTCTTTTTCCTTATGATAAACATCACAAATGAAAGAAAAGCGCCATCTCGTGGAGACGGCGCCTTTCTAAGGAGTTATATCCCCATAGGGAATAAGGAGGTAATTAGGCCTTATCTTCGATCTTATTGTCGCGGATGACCTTTTCCTTCAAAGCTTCTGGGACCGCTTCGTAACGATAGAATTCACGGTTGAAGAAGCCGGAGGCCTGGGTGATGGACTTAAGCTGGGTGGTGTAGTCGATGACTTCCGCTTCGGGGATGTAGCATTCGATCTCCTGCACGCCGAAGTCCTTCTCCTCGATGTTGAGGATCCTTGCGCGGCGGGTGTTGAGGTCGGATAGCACGGAGCCGGTATACCTGGATTCGACGTTCACGCGGAGGTGGAGGATCGGTTCGAGGATGATCGGTTTGCACTTCATATAGGCTTCCTTGAAGGCGAGGATGGCAGCCATACGGAAGGCCTGTTCATTGGAATCTACCGGGTGATATTTGCCATCGATTAGGGTGCCTTTGACACCGATGACGGGGAAGCCGGCGAGCAAACCCTTTTGGCAGGCTTCGAAGAAGCCCTTTTCGACTGCTGGGAAGTAGTTTTTGGGAACCGCGCCACCGAAGACGTCTTCGGCGAAGGTGTTCTCTTCCGCGGGTTCGAACCTCATCTTGACGACGCCATAGAAGCCAGAGCCACCGGATTGTTTGACATAACGGCCATCGGCTTCCGCGGTGCCCTTGATGGATTCGCGGTAGACGATCTTCTGCTGTTCGGTGCCGACTTCGACCTTGTAGATGGTCTTTAGCTTATCGAGGACGAAGTCGATGTGGCTGGAGGAGACCCCGCCCATTAGGAGCTGCTTGGTTTCGTTATTGCGCTTGACCTCGATGCAAGGATCTTCCATCTGAAGTTTGGCAAGGGCTGGCATAAGCTTGGCTTCGGTGTTTTTATCGGCCACGATGGCCTTGAAGATGACGGCGGTCGGATATTTGACCGGGGTATAGACGGTGATGTCCTTCGGGGAGCTTAGGGTATCGCCGTATTGGATGCCCTCTAAACGCGAGATGGCGCCGATGTCGCCGGCGTGGAGCTCGGTGACGGTGTCGAGCTTCTTACCAGTCATCTGATAGATCATGGAGATGCGCTGGGTATTGCCTTTGCAATAGACGTCGTCGCCGCTATGGAGGACGCCAGAGCAGACCTTGAGGATATTGATGACGCCGTTATAGGGATCGACGATGGTCTTGAAGACATAGGCGGAGAAGGGTTCGTCGTCGCTAGTAGGACGCACGACGGGTTCGCCGTTTTCGTTTTTGGCTTCTAGAGGCTTAAGGTCGCAGGGGCTAGGCAGGTATTCGATGCACATCGATAGAAGCGTCTGGACGCCGATGTTCTTTTCGGCACTGCCGACGATGACGGGGACGATGTCGCCCGCGATAACGCTCTTTTTAAGGGAGCTATGGATTTCCTGCTCGGTGAATTCCTCGCCATTGAAGAACTTCTCCAACAAGACGTCGTCGACTTTGGCGACTTCCTCGGCGATGGTGTTATGGAGTTCGAAGACCTTGGCCCTCTTATCGGGATAGATCTCGGCCTCGACGCATTCCTTGCCATTATAGACGTGGGCCTTCAAATCGACGGCGTTGGCGAAGCCATCGAATTTGTCTTCGTGGCCTAATGGATAGCAGAACGAGATGACGTTGTTGCCGAATTTGGCGCGGATATCATCCATTAACGCATCGAAATCGATGCCTTCTTTATCTAACTTATTGATGAAGATGAAGGTGGGAACGCCCTTTTTGCGGAGCTGCTTCCAATGTTTGACGGTGCCAACCTGGACGCCGACGGAGGCGTCGATGACTAGAATCGCGCCCTTGATGACGCCGGTGACGCCGATGGTCTCGGAGATGAAGTCGTCATTGCCCGGGAGGTCGATGAGGTTGAGCTTATGCTCTTTGAAGGTGAGGGGGACGATCGCCGTTTGGGCGGAGCCACCGCGGCGCTGCTCGATGACGGTGTAGTCGGAAATGGAGGTCTTCTTGTCGACGCTTCCCTTTTCGGGGATGAGTCCGGTGACGAAGGCCATAGATTCGACTAGGCTCGTTTTGCCGCAGCCCTGGTGGCCTAATACCGCGATGTTGCGGATGTGTTGGGCATCATATTCCATAATCTATATATTCTCCTAAAATTGTTAAATCCTAAAGTATTTGGCGTAGCGGCCTTTGGTGATGATCTGGATGCGGCCGTCCTTCAATAGTTTGGCTAGCATCTTCTCGATGGTCGCCTTGCTTATTGCGAAGAGGATGCGGAGCACCATGGTCTTGGTGATTGGGGTGGCGCTATCCTCGATGACCTTGAGGACCTTCTCCTCGGCGGTGGCATCGAGTTCGTTGATCTCGATGATGTAGTCGAGTTTGCGGTAGGCCTCCAAAATCCTCTTGAGGATGAAGGTGACGAAGGGTTCGTAATTGTTCTCGGAGTCATACCAGCCTTCGCTAGAAGCCTTGAAGGCGTCGATATATTCGCCGAGATGCTGTTTCATGAGGTAAGCGATCGCGAAATAATCGTCGACTTGGTAACCGTATTTCTTAAGCAGGAAGTGGAGCAAGAGGCGGCTGACGCGGCCGTTGCCATGGTTATAGGGATGGATGCAGACGAAATCGAGCATGAAGGCCGCGATGAGCTCTAGTTTATTGATTTCCTCGTCTTTGGCGCATTCGTTGAACTGGTAGATCAGGTTATCTAATAGCGGAACGACGTCTTCCGGGGGTGCGGAGACGAAGATCGTGTGGAAGGAACCGTCGGGTCCGAGTTCCTGGATATAGTTCTGGCTGTCTTTGTATTTCCCGCCGAACTCGGGGTTATAGTCCTTATAGATGTAATAATGGAGGGTGGTGACGAAGCTGCGGTCCAAGGTCTGGTATTTATAGACCTCGCCGATAAGCTCCAAGGCGTTGCGGTAGCCGACGATCATGTGCTCTTGTAGATCCCTAGGCTGCGCGTTTTCGGAGAATAGGGACTTTTCCCTCTCCTCTGGGATATAGACGTTGCCGATGCCGTTGCTTGCCAGGCAATTGCTTCTAGTGGCCATGGAGCGGAGCACGTCGACTTTCTTCATCTTCTCGACGCGGCCACATTTCCCCTTGTAGAACTCAATGTTGTTGAGTAAGGAAACGATGCTGGGGGAATTTAAAGAAAGCAACGTTCCCTTTAGGTCGAACATTTTCATATCTATTTTACCTCTGGCACATAGTATGGACCAAAACCACGAAAAAGGAAACAATTAATTCAGTAAAAAACACGAAAAAATACTGAATTGAAAAATGTAGTATTCATCGAAACAATTTGCCATATTTGGAATTTTTCGCCCAAAAATACCGAATTGGATTCCCTTTTATATATAAGAATAAGGCATGTATATGCGCGTATAAAAGACAACCAAAAACCCGAGGCTGGTATCGCCTCGGGTCTTCGGGAAAAAGGAATGAAAGGGAATGAAATTACTTTTTGGCGAGCTTACGGTACTTCTCCTCCACGAAGAAGTCGTAGCGGGGCTCGATCCCAAATAGGTCGATAAGCTCTTTGAAGTTGTCTTCGCTTAAGGTGTTCCTTCTGGGCCTAGAGCCGATGATATTGTAAATCTGGGCCGCCTTTTCGACGGTTTCGATCAAACCAAACGTCTCATCTAGCGTCTTGCCGGCCCCATAAACGCCATGTAGGAGCCAGACGACGGTGCGGAATTCCTTCATCTTCTTCGCGGTCGCATAGCCGATGCTATCGGTGCCGCAAAGCATCCAGGGAAGTACGCCTACCCCATCTGGGAAGACAACGATGCATTCGGTGGACATCTCCCATAGGGTGTGACTAAGTTTGGCCTCATCGGCTTCATGGACATAGGTCATGGCGAGGAGGTTGGTGGGGTGGCAGTGCATAACGACCCTATTCTCGGGGTCGACGGAAAGCCTCGCCATATGGCTCATCATGTGGGCGGGGAATTCGCTTGTGAAGCGTCCGCCGTCCTCATAGCCCCATAATAGCTCTACTTCCTTGCCGCCTTTTGCGATGCGGACGATGCCGACGTTGTTGGCGGGATCGGATTGGACGTTTTTGAAGTATTTGCCAGTCCCGGTGACGAGGAAGATCCTCCCTTCTAGCGGGGAGGCGTCGAAGGTCGTTTGATGGACCCCGGCGAAGGGGATGGTGCGGATGACCTTATTTAGGTCAAGGTAGTCCTTTAGCTCCTCTTCCTTTAGAAGGTAGGAGATATTGCCGCCATTGCGCTCATCCCAGCCTAGGCGATACATATTGGCCGCGGTCGCGGTGAATTCCCTTAGAAACGGTGCGGTTAGAATGTCTTTCATTTTGCTTTTCCCCCTTATTTACGTCTAGATAGCACATCCGCCTCATATTGCTTTAGCGGAGAATAATAGTCAAGGCTTAGACCTTGCCTTGATAGATATTCCTCGTAAATATCGCTAAAAGGCATCATCTTGGCCCTTTCCTGGAGGTAGAGGAGTTTGGTGAAATCACCTTCGTCCTGGGCCTTTTTGATCTCTTCGTTAGGCAAGGTGGCCGCATATAAAAGCGCCTTCTGCATGCTATGGACGCCAGTGGTCCATGCAATTAGACGGTTAATGGAAGCATCGAAGTAATCCAAGCCGATGATGACTTTGTCCTCGGCGTTATTGCGGATGATCTCCTTCGCGACCTCCTTTAGCTCGTCCTCGAAGATGATGACGTGGTCGCTATCCCACCTTACGGGACGGGAGACATGGAGGGCGAGGTGGTCATAGAAGCAAAGCATGGAGGGGATCTTGTCGCTAACGACTTCGGTTGGATGGTAATGTCCCATATCCATTAGACAGCAGATGCCTTTTCTGGCGGCATAGTTTTGGTAGAACTCGCTATTGCCGGTGGTATAGGATTCCACGCCGATCCCAAATACCTTGCTTTCCACGCCGATAATGACGTTTTTCCTATCGTATCCAGGATGGTCGATGATCTGATCGAGGCTATCCTTTAGCCTAAGCCTAGGCCCAAGCCTATCGCCGGGGATGTCCTTTAGGCCGTCTGGCACCCAGATGTTGACGAAGCAGGGTTTGCCAAAGGCCTTGCCCATCTCGGAAGCGATCTCGAGGCTTCTTTTGCCATGTTCTATCCAGAAACGGCGGATATTCTCGTCAGGAGAAGAAAGGGTGAGCCCGTCCTTGACGTTTTTATGGCTGAAGAAGGTGGGGTTGAAGTCGCAGCCGTCGAGTCCGATCTCCTTAGCGAAGTCGACCCAGGGTTTGAAATGCTCATAGCGGTATTGGTCGCGGTCGATCTTGCCGGAATCTTCTCCTAAGATCGCGTAATTGGAATGGAGGTTAAGCCTTTTCTTGCCAGGCATAAGCGCGAAGCACTTACGGATATCGGCCATTAGTTCCTCGGGGGTTCTGGCCCTGCCAAGGTAGTTGCCGGTGGTCTGGATACCGCCTTCTAGGTTCTTCACCCCTTCAAAGCCCAAGACGTCGTCGCCTTGCCAGCAATGGATGGAAACCGGGATCTTGGCGACTTTTTCCAATGCCTCTTCCACGTCGACGCCTAGTTCGGCGTAAATTTTCTTGGCTTCTATGAATCTACTCATGGTTGTACCTCCTGAATGGTAATTGAGTTCTTTATGATTTCCCTCCCCATCTTTAGGGAGCTGATTTCCTTTGCGGCGAGCATCTGCATCAATAGGTTTCCTATCGCGGTTCCCTCAATCGGGCCTACTTCCACGGGTCTAGCTATCGCTTTGGCGGTAAGCTCGTTTAGGAAGGCGTTTTTCCCGCCGCCACCTGTGATATGTAGCTTTTCAAACCTCTTGCCCGTGATGTCCTCTATTTCCTTTAACGAACGCGCATAGCTTTCGGACAAAGACGCGTAGACGATATGTATCAATTCCCCGATTGGGACTTCACCCACTTCCTCTTTGATCGCCCCGATCATCGATTTGGGGGATAGGAATTTGGATGAATTCACATCCACCCTCTTCTTACTTGGGTTAGCCTTGGCCATTTCGACCATGGCCGGGAAGTCGGGTTTGGGGGAAAGCTCGTTTCTTATCTCCTGGATCATCCATAGGCCCATAATGTTCTTCTGGAAGCGGAAGGAATAATCCAGCCCGCCTTCATTGGAATAATTGTATTTCCTAGCCTGCTCGCTAGAATTGGCTTTTTCCACTTCCAATCCCAGAAGCGACCAAGTCCCGCTAGAGATATAGGGTTCATCCTTTTTTAAGGGGATAGAGAGGACCGCGCTAGCGGTATCATGGCTTGCCACATGGGCGACTTCGACTTGGTAGCCGATTTCTTCTTCCACCTCTTTTTTTAGCCTTCCAACCATGGTGCCAGGCTCTGACAAAGGAAGGAAGAGCGAAGGATTATATCCAAGTTTTGCAAGGATTTCCTCGTCCCAGCGGTGGGTAAGGCAATTAACCATGCCCGTTGTGGTCGCGTTGGTATATTCCTGTTCCTTTCTTCCCGTAAGAAGGTAATTAAGGTAATCAGGGAGCATCAATAGGGAATGGGCTTTCCCCAATAGCCCCTTCTCCAAATCGTCTTGTAGCTGATAGACCGTATTGAATCCCTGGAACTGGATTCCCGTCTTCTTATATAGTTTTTCGAAGGGGATTTTCCCATGGACTTCATTCACCTTATGCCTAGAGGTATCGCGGTAACTATGGCAGTCGCTAAGCCTGTTCCCTTTTTCATCTAGCAAGACATAGTCGACGCCCCAGGTATCGATGCCCATGACGTCTATGCGCCTACCAAAGGATGCGCAGGCCTTCATCGCGGCTATGATCTCGTTAAATAGATGGTCGACGTCCCAAATCAGGCCACCGTCTTTCTCTATTGGGTGATTAAGGAAGCGATGCACTTCCTCCATCTTCAAAACACCCTCTTCCATATAGGCGAGGATGCCCCTGCCGGAGCTTGCGCCGATATCTATGGCCAAATAGGCTTTGCCCATCAATCGACCCTCCCTTGATGATGGCCGCTAGAAAGGGCGATTTCTTGGCCTTTGATGCATACAAGGCAGGTGCAGGAGACGGGGACATCGATTTCATAGGAAACGGATTCCCCCTCCTTCTTCCAGCTTGCCTTGATTTGCCCATAGGGGGTGAGGGTATGGCCTTTTGCGTAATCTATCCCTTCGCCTAGTAACGGGGCGAACTTAAATTTCTTATATCCAGGAAGGGTCCATTCGATTCCCAAAACCCTGGCGTAGAGGAATTCGCCGACGGCGCCGGAAGCATAGTGGTTGAAGCTGATCATGCCACCTGTGCCATCGTCTGCGCCGGTATTGCTATCGCCGCCATCCCTTATCGCATCGAATCTTTCCCAAATGGTCGTGCCACCCATTTTGACTTCGTGAAGCCAAGAGGGGCATTTGTCGTTAAGAAGCATCTTGTAGGCGGTATCCCTTTGCCCGTTATCGGCGAGGGCGAAAAGGATATTGGGGGTACCAGGGAAGCCCGTGCCGATGCAATAGTCGCCTGATTTCACCAGTTCCGCGAGCTTTTCCGCGGCCTTATTGGCTTCTTCTTCTTCAAACATCCCAAAGCGAAGCGGCAAGACATATGCGGTTTGGAAGGGCTTCTCCTTCATCGACATATCGTCGTGGAAGAACACGCTTCTATAGGCCTCGTTTGTCTTTTCGCGGATCTTGGCGAATTTCTCTTTGTCTTCTTCCTTGCCTAGCAAATCCGCGGCGAAGGATACTAATCCCGCCATATTGGACAAGGAGCAGGTACCCGTGTATTTGCTGCGCTTTTGCCATCCGGCCATGGTCGGTTCATCGGGCGCGACCCAATCCCCGAAATGGAATATGGCCGGGGTTTGCCAAATGTAGCGCCTTTTGCCTAGCCCGATTAGCCCCGCCCAGAATTTCTCGGCGAGGGTATATTTCCTCATCGATTCATAGGAAACCTCTAAGGTCTTCTTATCGCCATAGTGGTTATATAGGGCATAGGGGACCAAAACGGAGGCGTCGCCCCAGAAATCGATCGCCATCTTCGGCATCGTCACTGGGAAGCCATAGCCGTGAATGGGGATGCAGTTAGGCACCCCACCCGTCCTAAGCTGCTCGGAGCGAAGATCCTTCAGCCACTTCCTAAGGAAGACCTGGGTATCGAAGTTCCAGCAGGCGGTATTGGCGAATAAGGCGATATCGCCCGTCCAGCCCATGCGTTCATCGCGTTGGGGGCAGTCGGTTGGAATCTCAACAAAGTTGGATTTGGAGGACCAAATGATGTTTTGTTGCAACCTATTGACGCGAGAATCGGAGCACTCGAATCCGCCGGTAAGCTCCATGTCGCTATAGCGGACGCGCGCCTTTATCTCTATGTCTTCTTCCTTTATTCCGCTTACCCCGATATAGCGGAAACCCATATAGGACATACGGGGAACATAGAACTGTTCGCCTTCTTTGCAGATATAGTCCACCCCAGCCCTTGCGGTGCGGAGGAGATCGGTATTTAAAGATCCATCCTTTTTGGTGACCTCGGCGTGGCGGAAGGAAATCTTCCTCCCCTTCTCCGCCTTTAGGATATGGGCTTCGACAACGCCTGCGAAATTCTGCCCGAAGTCATAGACGATGGTCCCATCTTCCAAAACGTTTTTGGAAATCGGGGTCAAGGTCTCATGGTCGACGACCGGCGCGCCATAATCGGCGAGCAGGGTCGGATTCAATTTGTTTTTGGCGAAAACGGCGTTATGGAAGGGGATGTCCTTGATCTCAATCGAGGCATCGAAATCCTCGCCGTCATAGATATCCTCCATCGAATAGGGGCCTTTGGTGGAGACGAGGAAGCTCTCGTCGCTTCCAATGACTTCACTAGTCCCGTCTTCGTATTCGATTCTAATCTCGCATAGGAGGGATTGCTTATCGGCATAGTGGCGGTTGACCCTAGAGAAGACAAAGCTTCCAACGGCCCATCCTCCGCCTACATGGAAAACGATTTCGTTATCCTCCTTTAGCTTGTCGCCTATGTCATAAACCTGATACATAAGCTGATTGGCATAGGAGGTGAAGCCCGGGGCAAAGTAGCGGTTACCAACCTTTTCCCCGTTCAAATCGAGTTCATAAATACCAAAGCAAGTCGCAAAAATCCTTGCAGATCTAACCTTTTTTCTTATTTTTAGGTCCTTTTTGAAGACCATGGGCTTTGGCGAGACCTTCTTTTCGGTAAAGGTATATTCGCCATCGGTGATGAACTTCCCTAACCAGGGTTTGCCAAGCCTACCGGTTTCGAATACCAGGGTATCCTCGGCGCTTTCCCCTAGGTTATCCTCGACCTTCAAAACGACTTCATAACGCTTGAAGGGGAGAAGGGATGGGCCATCATAATCTTTGCCTAATTCATCGGGGAGATCTAGTTCATAGCCACTATCGAAAATAGCCTTGGCGGATTTTAAAGACGAACCTTCCTTATCCGAGGTTAGGTAAAAGGAGAAATGGGGGCGAGTGGCGTCGGTCACCGCTCCACTGGTTTTCCCTTCTACAAGAAATGAGGCAATCTTCAGCATGGCGATCTCCTAGGTCGAAACGAATTTCGTTGGTGATGAAATGATACCTTATGCGCGCGTATACATTTAAGCAAATGACGAAGTTTGATTGATAAAAAGAAAAAGAATCGTTTATGGACTATTTTATGTTCACTAATGAGCATTTTCGCTCATTTGTTGAAAATCCTAAATCCGGCGTCCTTATACTCTTTGATCAGTTCGCTTTTGGCGTTGGTGCAGATGATGTCGTATTCGTCTAGCTCCGCCACGCGGAAGGTGGATTTGAGGCTGAATTTGCTCTCGCCCACCAAAAGCATTCTCTTCTCGCTATGGGCGAAGGCGGCCTTTTTGATCTCCTGGGTCGATAGACTTTTCTCATAGGCCCCGTTTTTATCGATGGCGGCGGCGCCCGAAAGCATAAGATCGAAGCGGAAGCTATGAAGCTGCGACAAGGCGAAGCCGCCGTTGGTGGACCCGCTGCTGGAATGGAGGGAGCCACCTAGCAAAAAGAGTTCGATGTTCTTCCTTCCCGAAAGCTTTTGGGCCAACTGCAAGCCATTTGTGATGACCGTTTTATAGGTGAAATCCATCCTTTCCGCCAACGCAAGGGCGGTTGAGGAATTGTCGATGAAGATGCTATTGAATTCGGGGATGTGGTTTAAAGCCAATGCCGCGGTCTGCTCTTTCTCCTCGCCATCGCTTTCCATACGCATGAAGATGGAGACCTCCTCGCTTGCCTCGACGTGTATCGCCCCGCCATGGGTGCGCTTGATCATGCCAAGTTTTTGCATGGCGGCCAAATCGCGCCTGATCGTCGCGGGGGAGACATAGAGGATGGAGGCGAGTTCCTCCACCGTCGCCCTCCCATGTTCCTTTAGGTAATCGGAAATGCTGTGGTAACGTTCCAAAACGAATAGATTAGCGACATCGGCCATAATGATACTTCCTTGAATATGCGCACTGATTGTACATCGTGGCCTAGGGAAATAAAAACAAATAATCATGTTCGGTGAGCGAAAACGATCACGATGCTTTTATTTATTGCCGTAGGCAATGCGGGGTTTCATAATATTGGCGGAAAATGATTGTATTCGCACAACCCATACTTTTCCTCCCCCTTTGCCTTGGATTGCTTCTTATGGTGGTCTTTTCCTTTATCCATCGCCTTTGTCTGCTTGGCAACCTACTAGGCATCGCCAGCATTGCCACCTACGTCGTGCTCTCCTTCCTCTTTGGGGCGAATTACCTAGAAATCATATTGGTGCTACTAATAACCTTAGCCATCTACTTCCTTTTCGACGCCGTTAGAAGGAGGCTGGGCAAATGAATTTTACCTCGCTTCCCTTCTTCGTCTTCTTGCCCGTGGTATTGCTACTCCATTACCTTTTGCCACACCGCTACCGCTATCTATTGCTACTTGTGGCCAGCTATTTCTTCTATGCCTATTTGAACCCATGGCTTCTCGCCCTCATCGTCTCGACGACCCTTCTTACCTATTTATGCGCATTGGGCATGGAAAAATACCCCAAGAAAAGGGTTTTGTTCCTCATCATCTCGATTATCTTCACCCTAGGGCTATTGTTCGTCTTCAAATACCTCGACTTCACCCTTTCCCTATTCGTCCACGCGGGGTTATCGATTTCCTTCTATCCCCTTAACCTCATCTTGCCCGTGGGCATTTCCTTCTATACCTTCCAAACCCTGGCCTATGTAATCGACGTCTATAAAGGCAAAACAAAGGCCGAACACCATATCCTCTATTACGCCCTATTCATCTCCTTCTTCCCCCAACTCGTCGCAGGTCCCATTGAGAAAAAGGACAATCTCCTCCCGCAACTACGCGCGGAAAGGAACATGGACCTAGACAAATTCGGGGAGGGATTACGCTATTTCGTGATCGGCTTTGTGAAGAAGGTGATCATCGCGGACTTCCTCGCGGTCTATGTCAACCAGGTCTATGCGGATTTGTCCCTGTTTTCTGGATTTGAGATCCTTTTGTCCACCTTTTCATTCGGCATCGTCATCTATTGCGATTTCTCGGGTTATTGCGATATCGCCTTAGGCATCGCCAAATGGCTTGGGGTGGACCTAAGCAAAAACTTCGACCGACCCTATCTTTCCTCTTCCCTAAAGGAATTCTGGAACAGGTGGCATATCACTTTAAACGACTTCTTCACCGAATATATCTATATCCCCCTAGGGGGAAGTAAGAAGGGAAGGGTAAGGAAATACCTCAATATCCTAATCGTCTTCTTTATCTCGGGCCTATGGCATGGGGCGAGTTTGCATTTCATCCTTTGGGGTCTGGCCCATGGATTATTGTTGATAATCGAGGACCTACTCTACGCGCCTATATCCAAAATAAAGCTAGAAGACGGGGCGAAAAGGGTCATCGGCATCGTCGTTACCTATATCTTGGTCAATTTGGCCTGGGGATTATTCAGGGCCCAGTCGCTTAATGACATCGCGATAATCTATTCCAAGATCTTCGCTTCCTTTATCCCAGCCTTCGACCTTTCTTTCTTCACCCCAGAGGCGATCATCATCGCCATTCTTGGCATTGCCTTACTCATCTATCTGCCCTATCTTCCCAAAATCAAAAGGGGAGAAAAGCAAAATTACGCCTATATTTCGATGTATGCCCTGCTTATTTTGATCGTGGGGCTAGGGTATTTCAACAATATGACCAGTGGAGGGGAAAGTAGTTTCATCTACTTCCAGTTCTAAATATGAAAGAGGGTAGGAAACTGATCGTTGGTCTTAGCGTCGCCACGGGCTTACTTTGCCTTGTCCCCGCCTCCATCAGCGTTTTGACCTTCGCTTTGCCTAGCGTATATTCCTCTACCTTCTATGGCGAGATGAAGGACAAGATCGAATTAATCGAGAGAAAACAGGATAACCGCATCATCATTATCGGCGGTAGCAGCGTGCCTTTCTCCCTGGATTGTTCTCTTATCAAGGATTCTCTTCCTAGCTATAACCCAGTCGACTTTGGCCTATACGCCTCCTTAGGGACGCCCTTCATGCTCGATATGGCCAAGGACAACATCAAAAAAGGCGATATCGTGATCATCTCCCCGGAGCAATCCGAGCAGACCCTATCGATGTATTTCAACGCGGAGGAAAGCTGGAAAGCGCTAGATTCCTCCCTTTCTTACGTCTGGAAGGTCAGTAACGACAATAAGCCCGCCCTTATGGCGGAGGCCCCGCATTACGTAGGCGATAAATTCTCCTATCTTTCCTCTTCCCTTCCCAACCCCAAAGGCATCTACCGCCACGATAGCTTCAACGAATATGGCGATATCAAGGTGAATAGGGAAAACAACATCATGGACAAGGGCATCGATTCCAATAACCCCATAAGGCTGGATAAGGAAGTCATCACGCAGGATTTCATCGATTGCCTTAATGCCTTTTACCTTGACTTATGGAGTAAGGGCGCCACGCTTTTTTACCGTTTCTCCCCGATGAATATGGATTCGATCAAGCAAGGGAACAACATAGACGAATATTACGATTATCTAGATTCCAAGCTCAATTTCCCAATCATGGGCGACCCCCATAATAGCCTTTTGGAAAAGGAATGGTTCTACGATACCAACTACCACCTAAATACCCCTGGCTCCATCAAATTCACCAAAGCATTCATCCAGGATATCAAATTGCTTTTGAAGGATAGCAGCAAAACGGATATCGATGACCCCGTTATGCCCCCTCTTCCAGAACCCCCGGTCATCGAGGGCGATAATAGCGACCTAGCCTATTTCGAACTGGAGGAAAAGGATGATTCTTACTTCATCAAAGGGCTAAGCGAGGAAGGAAAGAAAAAGGAAAGGCTGGTCGTCCCGGTCTCCTATAACGATAAGCCAATATCTTCCTTTTCTTCTATTACCTTCCAAAATAACGCCATAATCAAAGAGGTGGTCATCCAAAATAACATCAAGGAAATCGCGGACTTTTCTTTCTCCTCTTCCTCGCTAGAAAAGCTTATCCTCGACCTCGATTCCCCGAATAGGGTCTCGGTAGGAAGGCATCTATTGGATGGATGTAACGCCAATATATATGTCGATAGGTCTTTGCTTAACGATTTCCTTACCAATTATTTCTTCGCCGGTTACGCAGATAGAATTAAGGCAAAGGAATAAGGCTTATCCTTCTATCCTCTTCTTTAAACTATCGATGACCTTTTTGGTGCGGATAGCGGCACCTTCGCTACTAAGATGGTTATCGGTCCCATAAAAATAATAGGGTGAGACCAAACTGTCCTCGATGGAGGAGAGGAAATCCATATCGATATTCTCCTCTAGGTATTTTCCCAATTCCCTTATGCTTTCCTTAGTGGAATCGCTAGATAAGGAGATATCCATCCTTGGCGAATAATCATAATATAGGCTTACCCCCTTCTTCTTTAAGGGAAGATAGGCCGCATTGAACAAATCGATGTCGGACTTGGGAAAATATTCCTTATTGTAATAGGCCCTTCTTATCCCAAAGCTTTTTTTCTCTTCGTTATTGCTTCGATATAGGCAATAATCGCCATATTCGTTATAGGAGGAGGTGCTTATTCTATTCCCGTCTTCATCAAATAGGTTAGGCGAAAAAGAATAAGGGCATCTATTCATATTCTTCCTATTGGACAAAAAGGTTCCAAGGGAAGAGAAGAAGCCATCGTATTTGCTAGGGGTAAGGGAAAAGAGGATATCGTAATCGCCTTCGACCATCGCGAAATAGGCGTAATCGATGCCATTATCCGCATTCATCTGGGTTTCTAATGTATCGAATTCGGGGGAGGCAATCAAAATGTCCCCTTCTTTCATATAGGGAAGTAGGGCATCGATTTGGGGCAAGGTCTCGGTATAGGCATATACCCCCATGTTGATGACTTCATAATCTTGGAAGGAAGCATCGATCAAGGAGGAATCGAAGCCAAACCTTGTCGAGGATCCGCTATATAAGACGATCTTCCTTTTGTCCTTATTCGCCCTAAGCCTATCGAATTTATCGGGGTAGCTGCCGAAATAGGTGGTGAGGTAGGCGGGATTGGAAACCGCGTTGATCCTGATGTGGCTGACCTCACTCCCCATAAAGGAAGCATCGGTTATCTCCTCCAAGGCATCATAAAGGACGAGTTCCTCTATCTTTGTGTCCTTTATCGCCCCTTCCTTAAGGGAATTCAAATCCTTAGGTAGCACCAATCTAGATAAGGATAGGGAAGAAAACGCGCCTTTTTCTATCGAATAGACCCTATAGCCATCGATAGATTCTGGAATGACCACTTCCTTATCCTTGCCTAAATAGGAAAGGATTTTGATCTTGTCTTCGGTTATCTTTTCGTAAAGGAAGTCGCTTTCGTTGCTCTCTTTTAGGAAATAGGGCTCTAGCTCAATCCTTTTATCTTCCCCAATATCGGTTCTAGAGCCAAGCGAAACCAGGTTACCGCCTTCATCTAGATAACCGCATAGCTTATGTCCGGGCTTAAAGAAAAGATGGAAATCGTTGGATACATTGGCCCTAAGATGGGTCATGTTGATGGTTTCTTCGTAAGTAACGTCCCCATAGGAATAGCTGACTTCGCCCGCCAAATCGATATCGAGGGTGATGAGTGTATCGTATTTGACCTCAAAGAAGGTGATGGTCTCATATCTTTTGTTGGCCTCTAAATCAATTTCCTCCACTAGGGAATAGGAGGAATAGGAGGATCCGAATATCGAATAGTCGTAGGGAAGGGTAAGGAAGAAGGTGAAGTCACTTCCCTTATCGAGGGTGATCCTTTTATTGGCGCAGGAATAGTTCCCATCTTCCAACATCACGGTCACCCTGGCTGGATAAGCGGGGGTACACGCAGATAAAACAAGGGAAAAACCCACTAACAAAATGGGGTTATGCAGGGTTTTTGGGTTTTTCTTCTGTTTCATTGCCATCTTCATTATATAGAACAAAGGAGCCGCTAGAAATCGTAGCGGCTCCCAAGTGTTTGACGTTTAGCCTAGGCTAGAGTTATTTAGGCAGCGGCTTCGACTTCCTCTTTCGGGAGGAAGAAGGCGCCGACGATGCCGGTGATGGAGGCCAAGACACCGAAGACGATGGTGGTGATGGCGACGGTGGCGGAGGCTAGGTTCGCAGGGGTCTGGACCTCTTTGATGACGTCGACGTTGGAGCCATAGATGTAGCCGAATCCGGCGACGCGGCTATGGACGAAGCCGATGACGACGATGAAGAGGAAGACGGGGATGAGGACCTTTAGGACCATAACGACCACGTTGACGACTTTGGCGACGACGCCCTTAAGGGGAGCGAAGCTGACGCCGATGATCGCTAGGGAGAAGATGAGGGCGAAGATGCTTAGGACCACGAAGCCATCGACGCTCATTCCGAAGTAGAAGCCTTCGGCGGAGACGTTGACGCCATAGAGGATCAGCATCACGAGGGAGAGGATTGCGGTGAGGCAGGCGGCAATGTTGCTGCCGGAGAGTAACTTTTTAACCATGGTGATTTAGTTCTCCTTCTTTCCAGGGATGACCGCAAGGGCCAAGGCGGCGGCACCGGCAACGCAGGTTAACACGATGCTGACGACTTTGATGGTGTTGATGGTCGCTTCCCACCAGGGGGTCAACTTAACGGTCTTGACGTTGAAGATCGCGGAGTTGGCGAAGGTGAAGAATTGGTACTTGAGGTCTTGTCTAGCCTGTTCGACTAGGTCGGCGTCTTTGCTGACGGTCTCGACGGAGAGGTAGGCCCAGGTCTTATCGACGCCGTTATTGGCGGAGATGGAGTTGTCGTTCTGAGCGAAGTCGGCAACCTGGGTGACGCTGGACATGACCATCGCTTCGGCGATGAAGTAATAGGGGTTGGTGGCCATGTCGGTGGAGACGATGCCTTTGAAGCCCCATTCGTAACGGAGGATGTTGTTGATGACGCCGACGCTATGGCAGGCGTTGGTGGAACCGATGCGGTTGAAGGCGATCATGACGGCAAGTCCGCCACCGTCCTTGGGTTCAAGGGCGGCCTGGAAGCAACGGAGGTCACCCTCACGGAGCTTCTGCTCGGTCATGAATTCGTTGATACCGGCTCTCTTGTGTTCCTGGTCATTGGCACCAAGGTGCTTAGGACCGTTGATGATACCGTAATTGGCGCAGCCACGGAGGATCTTCGCACCGATGCGGTTAGCCAACATGGAGTCTTCGGAGATGTATTCGTAGTTACGGCCATTATAGGGGGTGCGGCGCTGGGTAAGGCCGGTGCCCCAGAGGTCGTAGCGGCCAAGGAATAGGCCGGAGTTACCTTCGACTTCGCCCCATTCTAGAGCAAGTTCGGGATCGAAGGAGGTGGCGATCAAGGTCTGGGAGTGGACATTGAACTTGAAGGTGGTGGAATCGTTTTTGGTGGCCCAAGCGCTGCCAGTGACATCTAAGCCGGTGGTGAAGCCGGAGACGCCTTCGTTCTGGGAGACGATCGGGTTCTCGACGTTGGTGTAGATATCGGTCTGGGAACCGCCATGGATGACACCGCCGACGGCCTGGTCGATGGTAATTTCGGAGACTAGGTCGGACCAATATTGATCGTCGACATTGGCCAAGACCTCATCGCCTAGAGCGGCTTCGACGCCGAAGCGCATTCCGAGGTCTTTGCCTTCGGTAGCGGTCTGATCTGCACGGATTTCGTATTGCTGGCCGCGGAGTTGCTTTAGCCATTCGTCTTTCTTAGCGGAATCGCCAAGTTTGAAGGCACGGCTAGAATCGGTGTAATCGACGGGGAATGTTTCCCAGTTCTGGCGGGGCATATAGGTGACCGTGC
>JAILEX010000010.1 GCA_024687185.1 Bacilli bacterium | reverse complement strand
TGTATGTACTTCCTTTATGATTAGTGCCGTTTATTAATACTATCTTCATATTTATTAATCCTTTAATGTTCATATTAAAAATTAACATATTTTGATATCTTCTCAACTATTTTTAAATAAAAAACAGTCCTGAATGTATCAGAACTGTAGTTTACATCTGGCAATAAGCGAAAGAAATGATACAAAATTGGATTTTTCCAAAAAAATGGGACAGTAGGTACCAAAACGGGACAGTAAAAAGGCGGAATGTGTCGGTTAAAAAATATTTTATTCTCTTACATTCATTTGAAAGCCAGGTTCGCCGACAATTGATATCATTGTTGCAAAAGAAATAAAGAAAAGCGCCACCGATGCAACAAACACCACAATAGAGACAACTCTAATTATCTTTAAAACTTTACTGTTTAAGTTCGCAAACGATAACAAAGAAATAATTATCGAACACACTAATAGGACAATATTTATAACCGATATTGGATTTCCTACTCTTAAAGTTGCCCCAATAATCGAAGCATATCCCGTCACATGAGTAGGGGTTGGATTATCAGGATAAGATACAGCGGAATAGTCATAGCTACTATATTGATAAAAAGGAATAACAGATAGCAAAAGAAGAATGACACTTATAGAAACAAAGCAGATGCTTAGAATCATCCAAAACCTATGGTTTGTATTATATGATTTCTCCACTATTTCATTCATTTCTTTGTCAGATAATAAGTCTTCCACTTTTACATTAAGAGTGAGCGCTATCTTTTCAAGATTTTCTTGTGTAGGAAAAGCAGCGCCACTTTCATACTTGGTTATAAGCGTTCTTGAAACATATATTTTGGCGGCAAGATCTTCTTGAGATAATCCCGCTTCTTTACGGTATTTCTTTATTTTTTCATTTAATTCCATATTTATCGGTTTGTTAATCTCGTCATACACTGACAGAAATGCTTATATTTCCAATTTTCTCAGGATCGTCTTGAAAATAATTAGAACAAAAGATTGTGTATTCTCCTTTTTGCCAAAATGGAGCAACACCTGAACAATGTTCGCATTTTAATGTCCACCCATTTCTCTGAAGTTTTTTATTTAGTGCTTCCCTATAATCACCAACTCCGACATTATAGATTTTTATAAGAGGATCACTAAAATCAATACTTGTCACATGCCAAGAATCACTTTCGAGCGTTGGATATCTTCCAATGGTATAGACAACAAAAACTTCTGGTAATTTTGTAAAATAATTATCTCCATCGTTAGCGGTATAATGGCTATCCAAATATTTATATTGTTCAAGGTCCTTGAATTTATAGTAATTAAGTAATGTTAATGATGAGAAATCATATTCACTAACATCATCTAAAAGCCATAAATCTAATTCAATGTTCTTGGGTTTAGAAATACCATCGTTAGAACACGAAGGTAGAAGCAACAACAAAAATAATAATGACGCTAGTTTCTTTTTCATACTTTTATATTAAAACTACTAGTGTCAAAGCTTATGTGAATTGATGTGAAAAAACAAAAAAACAGCCCTGAACGTATCAGGACTGTAGTTTACGTTTGGTTGCGGGGGCAAGATTTGAACTTGCGACCTCCAGGTTATGGGCCTGGTGAGCTACCGGACTACTCCACCCCGCGATGCTTTGCCTTGCGGCTTGTATAATGTACCCTCATACCCAAGCGAATGCAACCTTTAATTCCTAATCACCCTTTCGAGTACGGTTTTCCTTATTCCTTATTATATATAAATATAGGTAGGGCAATTGAAAGGGGGAGGCCGATAAGGTGCGTCCTATCTCGCCAAGACGACTAAGGGTAGCAATTGGACTTTCAATCCATGGACTTTCAGTTTGGGATCAAAAAAAGCCCCGAAGGGCTCTTTTTGAAACGTGGTGGGCCAAGCCGGACTTGAACCGGCGACACATGGATTTTCAGTCCATTGCTACTACCAACTGAGCTACCGGCCCGTTTAATAAGGAAGGCGCGTTGCCGCGCCCTTACTAAGCAATGTTGGCGGACCATAGGAGAGTCGAACTCCTGTCTCATCCGTGACAGGGATGCATCATAACCGTTAGACCAATGGTCCGCACTGCGCCTTTTCCGCGCTCACAAAGTATAGGGGGTATGGGGAAAGAAAGCAAGATTTTTTCCACGCGAAGTATTTCCGATGGATTCGACTCTTTTCATGGGAAAAGGAAAAAATTGCGTGAAAGATTACTCCCGTTTTATCGCCTCTCCCTTCGCCTTGTCTTTCTTTCCAAAGCGGCACCCAGCCCCTTCCCATAAAAGTGAGCCATGTTATCATTTGGAAAGAGAAAAGGAGAACCGGTTATGCTAATCGAAGGGAATTACAAGGACATCGCTTCCTACAAGGATCCGGTTTCGTTATTTGGGGAAGGATGCGTGGCCGTCGTCGAGAACAAGGAAAAGGCTAACCCCATAACCTTGGGATGGGGAGGGGTAGGCGTGCTTTGGGGAAAGCCCATGTGCACCGTCTTCATCCATGAGTCCAGGTATTCCAAGCACATGTTCGACGAAGCCGATTCGTTCTCCGCTTGCTTTTTCGCCAAGGAGCATAACCCCATTGCAATCAAATACTTTGGAACGGCATCCGGGAGAGATGAGGACAAAATCGCAAAAAGCGGGATGACTTTGTCTCGCCAAGACGGCATCCCCTATCTAGAGGAAGCCGAGTTTGTGATCTTGTGCAAAAAGCTGACCCAGACCAAATTCGACCTCGATAAGGTCCCGGAAGGGAAATACCATGACTGGTATTCCCGCGATGGCGTCCATTCGATATATTTCGGCGAAATCGTGAAGGTTCTTAAAAAGCCTTAAGCATAAAAGGAAATCCCCGCGCTTTTAAGGCGTTTTGGAAAAAACGGACGAACGTCTTATATTTTCGGCGTAGAAGAACCGAAGGGGTTTAGGATAAGAGAAGAAAGCAGTGGGCAATATAGGGCAAAGTGTTCCATCGCCCTGCCTGGGAAGTATTTCTCTAGGTTCGATAGTGTGTCGTATTCCGTATTCATGAACATGCCATAATAGCCGATCGTGGTATCGTAGGTTTCATAATAACCCGTATAGGCGTCGCGGCCACCATCGCCTTTGGCGAACCAATTGGTGGCTTCGAAATAAACGATTGGGATGCCCTTATTATTAAAAGGAACGTGGTCGCTTGCGTCCAATGTGGTCGGGGAATAGGTCCCACCGTTTTTCGGCGCATCGTTTTCCTTGGTCCAAGGGTTGGTGTAGAAGGAGCCCTCAGCTATTTCAGGGCCCGTTTGATGTTGCTTGAAATAGCCATCTAGCATTGCGGTGTCCCATACCTTATATCCGAGTTCGCGGGCTTTGTTTAGGGCAAGGTCATAGGCTTCCAAATTGGTCACGTCCCCGTTTCTATTCTGCCTTCCCCCATAGATATTGGGGTAATCGCCAAAGGCGATGGCATCGATATTGACCATGTAGATGATCTTGCCTAAGTCTTCGTCCGTTAGGGAATCGACATAGGCCTTAGATCCGTATAACCCTTCTTCCTCGACGTCGAAGAAAACGAGTTCGACGTCTGCCTCGGGAGTGATTCCGCATAGATTTTCCGCGACCGCTAGAAGCAAAGCTACTCCGCTACCGTTATCCCCGGTGCCATCTCCGTCATAATGGGCCCCTATGATGACCTTTTTCTCGCTATTTTTCCCTTTGATTGAGCAAATTACGTTGGTCGCTTGGTATTTTCCATAGGCAAAGGGCTGTTCCCTGATATCGGTATAGCCCGCTTTAAAAAGGATGTCCTTGATATAATCCTTGGCGGCCTCGTGGCTATTGCTTGCTTTGCGGAGGATATCGCGGTCTTTGAGGTTGGCATCGATATATTCGAGGTGTTCATAGCATCGGGAAGAGAAATCAAAATAAGAAGGGGTTTCTTTGGACGTTGGCATATAAGTTGTTTCCTCCGTGATGAAAATAGGAGTGGAAGAATGATCGCTATCAGGGGATTGGCTTTGTGTCTTTTCCTCAAACGAGGATTCTTCGATAGAGGCGGCAGGGGAAATCGCGCCGCAAGAAGCGAGGGAAAGGGTTAGGCCCATGGACAAAAGGAATGGAAGGCGCGTTTTGCTCATGGCAATAATGTACTCATTATGGGCGGATAAGAGAATCCTTATTTGAACTAAGTTTCGGGCCCACGCAAGCTATAGTGTTTTACATTTCCTTTGGATTGCCTAATAATTTAGAGGAAGGAAAACTGCCGCTATTCGCCTTGGCATCCTTTTTAGCGAAGTACCATAAAAATGGGCGAATATTGATACACGGGTTCGCTATTTTTAAAAAATCACAGGGGGTAATAGACTTATATGCTACGTAAATTCTATTTTGAGTTAATGCCTTCCGGTTTGAAAGCAAGGTATACCCAAATCAAAAACGATATCATCGCCTATAAAAAAAGGATCACCATCCCCAATATGAGTGGCGCCGATATGGAAGGGCTTATGAGGTCTTTGCTTTTTGAATCCCCAGAACTATTCTTCATCGAACTCCATTCGATCGCCTATGGAACGCTTGGCTATATGATGGCGATGGAACCTAGGTATTTTCATCTTGGAGAAGAAACTAGGGTCACTGCTAGATTAAACGAAGCCATAAAGGAAATCGGAAAGAAGCGAAATGCCTATGAGCAGGTAATTGCCATCGTGAAATGGATGTATCGACTAAGATATGTGAACAATGCTTCCCCTGATGACCATACGATCTACGGCCCTTTGATGAAGGGAGAAGGGGTATGCGAAGGTTTTTCTATGGTATTTATGATCCTTTGCCTCCATTTTGGTATCGACGCGATGGTGGCCTTTGGCAATATCGTAGGCGCCACCGATGCCCACGCCTGGAATATCGTCTCGATCAATGGCAGGAAATATAACGTCGATATGACTAGCGCCATCGCCGCGAAAAAGGAATATGGCTTCGATTATGTCGATGTCTTGGTCCCCGACTATATGATTAGTAACCACCTTTCTCCCCAAAGCCCCTATTGTGGCGTGCTTTCCGATAACCCTTATTATCGGGTGGGAAGAGGCTTTACAACGTTAGAAGAACTAAAGGAAGCGATAAAGACAGTACCGGCGACGGAGAAGGAGTTCTATTTGCTAGATTGCTCGGAGGAGGGGATAAACGTCATCGAACGCTTCGATTCCCTAAAAGGGGCTGGCAACATAGGCGATATCCAAAGCCTTGGAAGGATGCACCATTTCATTCGGGATTCATCGGGCCCTTCTTCCCTTAAGTCTCTTCTCTCTAAACTTACCCGATAAAAAAGCCACCTAGGCAAGTCGCCATAGGTGGCATTTTTCTAATCAGACACGATTAATAGTTTTTGACTTCGAGTTCGAAGTAGCTCTGGGGATGGAGGCAGACGGGGCAGATCTTCGGGGCGTATTTGCCAACGACGATGTGTCCGCAGTTGCGGCATTTCCAGACGGCTAGATCGTTACCGACGAAGACGACGCCGGTTTTGACGTTCTCAAGTAGTTTGAGGTAGCGTTCTTCGTGATGCTTTTCGATGGCGCCGACCATGCGGAATTTGGCGGCGATTTCCTTGAAGCCTTCCTCTTCGGCGATCTTGGCGAAGGAATCGTACATATCGGTCCATTCGTAGTTTTCGCCATTGGCGGCATCTTGGAGGTTTTCAGCGGTGGTGGGGACTTCGCCGCCATGGAGGTATTTGAACCATAGCTTGGCGTGTTCCTTTTCGTTTTCGGCGGTTTCAAGGAAGATGGCGGCGATTTGCTCGTAGCCTTCCTTCTTGGCTTTGGATGCGTAGTAGGTGTATTTGTTTCTGGCCTGGGATTCGCCGGCAAAGGCTTCCATTAGGCACTTTTCGGTCTTACTGCCTTTTAGTTCCATAAATATTTTCTCCTTATATATGGGTAGAAAAATTATATAGGGTTTAAAGGGTCGAAAAAAGGGCTTCGATTATTGTTAATCAACCTTATTTTCGGCTTTTCTATAGGCAATCCATTCGATGTTGCCGTCTTCGGAGGTGATATCGAGGAAATAGTCGTAGATATGGTTCCTTAAAGCCGCTTTCCTCTCGGGGAGGGAGAGTTTCATATCGGGGTAGAAGGGACGGGAAACGTGGAGGGTGTGGAGGGGTTTGCGGTTTTTGAAGATCTTCCTCTTCCTATAGGTCATGACCATGGCCACGGCCGGGCGGTTAAGTTCGCAAGGATAGACGAAGCTCGCGTCGCCAAATGGGCGGATATGGGTGCAATAGGGCCAGATATGGGCTTCGGGGAAGATGGAAATCACGTGCTTTTTGCTTATGTGGAAGGCGATGGCGTCCTTGAATTTGGCGCTTTCATCGGGATTAAGCGGGACGGGAATGACGCCTAAGGCGGAAACCAGTCCCCTAAGGAAAGGCAAAGAGGTGACGTCTTGGTCGGCCGCGATATAGGTGCGTCTGCCCCTACTTGCGTAGATCTGTGCGGTCATGGCGTCGATATAGTGGGTATGGTTGCCATATACGAAGAAACCGCCCTTTTTGAGGGAACGGATGTTCTTTTTGCCAACCACTTTGGTGTGAAATCCGATTTTTAGGTATAGGAAGATGGCGGGCCAGGCCAAGGTATAGTAGAACACGCTGGTCAAAAAGCGGTAGATGGGGTTGGTATGATGAAAACGGTAGTTCTTGGGCAGCGGCTTTCTTTTGATGTTGGTGCCCGCGAAATCGTCGTTGAGGGGGTCGTTGTAGTAGACGACTTTCTTCTTCATCGGCCTTCCTCCTTTTTGTTAAAGAGCGCGATGGTTTCTAGATACATCGCCTCCATTTGCCTCATCATGTCCTCGAGGTTATATTTCTCGCCCGCGCCAAGGTATTTATCGGCGTTGGCCTTCCTCTCTTCGGGGTGCTCGATCCAATAGTCGATCCTTTTCGCAAGGGCCTTGGCTGAGCCATGGCGGTAGACGTTTTTCTCATCGACCGCGAACTGGGAGACCGCGCTTAATCTAGAATCGGAAAGGATGGGGCAGATGCCGACTGAAATGGCCTCCAAGCAGGAAATTGCCTCCAAATCCGCATAGGAGCAGTGGCAATACAAATCGGTGTAATTGAGGATGGACGCGAGTTCATCGTGGGAATAGAAGCCCAAAATCGGCGGGACCTTGCAATACTTTTTGCCCTTTTTCTCTAACTTTGCCTTCATGGGCCCGTCACCCGCCAAAATGATTTGGATCTTATCGGCGTAGCGCGAATATTTCATGGCCTTTAGCAAAGTGGTCTGGCATTTCTCGTTGGAATACCTTCCCGTCGAGGTGATGACGATCATGTCCTTGAATCTTTCTGGACGGACACTAGGCTGCCTATGGAAGATCGATTGGGTGCCATTGGAGATTATGTATTCCCTCGCCGGGGTATAGTGATGGCGGCGGAAGATATCGTGCATGAACTGCGTCGGGTAATGGATTGCGTCGACTTGTTTGAAGAGGCGGTGGTTCAAGAAGAGGTAGATGACCCAATTCGCGAAACGGCTCCTCATCAAATAGACGTGGTTGGTGAAGTTCTCCGCCTGGGTATGGAAGCTCGCGGTGCAGGCCACGCCATGGGCATGGGCGTATTTGGCGCTTCTTAGGGTCAATTTGCTGGCGAAGTTGAAATGGACGACGTCGCTTTTTTCGATAAGGGCAAGAAGCTCTTTGTTCTTCTTAAAGCCATGTGCGCTGGCCAAAACGACGCCATTATGGGCGACGTAGTTGTCCAAGGGGCCGAAGTGGATGCGCGGCAGCACCAAATAGCCTTCCACGCCCCTTTTGTCTTCGTCAGGGCAGACGATGTGGACTTCGTGTCCCTGGGAACGAAGATAACGCACGACGTTCATCGTGGCGATGGTGGTGCCGTTGTTCTCTTCCCCTAATACTTCGCAAATAAATGTAATGACCATACGATTACTCAACTTAAGTTGAGCGCCTAATCCTATCAAGTATGCGCGCTTATTTCAAACGTTGCTTTGTCTAGAAAAAAAGAAAGCGGTTAGCGGAAACCGCCGTAGATATCGCCTATTCTACGTTTAAGAGAATCGGTAGAAAGGAAAGTATAGTCAATTTCTTAGGTCCAAACTCACGGGGCAATGGTCGCTGCCGAAGATCTCGTTATGGATTTCGATGTCTTCGACCTTATCATAGAACCTAGTGGAGCAAAGGAAGTAGTCGATACGCCAGCCTGCGTTATTTTCCCTGGCGTGGAAGCGGTAGCTCCACCAGGAATATTTGACGATGTCCGGATTGCGGGTGCGGTAGATGTCGATATAGCCTTGGCCAAGGAGCTTGGTGAAGGCTTCTCTTTCCTCGTCGGTGAAGCCCGGGTTTTTGTGGTTGGATTCCGGGTTTTTGAGGTCGATGTCGTTATGGGCGACGTTCAAATCTCCGCAATAGACGATTGGCTTGCTTTTCTCCAAGTAGGCGAAATAGTCGATGAGGTCCTTTTCGTAACCCATCCTGAAATCGAGGCGCTTAAGCCCATCCCCGGAATTGGGGACGTAGGCCCCGACTAGGTAGAAGGAGTCGAATTCAAGGGTTATGACCCTGCCTTCCTCGTCGTATTTCTCGTCAAGCAAACCATAATGGACGCTTAGGGGCTTGACCCTAGTTAGGATAGAGACCCCGGAATAGCCTTTGCGGAGCTTCGAGATCGTGCCATAGTAGCGATAGCCTTCCTTCGCGTAGGGAAAGGCGAGTTCGCCCTCAAGGGACAATTTGGTCTCTTGGAGGACCAAGACGTCGGGGTTAAGCGATTCTATGCTTTCCGCAAACCCCTTCCCGACCACGGCGCGAATGCCGTTTACATTCCATGTAACGATTCTCATCATTTGCTGTCCCCGCTTTCTTCGACGGGCTCATTTTCCTCCCTCTTTTCCTTTGGGTAAAGGGTGGAAAGGACCCGGTAAAGCGGGACTAGCATCAATCCGACCGCGACCGCGCTTCCTTGGCTAGAGAGGACGCGGAAGCCGCTATTGAGCAAGATCGAGACGGTGCTATAGCCAAAGATGATGCCATCGAGCCAGATGATGAGGGTATCGAGTCCGGAAATGAGAAGCGCGGTTCCGCAGAGGGTGATGAAATATAGGGGCGAATACCTCACGAAGGGCTTATCTCCTTTCCTAAAGAAATAGGCGATCAAACCCACGATCAAAGGCCTTAGGACATGGGGCAAGACCCATAGGGGCGTGGTCGGGGTGAGGCCATATCCGGAAAGGAAGACCTGGTTGATGAATTCCCCCGCAAGGCCTACGGCCATGCCGTCTATCGGCGACAACAAAAAGCAGGCCAGAAGGGTGACTAGGCTCGTAAGCCCGAATTCCAAAAACCCAAGTTTGATGCGGAACAAAGAGATGACGATGAATAGGGCGGTTAGAATACCGTCGATGCAGAGTCTTTTGACGAGCTGCGTTTTCATAAAAAAACCTCCATACGGATATAGAGGGAGGAATTGGCGTCGTTATCTAGCGGCTGCGGAATGGACCATCGCGGGAAGAGGCTTTCTTCCTTTCGTTCTTGGACGACCTCCCATCCCAAGACACTTGACGCGGGCCACCTACTCTAGGTAACGCGCATATATTAGCACCGCAAAAGCAAAAGGGAAGAGGAAGCATAAAAATAGGGACCCCATGCATTCGTTTTTGCACAGAATCCCCATTAGCTTAGTGCTATTTTAGATTAGGTGAATCAAGGAAGCCTAGCGATAGGAAGATGCGATGTAATTATCGTCTTCGTAATATTCGTGGTCTTCCGGATATCCTAGTTCGGCATCGATCTGTTCGTCTTCTTTGAAGAGGGTGTCGACGCTGCTAAGCTCTTTGGCGTAGGTAGAATACTCCATGACTATTTTCCTCCTTTTTGGATTTGGGCTTCTTGGCCCGGTTTTTTTCTTTGTCCATTGGCTTTTCCCTTTGGACACCTTCATATTAGGCTTGCCGCGTACAATGTAAATATTGTAAGCGTTTACCGTAAACGCTTTCACAAATTTCATTCGATAAAATCTAGACTTTTTTGGAAAATAATATGTGATTTGCCTATTGTTTTTCCGTTATTTTCATGTGATTTTCATCCATTTTCACGAAAATGTATCACTTTTATAGGCTTCTAATTGCGGACAAAAAGGGGGTTTCTTTTCTATTTCCTTAAAAGGAAAGGCAGGTTAGAATAAGCGGGCTATGTCGTTTGGGCACAACAAAAAAAGCAATTATTTCAAAGTCAAAAAGGGTAAACCCTATTTTTTTATGTTTATCTTTTTGCTCGTCGTCATCACCGTCTCCTCATTTTTGCTTGAAGGCATCGCCTTCTTCAACAATCCCTTTTCCTCTTTGATGACCGATCTTGAATTCTATGTGGTCTTCGCGATTTGTGGCCTTAGCTTCATCGGGTTCCTATATATCAGCCATCGCCATTTCAGGGTCAAGCCAAGCGCTTTCTGGATCTCCTTGATGGTGATACTTTTTGTCGGAAACCTCATCGCTACCTACCTTTTCCCCAGCGAAACAAGCGGGACCACCTTGCCTATTGGCGGAGGTAGCATCGACTGGACCTATAGCCTAGAATACCATCTAAGGATCCGCTATGTCCTCGCCTTTGGCGTGGCTTGCATCGACATGTATATCCTCTACGCCATCGCCCCGAAGCTATTAAGGAGTTCTAGGACCGTCGTTTTGGTCCATTACCTATTCATCGTGGTCGTTATCATCGCGGTCATCTGGTCCTTTGTGGCCGAGGCCGACATCTATGCCTATTACCTAAACCCCGAAATGGACATAGACCCCAACAAATGCGTGTCTTCCTTCTTCCTTAACCGCAATACCTACGCCGCGGTTTTGTTCGTCGGTATGGCGAGCTGCGGCATCGTCAACGCGGACAGCCACCATTTCTGGAACTACATCCTGATGGGACTATTTTACCTAGAACTCTTCTTCACGATCTCCAAGACCGGCATCCTCATCGGCAGCGCCTTCCTGGTCGCCTATGTCTTCTATCGCTTCGTGGTCAACGTCAAATACCACAAGGTCAGGGCCTTCTTGGGTCTAATATTGTTCTGGTTGGCCATCATAATGGTCTTCACCGTCGGCGAACTCCAGCTTTTCCCCCGCAACACGATCTTCGTCAAGCTCTACCTCAACTTCAAAGAAGCCTTCCTTAGCCGCGTCGAACACGGTTTCTTGGATTACCGCATCGAGATTTGGACCAATTGCTACGCCTTCCAAAAGACCAATGGCGTCTACCTTATCGTCGGCGTTGGCGAATTCAACGCGCTTACCCTTCTTAGCGCCATGTGGGGGACCGAAGGGCCTTTCTATTTCACCCACAACGGCTTCGTCCATCAGCTTTTCGCCGGTGGGTTCATCCGTTTGGCCATATACGTGATCATGCTCGTCTTCGTCCTTATCGCCGCGATAGTCAACGCGACCAACAAAAGAAGGCTGGCGATCCCCTGCCTTTTGGGTATCTTGGCGATTTTAGGCCAATCCATCACCGAAACGACGACTTTCCTAGGCGCCGATACAAAGGCCCTATACTATAGCCTTGCCTTCATCTTGCCCCTATTGACCGATTTCTATCAGGACCGCCACCCCGAGGTGAAGGAGGAAGAGCTCGCCGCCTTCAACCAGATCGGCACGACCTATAGCTATGCGATCCCCGCCCATAGGAAAGCCCTATTGGCCACCAGCATTTTGCTGCCCTTGCTTTTCTTCTTCCTCGGCGTCGCCCCTTTGATGGGGAACCTCGATTCGATGTGGTACCATCAGTTCTATGACCATAACCTCATCGCCATCTCCATCGCCGTTTTGGTCATAGCGCCGGGCGTGTTTTTCCTCGGCTTCCACGATTCGGGGGTCAGGGGCAGGCTAATAGTAAGCCTTACCTTCATATTCTCCTTCTCCGCGATCGCGGCGGTATTGTTGAGCCCAAAGACCATCACGGTCATCTTCTCCTCCGTCGTCTTGGCCAGCTGGGCCGCGTTTGTCTTGGCCATCTCCACGAACCGATTGGGCATAAGGTCCCTAAGAGGCCTAGTCGTGGTTTATTTAAGCGTTGGCTTCGCCAGCGCCGCCTTCGTGGGGGTCAACCACCTATTTGTCTACGCCATGCCGGAGATATTCTCCGAGTCCTCGATCACCTTGAACGTGTGCCTGCTCATCGCCGAAATCCTAGGGTATTTCATCGTTGTCTACACCCTTACCCCCTTCCATGGATTCGGCTTCCCGTTAGGACATTTCATCTACCGCGCCGACAGGAAGATCTCCTATGCCTTATATAAATATGAGAAAAAGACCGATGTGAGGGAGGAGATTTACGCGGGCGATTACGTCGGCAAGTACTATAAAAAAGAACTCAATCGCAGATGACGCCCATCCTTGTCGCCATTAAGGCGCCAGGGGCCGCCACCCCCTTGGCAAAAAGGAAAAACTTGTAATTGCATATCGGGGAAGATTTGCCTATACTTCCCCTGTTCGATTTCTTAGGGAAGTCGATCCCGCTGCCCTCATAGTTCAGCGGTAGAACGGATCCATGGTAAGGATCAGACCTCTTTTCGACTAAGGGTGAGGGCACCATC
>JAILEX010000096.1 GCA_024687185.1 Bacilli bacterium | reverse complement strand
TCGTTTTTGCCGTACTCTTTGATGATGGCGGCGGTTTCTTCTTTGGACAATGCCATTGTTATTTCTCCTTTCCTTTTACTTTGCCACGCCCTCGTTCGATCTGGAGAAAGATGCGAACCAAAGACGGGTTGCGGAGTAAATGTACTCTTTCCCCTGCCTTTAGGCAAGGATTAATTCTTCTTTCCTCCCTTTTCGCTCTTTTCTATTGAAAAGAAAGCGGTTTTATGGGGCCACTCGCCTACTGCTTTTCAGTTTTTTCTTGTGCATGGGCGCACATGTAATTAAACTAACCCTCGGTTTTCGGCTATGCCGATAAACCAAGGATTCCAATAGATTTAAGCAAAAAGGAGGAACAGCCATGGACATGAGGAACATCGCGATCATCGCGCACGTCGACCACGGCAAGACCACCCTAGTCAACGCACTACTAAAGAATTCCGGCACCTTCCGCGACAACGAAGCCGTCATGGACCGCGTCATGGATTCCAACCCCCAGGAAAGGGAGAGGGGCATCACCATTTTGGCGAAGACCACTTCCTTCATGTATGGCGATACCAAAATCAACATCGTGGACACCCCGGGGCACGCCGACTTCGGAGGCGAGGTCGAGCGCATCATGCACATGGTCGATGGGTGCCTGCTCCTAGTCGACGCCTTCGAAGGCACGATGCCACAAACCCGCTTCGTCCTTAAAAACGCACTCGAAAACCATATCAAGCCGATTGTCGTCATCAATAAGGTCGACCGTCCTAACGCCGACCCCGCCAAAGCGGTCGATGAGGTCCTTGACCTATTCATCCAGCTAGGCGCACCAGATGACATGCTTGAGTTCCCCGTCGTCTATACCTCGGCCTTAAACGGCACCTCCTCCTATGATGATAAACCCGAATCCCAAAAGCCCGGCATGGATCCCGTCTTTGAGACCATCATCAAGGAAATCCCCTCGCCCAAATGCGAAAAGGAAGGGCCCTTCCGCTTCCAGCCTGCGCTACTAGACTATAACGAATTCGTCGGACGTATCGGCATCGGCACCATCCGCGGCGGCAGCGTCAAAGTCGGCGAGACCATCACCGACATCCATATCGACGGCACCACCAAGGACTTCAAGGTCATGAAACTTTATACCTTTATGGGCCTACGTAGAATCGAGGTCAACGAAGTCGGCCCCGGCGATATCTGCGCCATCGCGGGCAACCCCGAGATGAACGTCGGCGAAACCTTCACCACCCCCGGTTTCTTGGACAACCCCTTCCCACCCCTACGCGTCGATGAACCCACCCTTCAGATGGAATTCGGCACCAACTCCTCGCCTTTACGCGGACAAGATGGCAAATTCGTGACCGCCAGGGTCATCGAGGATAGGCTTTACCAAGAGGTCCAGCGCGATGTCTCCCTCCGCTTTAAAAGGATCCCAAATAGCGAGACCTGGTCGGTCGCCGGACGTGGCGAACTCCATCTTTCCGTCCTTATCGAGACGATGAGAAGGGAAGGCTATGAACTCGAGGTCAGCAAACCCACCGTCATCATCAAGGAGATCGATGGGGTCAAATGCGAACCCTATGAAGACGTCCAAATCGACGTCCCAAGCGAATTCATCGGCGACATCATGGAAACCCTTGGAAACCGCGGCGGACAGGTTCAGGACATGATCGAGAACAACGGCCAGACCCGCGTCCAATACGTCATCCCCTCTAGGGGCCTACTCGGATTTGTGAATAACTTCCTCACCCTAACCAAAGGTTATGGCATCATCAACCACACCTTCAAGGAATACCGTCCCGTCTATAACCACGTCGTCGGGGAAAGGCAGCTAGGCGTTTTGGTTAGCGTCGACAAAGGCGCCTCCACCCCCTATTCCATCGAAAAGATCGAGGACCATGGCACCATGTTCATCACCCCGGGCACCGTCTGCTATGAGGGCATGATCGTCGGCGAGCACCGCTATCCCGTCGACCTCGCGGTCAATGTCACCGCGGCCAAGCCCCAGACAAACGTCCGCTCCTCCAATAAGGACCAGACCGTCGTCTTGAAGTCCCCTAGGAAGATGACCCTAGAAGCATGCCTAGACTATATCAATAGCGACGAATTAGTCGAAATCACCCCGAGCGCCTTCCGCATGAGGAAGAGGATATTGTCCACTCCCGATAGGAAGAAGTTCGACGCGAAGAAAAAGGCCGAGGCCGAAGCCATGAAAGAGGCTTTGCAAAACTAAACCGGCCTTAGAAAATCTTCTTGAAATACTCCACCGTGGATTCCTTGTCCTGGTGGAGTTGTTTTTGTAATCCCTCGATGCTTTCGAAGGGTTTGTTCTCCCTTATCTTCTCCCAGAAGGACAGATAGATGGATTCGCCATATATGTCCATATCGAAGTTAAGCAAATGCGCCTCAACGCTTCTTTCCGTCCCCATAAAGGTCGGGTTGGTCCCAACGGATATCATGCAGGTATAGCTTCTACCCCTGACGATCGCGGTACCATAATAGGCGCCGAAGGCGGGGATGACATAGGGGTCGAGGAAGGATAGGTTGGCCGTGGGGATGCCCATCTTCCTGCCGTTTTGCTTTCCCCTGATAACCTTCCCATATACTTCATAGGGCCTTCCAAGAAGAGAAGTCGCCCTAACGAAGTCGCCTTCTTTCACAAGCTGCTTGATGATATGGGAGGAAACCTTCTCCCCATCGATTCTTTTCAAACTCACCTTATGGACTTTGAAATCGGCTTTGGAAAGGGAGAAGAGATTGCCTTTTGCCTGATAGCCATAACGGTAATCCTCACCCGCGAAGACCTCCTTGACGCCTAGATCCTTCAATAGCTTCTCGAATTCTTCTTTTGGAGAGAGGAAAAAGGCTTCGTCGACATCAAGCACATAGGCCCTTTCGTAACGGTTTTGGTTGGCCCACGCTATCTTCTGGGTGAGGTTAGAAAGGGTTTCGTCCTCGCCACGAATCCTCTTATAGGAAGAAGAGAGGAATAGGATCGCGTTAAGATAGGTGCTATCGGCGAAACTAGCAAGGGCAAGGCTTTGATGGCCAAGATGAAAGCCATCGAAGTCCCCTAGCGATATGCTTAAGGGCTCTTTGCTTCTAATTACGTTATTTGGGGAAATACGAATCACTTCCATATCAGAATAGCCCCCTTAGGCACTGGTAAAGGCTACCTTCTTTTCTTTCGTATACCGCGATAGCCTGGTTTTGGTAGGTCAAAAGGATTTTGTCGGACTTAATGCCTTGAAGCGTTTGCCTTACCCCGTTTTTCACCTCTATGACCTCGTTCTCATTAAGCTCATGTCTAGGCAAGGCGATGAGGTCAAGCGGGTTTTCTAGCGGGGTCTTTTCGTCTATTTTTCCTAATGGGACCATCTTGGATTCGCCAAAGTCCCCGATGCTGATTCTCCTTAGTTCCTCTAAATATCCAACCGTGCCTAATTTCGCGGCGATATCTTCGCCTAATGTCCTTATATAGGTGCCCTTACTCACCTTGGCCCTAAAGATGATTTCGTCGTTATTATAGGAAAGCAAGGAGATCGAAAACACCTCGATGTCCCTAGGCTTTCTTTCGATTGTTTCGCCCCGATGGGCTTTTTTATATAGCGCCTCGCCGTCAATTTTGATGGCGCTAGTCATAGGCGGGATTTGCTTTCCCTTACCCAAAAAGGAATTTAGGGCGGAAACTACTTCCTCCTTGGAAAAAGCGGTCCTTCCCCCTTCTTCTATGACCTCGCCGTCTTTATCGCCCGTAGTGGTCTTCTTGCCAAGCCTAAGCAAGGCCACGTAGGTCTTCTCTTCGTCCAAAACGAAGGGAGAGCACTTGTTGGCTTTGTTCACAAATACGATGAGCATGCCACTTGCGAAGGGGTCGAGGGTTCCAAGGTGGCCGATATGGCGGGTATGGAAAAGGCGGCCGAGGGTGTTATCGACCTTCCTAGAGGTCATACCGACCGGCTTATCGACGAACAATACGCCGCTAGTCCCTTCCATTGCCTTCCTTCTTCCTTTGAGGGTAATTATAGCAACAAAAGCCTTTTAGGCTAGCAGGAAGGAAGGCTGGCATGGAAGAAGGTTTCCCCGCGTTGTAGAATACTTTCGGAAAACCATATGGAAAAGTACGCGGAGATGTTTGCAACCGACATTGGCCTAAGAAGGGTCAACGAGTTCGATTACTATGGTATTTACCGTGGCTATGAACTCAACTTTTTCCGCGTCCCGGGCCATCGCTACCCTTATAGGATATTGATCTCGACGCGCCTTGATAAGGAAAAGGCCGAGGCCTTGGTGGCAATACTTATCAAAACCAAACCCGAGGAAAGCCATTATCAGGCTGGCGAAGTCGGTTTGACCGTTTTGGTTAAGCCCTCTATCCCCGAGAAGGCGGTCGCGGTTTTGCCTAAGGCACTAGATGCCGCAATAGACGCCTTAATGGAATGCTCTTGCCCAAACGCGGATTATTCCCCCTATTCCGGCGTCAGGATGAGAGAAGATAACTCTAGGATCGCCAAAGCCGGCAATCTAGAAATCAGATTGACCAACGACGACATCGACGCCTATAACGAGCTCATCAAAAAAAGCGAGGACTATAGCAAGGAAAAAGGAAAGGAAGGCGTTCCCCCGATCTCCTCTTTCTTTGGGGCGCTGCTTGGGGCCGCGCTTGCCGCTGGGATAGAAATCGCGATGCTCTACCTAATCGGCTTCTTCGGCATCGCTAGCTTCGTTGGGTTATCGCTATCCACCCTGTTCTATCGTTTGTTTAGGGGCAAACCTGGAATGTATATGCTTATCCTTTGCGCGGTATTGACCGGTATCGGCGTATATGCGGGTTGCCTATTCGTCTATTTCCAGGCCGCGATCTCAAGCTTCCCCGAACTAAACGGCTTTGAGGCCATATCCGCGGCCTTCCAAACGGGCAATTACCTCGCGGGCTTCATCATGGAAGTCGTCTCCATCGCCGTGTTTTTGGGGTTAGGCATCTTCTTAAATATCTATAGGATGAGGAAATCTCGTTTCAAGGCCCAATACCTAGAATAATCTCGTTGGCTTTCCCTTTTCTATTCCCCCCATGGTAGAATCAAGGCACATCAATGGGGGTTTATAGCCATGGGCACGCTGCATCTAGAAGACTTCGACCTATCCCTTTTATCCAAACTGCCGGTTAAGGAGGCCAATAGGAAGAGAATCGATTACATCAACCGCCTTCCCTTGGAGGCGATTCCCTCCGCCATTCTTCCGCCGACGCATGAGACGGATTATTATTTCGTCTCCTATTCCCATCTAGACTACAAAGAGGTTTACCGCGACATCTTCCTATTGGAGGAAGAAGGCCTTTCCATTTGGTATGACCGCGGCATCCCCGCGGGGAAGGATTGGAAGAAGACCGCGAATAACTTCATGGTCCCCTTCGAATGCAAGGGAATTCTTTTCTATATCAGCGAACATTCCCTTTCCAGTGAGGCGGTATTGGACGAAATCCTATATTCCATCAAACTCAAAAAGCCCTTCATCGCCATCCACCTCCCCTTCTCCTCCGACTTCGTCCATAACGGGGAAAGCGTTAAGGGCAAGATATTCCCCGTTTCGAAGATGCTGGACATCATGAAGGAGAATGGGGCCAATATAAAGGAAGACACCATCGTTAAGATCAAGGAGGTCTTCCCAGACGAGATGATCTTTTTGCCTATATCGATGCCCGCGGGGAACAAGGCGGAGAAAATCGCCCTATCTCTTCCCGAGCCACCCCTATTTTCCTATGACCCTAGGCGCGAAACCCTCTTATCCCTCAATAACCCAAACGCCTTCAAAATCGAGGAAGACGACTTCGAGATCAAAGGCGCGGGCAACCCCTTTATGCCCGTCAACTATTATCTGGGCGATTGTTGCTTCGCCAACGCGATCAACCTCGAATCCATCCGCTTCCCCAAAGGGCTCATGCTGGTGCCTTCTGGGCGATATGCCTTCCATAACTGCGTAAAGCTAGAATCCATCGAAAGGATGGGGTTACAAAAACTAGTCCTCGAAGGGATGTTCCAAAACTGCCATAGCCTAGAATATATCGGCAGTTTCTCTCCCATCATGCAGGCCAACGACTTCGCTTTCAAAGGCTGCCATAGCCTCGATTTCTCCAATATGGATAACCTCGACATGGTGAACTATATCGGTAGGGAGGCCTTCGCGGAATGCTACCGCCTAGAGTCCTTCTCCCCCACGGTCGAAACCATGAAGATCGGCCACCTCGCCTTTAGGAACTGCAGAAGGCTATTAAACGTCAACTTGCTTTCGCCAAAGGAAATCGGCTATAGCCCTTTTGCGGGGTGCGAGAGGCTTCTTAGGATAGAAATAGGCGGGACCTCATCCAAATACGTTTCAATAGACGGCGTGCTCTATATCAAAGAAGGCGATGACCTCGTCCTATTGGCCTACCCCTTAGGGAGAAGGAAGATAGAACTAGACCCCGCCTGCCACCATATCGGCACAAGCGTCTTCTCCCATTTGACCCTAATCTCCTCCATCGCCATACCCGAAGGGGTGAAATCAATCGGGGACTTTTGCTTCAAGGAATCGCCCGCCTTGGAGGAAGTCACCCTTCCCTCCACGATCGAATCGATCGGGCTTATCCCCTTCGTCGACTGTTTCAATCTAAAAAGGATCAAGGTCAATATGAATAGGGAAAAGGCGAGATCGATCCTCCTTAGGGGAGGGATAAGCGATATGGGCTATATCGTCGACCACTTCGATTGCCTCGATGGGGAATTGCCCCTAGAGGAGATAAAACGGTAAAGGAAAAAGGCCTACTTCCCCCTATTTTTTGGAGGAGGTAGGCCTTTTGTTTTGGTGTTAGAAGGATTATTCGTCCCCTTCATCATCGCCACTAGGGAAGGAATCGATGGTATCCTGTTCCTTCTTTAGCGCCTTCTCGATACGGTCGAACCTATCGTAGGATTCATCGTAAAGGAAGCGGACTTCGGGGACTTTGTAGACGGATACTTTCTTGGCGAGGCGACTTCTTACGAAGCCTTCGCTTTTCTTTAGTTCCTCTAGG